>CASFQX010000102.1 GCA_949296375.1 uncultured Olsenella sp.
GCCATGCTCGCCATCGCGCTCTCGCTCAACATGACGGTGGGGGAGATGGGCGGCTTCCCGCTGTGGATCATGGTCATCTGCGCGGCCGTCATGGCCATCGGCACTGCCGTGGGCGGCAAGAAGATCATCAAGAAGGTGGGCATGGAGATGGTGCGCCTGGACAAGTACCAGGGCTTCGCTGCCTCCGTCAGCGCCACGGCGTCGCTTCTCATCGCCACGCTGACGGGCCTTCCCGTCTCCACCACGCACACCAAGACCGCCGCGATCATGGGCGCCGGCGCCGCCAAGGACCCCAAGTCCGTCAACTGGGGCGTTGCCAAGGAGATGGTCCTCACCTGGGTATTCACGTTCCCGGGCTGCGGCATCATCGGCTACCTGCTCGCAAAGCTCTTCCTGGTCCTGTTCTAGGCCGCGGCGCCATCTCGCCGAGCTCTTCTCGACCGTTCTTCTCGTCAGCTCATACGTAAAGGAGTCCACATGCCCCGCATCAAGAAGGAAGACGAGTTCTACACCATGCTCAAGGAGTTTGCCGCGCTCATCACCGAGTCGGCGGACGAGTACAACAAGATCATCTGCAGCTTTCCCGACTCGATGAGCTCCATCCCCCAGATGAAGGTCTACGAGTCCACCGCAGACGAGCGCGTCAAGGCCATCATGGCCAAGCTCTACACCTCCTTCATCACTCCGATCGACCGCGAGGACATCTCCAACCTTGCCCTGGCCATGGACGACGTGGTTGACTCCATGTACGGCGTGGCGGTGCGCCTGGACCTCTTCAACATGAGCGACCTGCGCATCGAGGCCAAGCAGATCTCCGAGCTCACGGTTCACGCCGTCCACGAGATGCAGGAGATGATCAACCACCTGCCCGACTACAAGAAGGATCGCGTGGTTCTGGAGAAGGCCATCGAGATCGGCACTGTGGAGGACGAGGGCGACACCGTCTACCAGAAGGCTCTGCGCCGCCTCTTCTCCGACGAGGAGGACGCGAGTGGCAAGTACGCGGTCACCTGGCTGCGCATCTTCGACCGCATGGAGCTCTGCCTCGACGCGTGCGACCGCGTCTCGGGCATCGTGCGCGACATCATCATGAAGGACGCATAGCGAGAATATCGCTCATCGCGCGGGTTCCGCCCCGCCGGCCCCTCTGGCTTTCACGCGGAACTGCGCTTCGCGAAAGATTCCGCTTAGAAAGCCAGAGGGGCCGGCGGGGCGGCCGTCTCTGAACGGGTTCTCTTACCGAGGGAGTCAGCGCTGCGGGGGGAGGGGCGGGTTGACGGGCCCGCCCCAGCGCTGGCGCTCCTTGTCCAGGTGGACGCCGAGGGCCTCGAGCGCAGCGCTCACGCCGATGATGATCACGGCGAGCAGGGGCGTGAGGACGCCGCCGCAGGCGAGTCCTATGAGGATGGCGAGGGTGACGAAAACGCCGTGCAAGAGAAGGAAGTGCTTCAAGATGAAGCGCGTGACCCTCGCGACGCGCGAATCTTCCAGTACGAGGTTCTTCTCGAAGTAGCGAGCAACGTCCCCGTAGTACCAGAGCTTGTGGCGTCTGACAAAGCGGAGGTAGGGGATTGAAACGACAAGCCAGGCACCTAAGGTGACGGCATCGAGGTACATCCATAGTGGGGACGTGAAGGCGCCTCCGAAATCCTGACCAAAGCTCGTCATGAAGAATAGCAGCAGGAAGAGGAAATTGAGGACGAACAGGACGAGAAACCGGCGTGCCTCTGCGTCCGCTTGGCGTTTGATCTCCGGTGCGTCGTCGCCGATGAGGGCGTCCACCGTGGTGCCGAGCTCGTGAGCTATGAGCTTGAGGCTCACGATGTCGGGCAGGGTCTTGTTGCGCTCCCAGTTGCTGATGGTCTGGCGGCTCACGTGGCAGAGTTCGGCAAGCTGGTCCTGGTGCATGCCGGCGGCCTCGCGGTGCTCGCGTATGCGTGTCCCAACATCCATGGTGCCACCTCCGTGGGGGGTCGAGGGGTTGCTCCCATCCTACCCAATTCGCGCCAGATTATGGTGTCTACCTGCGTCAAAATCCTTTGACATGGGGCTTTTGCTACACTGACGGGGCAGACTGGCGCCATCCGGGGAGGAGCGATGACACGACCCAGCCGCCTTGAGGCGGTGCTGTTCGACTTTGACGGCACGCTGTGCAACACGGAGGTCGAGAACCTGAAGCTCGTGCAGGGCATCCTGCGCCAGATGGGCGCGGACGTCTCAATGGGGGAGCTCGAGGTGCTCACGGGTGGGGAGGACCGCGTAACGGTTCCCGCCATCCTGGAGCGCCACCATGCTCGGGGCACTATCGACGACTATGAGCGCATGCGCGACGGCTGCTACCTCACGTACTCCCAGGCGCCGCTCAAGCTGGAGCCCGGCGCGCTCGAGCTGCTCGACGGTCTGCGAGGGCGCGGAGTGAAGCTGGGCCTTGTCTCCATGACCGTATCGCGCTGCATCCTCACGGCGCTCGCGCGGCTGGGAATCGCCGACCGCTTTGACGCCATCGTGTGCGGGGACATGGTCGAGCGACGCAAGCCCTCGCCCGAGCCGTACCTGCGCGCGGCGGAGCTCCTGGGCGTGGACGCCGAGAAGTGCCTGGCGGTGGAGGACTCTCCGACGGGCATCTCCTCGGCGCGTGCCGCCGGCTGCCACGTGGTGGCCTACACCGGCTGCGACATCGTCCAGGACGTGAGCGCTGCCGACGAGGTTGTCGACTCGTTTGTGGGGCTCGCCCTGTAGCCGCGCCGTTTGCCCTTCCCGTTCTTGCAAAGCCTCGCGGCGAATGAATACCATCAACTCACCGAATGTGGTCGGGGCGCATTGGGCGCCCATGACGAGAGGTGGGTCGTATGTTCTGTCCCAAGTGCGGGTCCAATGTTCCAGCGGGTTCGAGGTTCTGCCCCAAGTGCGGCGAGCCCACGCCCCAGCAGCCGGGGATGCCTGGCCAGCCGGGAATGCCTGGCCAGCCGGGAATGCCGGGAATCGGGTACCCCGAGTATTACCCCCCGCAGAAGCCGGGCGGCAACAAGAACCTCCCGATCATCATCGGCGCCGTCGTCGCCGTTGTTGCGGTTGTCCTGTTTCTCGTCTTTGTGGTGTTCAAGCCCTTTGGCGGTGGCGGCACCAGCCCCGAGGGTGTGGCAAAGGAGTACATCGAGGCGCAGATCAGGGGTGACGTTGACAAGATCATCTCGCTCAACAGTTCTGACATAAGGTCTGCCTACGCTGAGCGGTCCTTTGACGGCGACGAGGACGAGATGCGCGATTATCTCGAGGACATGTATGACTCAAGTGTCGATTATCTCGATGATATGTATGGCGACGACTGGACCTTCGAGGTCGAGGTCGAAGACGTTGATGAGTACGACGAAGACGAGGTCGAGAACATCGCGGACGACCTTGAGAGCATGTATGACGAGAAGATTGACTTCGAGGGTGCTGCTGAGGTTGAGGTGAGCTTGAAGATATTGGACTCCGACGGAGACGAGCAGGAGGACAGCTCGGCCACGGTGTACCTCATCAAGCAGAACGGCAAGTGGTATACGCTGTCTTTCTAGCTTGAGATAGGAACTGCTTTGCGGGGGGCGCGCATCGGTTTGCGCGCCCCCGCGTTGTGCCTACGCCAGCTTTGCCGCCAGCGCGAGGAGCTCGTCCACGTCCTTCTCGGCCGTGGCCCAGGAGCAGACGAAACGCGCCACCACGTTGCCGTCTGGCAGCTCGTAGAAGGTCTCGCAGCCGCATGCTGCCTCGAAGGCGTCGCGCTGCTCGGGCGTCATGACGAAGAACTGCTGGTTGGAGGGTGCCTCGCCGTAGGGCTCGAAGCCCAGATCGACGAGCCCCTCGCGCAGGCGGAACGCGCAGGCGTTGGCGTTTCTCGCCAGGCGCCAGTAGAGGGGCTCGCCGCCGTCCGCCGGCTGCTCGAACGCGGCCTCAAACTGCACGCCGAGCAGGCGTCCCTTGGCGAGTAGGCCACCGCGCTCCTTCTGGAGGAACGGGAAGGCCTCCCGCAGGCGCGGGTCGGAGATGACCATGGCCTCGCCGAAGAGCATTCCGTTCTTGGTGCCGCCGATGTAGAAGGCGCCGCAGCGCGCCGCGATGTGCCCCAGCGTGAGGCCGCCCGCGGCAGGGGAGGTGAGGCCGCTTCCCAGGCGCGCGCCGTCGAGGAAGACGGGCAGGCCCTGGGCGTCCGCCCAGTCGCAGATGGCGTCAAAGCGCGCCTGGTCCCACACGCCGCCGAGCTCGGTGGTGTTGGAGATGTAGACGCAGCCGGGGCGCGTCATGTGGCGGCCCGTGGAGGTCTGGAAGCGCCAGACGCGCTCGGCGGCCTCGGGCGTGAGGAACCCGTCGGCGTCGTCCGTAGGCAGCACGGTGCGCCCGCAGGCGGCCACGGCGCCGGTCTCGTGGACGTTGATGTGGGCGTCCTTCGTGCAGACGGCGCCCTCCCAGTCGCGCAGGAGCCCGGTCACGCCGATGACGTTCGCCGAGGTTCCGCCGATGCAGAACTCAACGTCCACGTCGTCGCGGCCGCACGCTGCGCGGATGAGCTCGCGGGCGCGCTCGCAGTGGGCGTCGCCCTCGGTGTATCCCACGGTCTGCTCGTCATTGGAGGCGGTGAGTGCGGCCAGGATCTCGGGCGCGGCGCCCTCGGAGTAGTCGTTGCGGAACATGCGCATGGTATGCCTCGGTTCAACTTGGTGAAATAAGGTGTCCCGTACGTTGTATCACGGCTCGCGACGCGCATGAGGCAGAAAAAACGGCCCGCGGTGTCACTTTTCGCCTCGTTTGTGTGCCTCGTGCTAGAGAGGCTGGATTCTGGAAAGGCCGAAAGGAAAGAAACCCCAGATAGAGATTTCTAAAATTATGAGATATTGCCTCAATGCGCACTATTGTCCACACAAACGAGGCGAAAAGTGACATCGGAGGGCCAAAATACTGCCTCGACTCCTTTTGGGAACGCGTGACACTCGGCTGGGGTGCACTGCCGCGGCGCAACCGCTCGGCGTCGCCCAATGTTACAACCTCCGCAAAGGTGGCACCCCGCCCCTTGCGCAGGGTTTATCGTTTGCGCAGCACACAATCCCGGCAGGAGGGCAATCATGGCAGTGGAGAAGAAAGATATCGACTGGGGTGGCCTCGGCTTTGCCTACCAGCCCACGGACTACAGCTACGTCTGCAACTACCGCGACGGCGCCTGGGAGGAGGGCGGCCTCACCACCGACCACACCCTCACGCTCTCGGAGTGCGCGGGTATCTTCCACTACTGCCAGGAGGTCTTCGAGGGCCTCAAGGCCTACACCACCAAGGACGGCGACATCGTCTGCTTCCGCCCGGACCTCAACGCCTCGCGCATGGCTGACTCCGCTCGCCGCATCGTGATGCCGCCCTTCCCGGAGGACAAGTTCATCGAGGCCGTCAAGATGGTCGTCAAGGCCAACGAGGCCTGGGTGCCGCCCTTCGGCTCCGGCGCCACGCTCTACGTGCGCCCGTTCATGGTGGCAACCGGCGAGGTCATCGGCGTCGCGCCGGCAGACGAGTACCAGTTCCGCATCCTCGTGACGCCCGTGGGCCCGTACTACTCGGGCGGCGTCAAGCCCGTGGCCGTGAAGGTTCCCGAGTACGATCGCGCCGCGCCCCACGGAACCGGCGCCATCAAGGCCGGTCTCAACTACGCCATGTCCCTCTACCCGAGCGTCCAGGCGCACGCCGGGGGCTTCGCGGACAACATGTTCCTCGACCCGCAGACCCACACCTTCGTGGAGGAGTCCGGCGGCGCCAACTTCCTGTTCGTGGACAAGGACGGCACGCTTGTGGTTCCGCAGTCCGCCACGGATTCCATCCTCCCGTCCATCACCCGCCGCAGCCTTGTGCAGGTGGCGCAGGACTTGCTCGGCATGACCGTGGTGGAGCGACCGGTCACGTTCGAGGAGGTCGCGAGCGGCGCCTTCGTGGAGTGCGGCATGTGCGGCACCGCCGCCGTGATCTCCCCGGTGGGCAAGGTCGTGAACGGCGATACCGAGGTCGTCTTCGGCGAGGGTGGCATGGAGCACGTGGGCCCCGTCATGGCCAAGTTGCGCGAGACGCTCACCGGCATCCAGGATGGCGAGATCGAAGGCCCGGAGGGCTGGGTCGTCAAGATCGCCTAGCGAGAAGGACATCGAGCCTGCGCGGGCCGTCGGGAGGTGGGTTTCCGGCGGCCCGCGCCTTCGGTTGTGAGCACTCGCGACGGTTATGAGCCGTGCCGCGGCGGGTGGTTCTTCTCGTCACGCCTGTGAGCTGGGGCTTTGCGGAGTGGCGCGGTGTGCACAACCGAGTTGAGCGCGCATAACCGGCGAGAGTGCGCATAACCGGAGCCCGCGCTGGCGAGAAGGGCGGCGCAACCGTCGCTCGCGCTATACTTATCGGCTGTGAAACCGCGAGAATCGCACGGCGAGAAGGGAATCGCACGATGGCACAGAAGGTTCAGGGCACCGAGGACCTCTACGGCGGCTACATGCGCGCCTGGCAGCGTATGCAGGACGTGGCGCGCGAGCTCTTTGGCGCGTACGGCTTTGACATGATCGAGACGCCGGCCATCGAGCAGGTTGACACCTTCGTCCACGGCATCGGCGAGTCCACTGACGTGGTGCGCAAGGAGATGTTCCGCGTGGTCTCGGGCGCCCTCTTCGGCGACCTGCTGGAGAAGGGCTCCGAGGCGCACCTCAAGCCGCGCCAGCGCATGGCCATGCGCCCCGAGGGCACGGCCGGCGTGGTGCGCTCCGTGGTGGAGAACAACCTCGTGCCGCAGGGCGCGGCGCCGGCAAAGCTCTGGTACGCGGAGGCGATGTTCCGCGGCGAGCGCCCGCAGAAGGGCCGTCTGCGCCAGTTCCACCAGGTGGGCGTCGAGTGGCTAGGCGCGAGCGACCCGGCGGCAGACGCCGAGTGCATCATCATGCTCATGCAGTACTTCGAGCGCCTGGGCTTTGTCCGCGAGAACCTGCGCCTCGTGATCAACTCGATGGGTGACGCCGCGTGCCGCCCCGCCTACCGCGACAAGGTCCGCGCGTTCATCCTGGACCACGCTGACGAGATGTGCCCCGACTGCCTCGAGCGCGCCCAGATCAACCCGCTGCGCGCCTTTGACTGCAAGAACGACCACTGCCGCGAGGTCATGAAGGGCGCACCGCTCGCGCCGGACAACCTCTGCGAGGAGTGTGCGGCCCACTACGCCGCGGTCAAGCGCTACCTGGACGCGGCCGGCGTCGCCTACGTCGAGGACCCCACGCTGGTGCGCGGCCTGGACTACTACACTCGCACGGTCTTCGAGGTGGAGGCCGTGGGCTCGGGTGTCGGCGCCATCGGTGGCGGCGGCCGCTACGACGGTCTCGTGGAGCTCGAGGGCGGCAAGCCCACGCCGGGCCTCGGGTTCGCGGTGGGCTTTGAGCGCATCGCGCTCGCGCTTGCGGCGGCGGGCGTGGAGATGGGCGGAGACGAGCCGACCTGCGTCTACGTTGCCACGACCGGCGGCGAGGCGGAGCGCGCGGCGGCCTTCGAGGCGTGCCTGGCCCTGCGTGCCGCGGGCGTGCGCACCGAGGCCGACTACCAGGGCCGCTCGCTCAAGTCCCAGTTCAAGCAGGCCGACAAGCTGCGCGCTCGCCTCTGCGTGGTTCTCGGCGGCGACGAGGTGGCGGCCGGCGCGGCCACGCTGCGCGACATGGGCACGCACGAGCAGGTGCAGGTGCCCATGGCCGAGCTCGCCTCCGCGGTGACCGCCCGCCTGCAGTAGGGGAGTCCCCTCGGGCGCCGCAAACATGGATGACCTGCGCGTCATATTTGAGGACGAGGTCCTTCTCGCCTGCGACAAGCCGGCGGGGATCATCGTGCACGGAGACGGCACGGGTACGCGCACGCTCACAGACGCCGTGGCCGCGCATCTGGCGGCGGCCGGCTGCGCAAATGCGCGCCCGCAAGCCGTGCAGCGCCTGGACGCGGAGACCACGGGGCTCACGCTCTTCTCGCTTGACCGCGCCACGCAGCCGGCGCTGGACGCGCAGGTCGCGGGCCATGGCATGAACAAGACCTATCTCGCGGTGGTGGCAGGGCGCGTCCCCTGGGCCGAGAAGACCGTGCGTCAGCCCATCGGCCGCGACCGCCACGACGCGCGCCGCATGCGCGTATGCCGTCCCGACCAAGGCAAGCCGGCCGAGACGCGCATCCGCCGCGTGGCCGAGAAGGACGGGCGGACGCTGCTTGCCGCCACGCTCGTGACGGGCCGGCGCCACCAGATCCGCGTGCACCTGGCCTCGCTCGGCCACCCGATCGTGGGCGACGCGCTCTACGGCGGGGCGAGAAGCTCCGCGGGGCTGCTCCTCCACGCCTGGCGCGAGGAGCTCGACCACCCGGTGACCGGCGAGCGCCTGCGCCTTGAGACCGCGTGGCCCGCGCGC
>CASFQX010000103.1 GCA_949296375.1 uncultured Olsenella sp.
ATGATGAACATCCTCAACGGCGGCGTCCACGCAGACAACAACGTGGACTTCCAGGAGTTCATGATCATGCCCGTGGGCGCGCCGGACTTTGCGACCGGTCTTCGCTGGTGCGCGCAGGTCTATCACACGCTCAAGGACATCCTCAGGCGTGCCGGACTCTCCACCGGCGTGGGCGACGAGGGCGGCTTTGCTCCGGACCTCAAGTCCAACGCCGAGCCCTTTGTCTACCTGATGGAGGCCGTGGAGGCAGCCGGCTTTGCTCCGGGCGAGGACTTCATGTTTGCCATGGACCCGGCGACCTCCGAGCTCTACAACCAGAAGACCGGTCTTTACGAGCTCAAGGGCGAGGGTCGGACGCTCACGTCGGGGGAGATGGTGGACTACTGGGCCGAGCTCGTCGAGAAGTACCCCATCATCTCTATCGAGGACGGCCTGGCAGAGGAGGACTGGGACGGCTGGGTGCGTCTCACCGAGCGCCTGGGCAAGAAGGTCCAGCTCGTGGGCGACGACCTCTTCGTCACCAACACCGAGCGCCTGCGCCGTGGCATCGAGCTGGGCGCCGCCAACGCCATCCTGATCAAGGTCAACCAGATCGGCACCCTCACGGAGACGCTCGACGCCATCGAGATGGCCAAGCGCGCGGGCTACGCCGCCGTGGTCTCCCACCGCTCCGGCGAGACCGAGGACACCACGATCGCAGACCTTGCGGTCGCAACCAACGCCGGCCAGATCAAGACCGGAGCCCCCGCCCGCACCGACCGCGTTGCCAAGTACAACCAGCTCCTGCGCATCGAGGACGCCCTCGGCGGCAGTGCCGAGTACCTCGGGCGAGCCGCCTTCTATAACCTCGCGTAGGCGCAGCGTCTGCCCTCCTTCTTTGGGGCCGCCTCGAGCAATCGCTCGGGGCGGCCCCATTCTTGATTGCGACTCGGAACCCCTCACCGGAATGCAGGCAGCGCCGGCGGCACGCTCTAGAGACGTCGCCAGACCCTTGAGGCAGTAAATCGGGCCTTCGATGTCACTTTGAGCCTCGTTTGTGTGGGTCACCCTTTCTCGAAGCGATTAATCGCAACCCAAAACCTACAAAACCCCAGTTGGCAGATCAATCATTTTCCCGCTCTTTCGATGTAGGGCAGTTTTGTCCACACAAACGAGGCACAAAGTGACAGTCGACTCGCAAAATACTGCCTCGGCCCTATGCGCTATGCTGTTTACATCGTAGAAACAGAAGGGAGCGCCCCATGAGCGAGAAGTGCGTGCTGGTCGGACAGTCAGGCGGACCTACGGCGGCGATCAACGCGAGCCTTGCGGGCGTGATTGCGGCGGCGCGCTCCCTCGGGGTTCGCGTCACCGGCATGCGCTATGGCATCCAGGGATTCCTTGCCGGGCGAACGGTGAACCTCGACGAGGCGGTCCCCGACTCCCGCAGCCTTGCCCTGCTCAAGCAGACGCCGGCGAGCTGGCTCGGCAGCTGCCGCTTCAAGCTCCCGCAGGCCACGGATGACGAGAGCGTCTATCAGGAGCTCTTCCGCCGCTTTGAGGAGGAGGGCGCGAGCTGCGTTCTCTACATCGGCGGCAACGACTCGATGGACACCATTGCCAAGCTGGGCGACTACGGCCAGAGCATCGGCAGTGAGATTCGCTTCATGGGCATCCCCAAGACCATCGACAACGACCTGGTGGGTACCGACCACACCCCCGGCTTTGGCAGCGCCGCTCGCCTCGTGGCAACCTCCACCGCGGAGCTCGCCCTCGACGCCGACGTCTACGACCTCAAGAGCGTGACCTTCGTAGAGATCATGGGCCGCGACGCCGGCTGGCTCGCGGCGTCCTCCGCACTGGCAAACCCCGACCTCGTGCTCCTGCCCGAGGTGCCGCTCGTTGAGGACGTCCTCATGGAGCGCCTTGCCAAGCTGCTGGAAACCAAAAACACCGTGATGGTAGGCGTGAGCGAGGGCGTGCGCACGCCGGAGGGCAAGCTCTACTGCGAGCTTGCCGCGCCGGGCGCAGGCGTGGACGAATTTGGCCACCTGGCAACGCTCTCCGGAACTGGTCGCTACCTTGCTTCCGTCACCAAGGAGCGACTTGGCTGCAAGACGCGCGCGGTGGAGTTCTCCACGCTGCAGCGCTGCGCGAGCCAGGTCGTGAGCCGCGTTGACCTCGACGAGGCGTACATGATCGGCGGCACGAGCACGCGCGCCGCCCTCGACGGCGAGACCGTCAAGATGTGCGCACTCCAGCGCGTGGCGGACGACCCGTACGAAGTGCACACCAAGCTCATAGACGTGAAGTCCGTGGCAAACCAGGTGCGTCACGTCCCCGCGGAGTGGATCAGCGCGGACGGCATGGGCGTCACCGAGGAGTTCCTCCGCTACGTGCGCCCGCTCGTGGGCGATATGCCCGAGCAGCTCCCGCCGCTGCCGTAGCGCTCTCACACGTTAGCTGGAAGCTGGGGCTCCAAATCCCGTAAGCACCCGGCCAGGAGGCGCATGTAGCCTCCTGGCCGGCTTTTTCTTGGCGATTGCGAGAGAGCCTTCGCCTCCCAACCAAGACGGGCGGTGCCATTAACATCCAGGTACGTCACGTGAAAGGGGGCGCCCCGCTGCTGCGAGGCGCCCCCTTCTTGGAGCTATGTTCCGGCTTTTCCGGGGTTGGCGCTAGCGACGCTTGCGGGAGGCGACGAGGGCGCCGGCGCCGGCGAGCGCCGTGGCGAGAACCGCGGCCACGGAG
>CASFQX010000104.1 GCA_949296375.1 uncultured Olsenella sp.
CTCCACCCGGAGATCATCAGGTACAACAAGAGGAGAGACTAGCGTTTGAGAGCACGTCACGTAACCTCAGAGCGTGAGTACAGGTCTCCATTCGGTGCCGTCCAACTGGGCGGCACCGTTTCGCTGAGCATAGACGTGTGGGAGGACGACGTTACCTTCTGCACCCTGCGCGTGTGGACCGACGCCCACGGAGAGGAACTCATCGAGATGCGAGGCGCCGAGCATGCCGGCGGCCTTCGCTTCACCGCAACCTACAAGCCCGCCGAGACGGGTGTGGTCTGGTACAACTTCGACATCGAGGCGAGCGACGGTGCCGTGTGGCGCTACGGCGCGCGCGAGGGATGGACCACCGGCGAGGGCGCCTTCGCCTACGGAGACCCGCCATCGTTCCAGATCACGGTCTTCTCGCCCCGTGCCCGTCAGCCGCGCTGGTATCGCGAGGGCATCGTCTACCAGATCTTCCCCGACCGCTTTGCCCGCGGCGAGGACTGGCGCGAGCGCGCGGCCAACACGCTGGAGATCCACCGTCGGGGCGGCCCCTCGCGTAAGGTGCTCAAGGACTGGGACACCGTGCCGACCTACGAGCGCCGCGAGAACGGTGACGTGGCGTGCTGGGACTTCTACGGAGGAACGCTCGAGGGCATCCGCGAGAAGCTCGGCTACCTCGAGGACCTAGGCGTCACGGCGATCTATCTCAACCCGATCTTTGAGGCGGCGAGCAACCACCGCTACGACACGGCGGACTACCTGCGCATAGACCCGCTGCTCGGAGATGAGGAGAGCTTCCGCGCGCTCTGCGTTGACGCCGAGGAGCACGGCATCTCGATCATCCTGGATGGCGTCTTCAACCATGTGGGCGCCGACTCCCGCTACTTCAACCGCTTTGGCACCTATCCCGAACCGGGCGCGTGGCAGGGCGAGCAGTCGGCCTATCGAGACTGGTTCACCTTCAACGAGGACGGCACTTACGCCGGCTGGTGGGGAGACCAGAACCTCCCCGCCGTGCGCTCCGACTGCGAGGACTTCCACAAGCTCGTCTGCGGGCGCGAGGGCGTCATCCGCCACTGGCTGCGGCAGGGCGCGCACGGCTGGCGTCTCGACGTGGCGGACGAGCTCACCGACGAGTTCATCGCCCAGATCAAGCTCGCCCTTCTCGCCGAGAAGCCCGACGGCGTGCTCATCGGCGAGGTGTGGGAGGACGCCTCCCACAAGCTCGCTTACGGCAAGCTTCGCCAGTACTTCCAGGGCAAGGAGCTCGACGCCACGATGAACTACCCCGTGCGCACCGCGCTTCTCGCCTATATCCGCGGGGACATGGGTGCGAGCGAGCTTGCCGCACGCCTTGAGGAGCTGCGCGAGAACTACCCGCGCGACAACTTCTATTCCGCACTCAACCTGCTGGGCAGCCACGACCGCGAGCGCCTTTTCACGATGCTCGGCGGCGCGCCCGACCCGGATTCGATTCCCGAGGAGGAGCGCGCGGACTGGCATCTCTCCGACGACCAGGTGGGTCTTGCGAAGGCGCGCCTGTGGGTCATTGCTCTGCTGCAGATGACGCTTCCCGGTGTTCCGTGCATCTACTACGGAGACGAGCGTGGCGTCGAGGGCTTCCGCGACCCGTACAACCGCGCGAGCTTCCCGTGGGACGGCGGCAAGCGCGACTGCACGGACATCTATCGCAACGCGATTGGCATGCGCAAGATGCTTCCGGTGCTGATCGACGGCGAGTTTGAGCCCTTCTCGTCCGGCGAGGACGTCTTTGGCTTCTGGCGCACCGGCAAGGACGAGCGCGTGTGCGTGCTCGTGAACGCGAGTCTCTCCGAGGCCCACACCGTGAAGGTGCCCGTGGGAGACAAGCGGGTGTGTGATGTTGTCTCCGGCAAGGTGCCGCGCCTGAGCCACGGTCAGGCTGAGGTCTTCCTCTGGCCGCTGGGCACCTCCATCCTGCACTTCCATAGCGAGCAGCGCCTCCAGGCCCCGCTCGAGCGCGGCATGGGCGTGCTCTGTCACATCACCTCCGTTCCCAACGGGGGCTGGCCCGGCACCCTGGGCGCCCCGGCCCGCCGCTTCGTGGACTGGCTCGCCGCGGGCGGCCAGAAGTACTGGCAGGTGCTGCCCGTCAACCCCACGGACAAGTTTGGCTCGCCGTACGCGGGCCTCGGCGCCTTCGCCGGCAACCTGGGGCTTCTGGAGCTGCCCGCCCCCGCCGCGCTCGCCTCGCTCGAGCGTATTGGAAACGACCCTGACTACCTGCTGTTCTGCGACGAGAACGACTACTGGCTCACGCCGTACGCCGCCTTCCGCGCCTGCAAGGAGCTGCTGGGCGAGAAGCCCTGGCAGGAGTGGCCCGAGCCCTATCGCACCTACTCGCCGCGCCTGGCGAAGGACCCCAAGCTGCGTCACGCGATCGAGGCGCACCGCCGCCTGCAGTACAAGTTCCAGTGCGAGTGGGACGACCTTCTGGACTACGCGCACGCACGGGGGATCAAGATCATCGGCGACATGCCGATGTTCGTCTCGGCGGACTCCGCTGACGTCTGGAGCGAGCCCGACATCTTTGACCTGGACGAGAACGGCTACGCGCGCCGAGAGGCCGGTGCGCCCGGGGACGCCTTTGCGCCGGACGGCCAGAACTGGGGCAACCCCGCCTTCCGTTGGGACATCCTGCGCGAGCAGAACTTTGGCTGGTGGCTGCGTCGCTTCAGCCGTGCGCTCAAGCTCTACGACGTGGTGAGGCTCGACCACTTCATTGGCTTCTCCTCGTACTTTGGCATCCCGGCGGGCAAGACCGCGCGCGACGGCGCGTATGCGTTTGGCCCCGGCGCCGAGCTCTTCGAGGCGGCACGCAGGCAGTTTGGGCCGCTCCCGTTCATCGCGGAGGACCTGGGCGCCATCACGCCCGCGGTGCGCGCCCTCGTGGCGGAGACGGGCTTCCTGGGCATGGACGTCGCCCAGTTCGCGGACAACGACGTGCGCAAGGATTACGTTCCGCGCCCCGAGACGGTGGCGTACACGGGAACGCACGACAACCAGACGCTCGTGGGTTTCTGCGAGGACCGCTACGGCCTGGAGCGCGAGGAGGCTGTCGAGGTGGCGGACGGCATCATGCGCCGCGTGCTCGCGAGCGACGCCGACGTGGCGATCGTACCGCTGCAGGACGTGCTGGGCCTGGGTGACGAGGCGCGCATGAACGTGCCCGGCGTGGCCGACGGCAACTGGAGCTGGCGTGCGCCCGACGCCAACGTCGCGGCGGCAGCCGGACGCCTGGCCGAGCTCGCCGAGGAGAGCGGGAGGATCTTGGGCTAGCGCCACGAGCGCGCGTTCTTCTCGCCGCCTTGGCGCCCGCCTGCCCCAACGTTTGGGTTGCTCGAAATTCCGACCTATGGCAACAATCGCGTGCCATAGGTCGGTTTTTTGTGCAGCTCCGTCACAAAACCCCAGCTGGCGAGAAGGACGACGTGCCATAGGTCGACTTTCCAAACACGAGGCCGCGATTCCGGCGGACGCTCTCTCCGAGCCGCCCCTGCGGTTCTGACGGCTGACTGACGCCAAGCTCCGGAACATCGCTCGAGAAATCGTCCGCGTAAGGCGGCCCTGGATTCGCGCGGCGGGTACCGTTGTCTCATGGACATTCTGCTCTCACATGAGACCGCCCTCGCGGTCCTTCGCCTTCCCCTGATGGCGCGCCGCCTCGAGCGGGGCGAGCGCTGCGATGCGCACGTGCCGCAGGCGCCGCCGACCCCTGAGGAGGCGGAGTCCCTTCTGCGGCTGCTCCCCGTGCTGGCCGGTCGTGGAGGCCCGATCGACGTCCTGGTGGCCAGCGCGGAGGTTCGCGCGCGGTCGCAGCTCGTGAACTCGCACATCTGGTCCGCGTCGCTGCCGTCGGGGTCTGCCGTTGCCGTTGTGCCTGGGATACGCTGTGCTTCTCCGGAGCACCTCGTCGTTCAGATGACCCCCGCCCTCACCGACCTCGAGCTCATGGTGCTTCTCGCCGAACTGCTGGGATCCTATGCCGTTGATCCCAACGTCAAGAGGGGCATGGTGCAGCGCGAGAGGCCCATCATGACGCCCGAGCGCCTGCTCGCGCATCTGAGCGACCTGGGACCGGTGAGCGGCTGCGCCCGAATCAGGCGTGCCCTGGGCATGGTCTGCGTGGGAGCGGCCTCTCCGCGGGAGACCAAGCTCTCGCTGCGCCTGGGGCTCAAGCCCGCCCTTGGGGGCTACCATCTGCCCGTCCTCTCCATGAACGAGCCGATGGAGGTCCGTCGGATCCACGACGCGATGAGGTGCGGGGTGCGCAAACCGGACATCCTGCTCCTTGCCCCGGACGGACCCCCTGACGCGAGCAAGCCGTTTTGCGGCCGCGCCGTTGAGTACGAGGGCGAGGACCATCGGGACCCAAGGCGTCTTGCGGCAAACGTCGAGCGCCACAACGAGCTCGTGACGCTTGGGTTTGGCGAGTATTGGGTTGCCAAGGAGCAGTACGGGAACCTCTCATACATGGACGGCCTTGCCGGGCGCCTGCGCGCCGACCTGGGAATGGCGCCCCTGAGGCTCAGCGACAAAGAGGCCGCGCGCCGTCGCGCGTTGCGGCTGGGGCTCTACGAGGAGCTTGAGCGAATTGACGGAACGCGCTGGGATGGCCGGGCGCGCGAGCGGGATCGGGCCGCCACGCCCGCGCCTGCGTCGTCGGTTGCCAAGGAGGATTGGGACGTCGTGCCCGTTGAGGCTTACGGCCTTGGGTGAGCTGGCGCTGCGCGGGATGTCGGGTCGTGGCACGTCGCACTTCTCGCGCTGGGCGGAATCCCGACCTATGGCACGCCGTGTTTCTCGCCAACTGGCGTTTCTTCTTGGAGCTGCGCAAAGTCGCGACCTATGGCACGCGATTATTGCCATAGGTCGCGATTTCATGCAGCGGCGGCGCAGGGCCGTGGTCCGGGTACAATGAGGCGAGAAGAACCACCCGCCGCAGCCGACGCCCTCCCGGACGCCGGCCACTCGTCATGTAAAGGTAGCCCATGCTGATCGACCGCGTTTCTCGCCAGCTGACCGCCGCCCAGGAGCTCGTGCCGCTCGTGCGGGAGCTCGACGCCGGCCACGACGCCAGCGTCTCCGTCGCGCAGTCCGCGCGTCCGCTCGTGCTCGCCGCGCTCTGGGCGAGAAACCCGCGTCCCTGCCTGCTCGTCGTCTCGGGCGAGGAGGCGGCCGACCGTACGGCGCGCGCACTCGCGGCGTGGCTCGGCCAGGACGTCGTGGGCCGCTACCCCGAGCGCCGCGACCGTCCCTGGGCGGACACCGCGCCCGACGATGCCGTCATCGGCACGCGCTGTCGCTCCGTGGCGCGCCTCGCCGCCGGCGAGAACTGCGTGATTGTGGCGTCTGCGCACGCTCTTCTGCGTCGCGTGCCGCCTGTGGGCTCGGGCTACTTTGCGTCGAGCACCTTCACGGTGGGGGAGGAGGTCCCCTTTGAGGACGTGCCTGCGCTGCTCGTGGGCATGGGCTACAACGACGCCGGCGACGTGGACGCCCCCGGCACCTTCCACGTGCACGGGGACGCCGTGGACGTCTTTCCCGCGCAGGCCACGAGCCCGGTGCGCATCGAGTTCTTTGGCGACGAGATC
>CASFQX010000105.1 GCA_949296375.1 uncultured Olsenella sp.
AAAGGGGGCAGGTTTGGCAGCTCAGCCAAACCTGCCCCCTTTTCTCTGAGAGGAAAAACACGTCCCCTGTTGCAGGCTGTGCCGCACGCACAAACGGCTGCGCGGGTGCGGGAGCTCTTCTGGGGCACCGCACCTTTTTGCGTGCCGTGCCGAGAAGTACGCTCTTCTCGAGACCACACCGAGAGGGGCAGCAATGTGCGAGTTCAACCGCAACGTCATCATTCAGGACCTCGTCCTGGCCATCGTCATCAACACGAGCGCGACCATCATCGACGGCGCCCCGTTCGACCACACCTGGTACACCTTCACCTGCGTGGCGCTGGCCACCAATGTGATCGGCCAGCTGGTGCTGCCCACGGGTGCCGTGGCGCGGGCGCTCACCGGCTGGGCCGGCGAGGCGAGCTGGCGCGTCTACGCGCAAATCTTCATCGAGAACCTCATCTTCGTGACCATCATCTCGCTCACGGAGGCCTTCGTGCACACCGGTGGGCCCGGCCTCGTCGAGGCGTGGCTCAACAGCTACGTATGGCTCGTCATCATTGGCTACGTGACGTCCGTCGCGCTCTTCCACGCCCTCAAGCCGCGCAACTAGTGAGCGATAAACGCTCAAGTCACCCAACAAAGACGCCGAGTGTGCAGCAACCGAGAAAAACCGCCCCCTAGAGAGCCAAAAATCTCGATTGCTGCACACTCGGCGTTTGCACACCTGCAATTGCTTAGCTGCGCCGCGCGCCCCGCGTGTACGGGGCGCGCGGCGCAGACCATGCCACGAGACTAGTCGTCAAACCCGGTAAAGACGGGCACGCCGGTATAGGTGCGCGGCTGCTCCTGCCCGGAGAGCACGCGACAGGCACCGGCCGCCATGGCCTCGAGCTCAAACTCGCCCGGATAGGCCGTGACGGGCGCGATCCACTCGCAGCGCCTGCGTATGGTGGCAACGAGGCCCTCGTTGTAGACCATGCCGCCGCCGAGCAGGATGCCGTCGACGTGACCCTCGAGCACGCAGGCCATCTCGCCGATGGTCTTGCAGATCTGATAGATCATCGCCTCCCAGGCGCGCTTGCACGCGGCGTCGCCCGCCTCGGCGCGCCGGCTCACGTCGAGCGCGTCAGAGGTGCCGAGAAGATCGACAAAGCCGCCGGTCTTCATGCAGAGGGCACGCGCATCGCCCGTGGTGTGGCTCTCGAGGTAGCGCAGGAGCTCAATCACGGGCACCGCCCCGCAGCGGGTGGGCGCCATCGGGCCGTCGCCGCCCACGATGTCGTTGCCGTCGACCATCTTGCCGTGGTCGTGCGCGGAGACCGAGATGCCGCCGCCGATGTGGCAGACGACGAAGCAGCAGTCCTCGTAGCGCCTGCCGAGCGACGCGGCGTGACGGATGGCCGTCTCCTTGAGGTTGAGCGCGTGCAGGTGAACGCGGCGATAGACGCCCTTCACGCCCGTCATGCGCGCGAGGTCGCAGAGCTCGTCGGTGTCCGGCGGGTTGACCACAAAAGCGGGCTTGCCGCCGGCTGCCTGGGCAAACTGGTTGGCGAGCTGCGGCCCCAGCTGCGCCGGGTGCTGCACGCCGTTCTCGCCCGCCTCGGCATGGCGAAGCATGACGTCGTTCACGGCATAGGTGCCGCCCGGGGTGGGAAGCAGGCCGCCACCGCGGCCCACGAAGGCGTCCACGGTCGTGAGGTCCACGTCATGGGCGGCAAGCATCTCGAGGATGGTGTCGCGACGATAGGGCATCTGCGCGGAGATGCCGCTGAACTCCGCGAGTTTCTCGGCGGAGTGGGCGACGTTCTCCGAGAAGAGCTCGGTCTGTCCCTCGAACAGGCCCACCTTGGTGGAGGTGGAGCCGGGGTTGATCACAAGGACGCGATAGTTCTTCTCGGCCATGCTACCCCTCCAGCGCCTGGGCGCGCACGCAGCTCATGACCACGTTGCCCACGATCTCGGAGACCGGGGCGGAGCGGCTGCAGTCGCACACGATCTTCTTGAAGCCCTGGAGCATGGGGCCGTAGGCGTCGGCGCCGGTGAGGTTCTGGATGATCTTGACGCCGATGTTGCCCACGTTGATGTCGGGCCAGATGAGGAGGTTTGCGCGGCCGGCAACCTCGGACTCGTGGTGCACCTTCTTGGCGGCCACCTTGGGGTTGATGGCGGCGTCAAACTGGAACTCGCCGTCGATCTTGAGGTCGGGACGGCGCTCCTGGGCAATGTCGCGAGCAGCGCGAACCTTGTCGACGAGCTCGTTGTCCATGGAGCCGTCGGTTGAGTGGCTGAGAAGCGCGCAGCGCACGTCCCAGCCGGTGAGCGCGGCCACGGTCTCGCTCGAGGCAATGGCGATCGACGCCAGCTCCTCGGGGGTGGGGTCCACGCAGACGGCGGAGTCGCCAAAGCCGATGAGACCGCCCTCGCCGCCGTCCCAGCCGGGGACGTCGGCGATGCCGCAGGAGCTGATCGTGTCCACGCCGTCGGCCAGGCCCACGATGGTCTGGGCCGCGAGGATGATGTCGCCCGTGGCGTTTGCGATGCCGGCGAACATGACGTCCACGTCACCGAGCACCTGCATGATGAGGGCGCGCTCGAGCGGGCGCGTCATGCGGCGCGCCACGCCCTTGGGCTTGTACTTGCAGTCGGGGTGTGCGAGGTAGCGCTCGGCGCAGGCGGCGTTGGCCTCCTCGTCGGTAACGTCCACGACCTCGATGCCCTCGAGGGAGATGCCACGCTCGGCCGCGAGGCGCGCAAGCTCCGCGCCGTCGCCCACGAGCACGCACTTGGCAAGGCCGGCCTCGGTGAGCTCGGCCACGGCACGCATCATGGTCTCGTTGTCGCCCTCGGGGAAGGCCACGCGCATCGGACGCGCCGCGGCGCGCTCGCGCAGGGTTTCCATCAGGCCCACGGTCTACTCCATCTCTTCCTCGACGCGCTCGACGAGCTCGCCGACGGTCTTCATGGTCATGACCTCGCGGATGGGCACCTCGGCGTCGAGCTCGTTCTCGATCATGGAGGTGAGGGCGATCATCTTCATGGAGCCCTTGCCGAGCTCGGCGAAGGTGGTGTCGGCGGTGACCTCGCCGTCGTACTTGTAGGCGGACTTGGCGAACTCGCAGACCTGCTCGAGAACTTCCTGGTTCATGACGTTTCCTTTCTCGGAGTGATCCAAAAGGGGACAGACCCCTTTTGGATCGTTTTCAAAATGATTCAAAAGGGGTCTGTCCCCTTTTGGATAGCTAGTCGAGCTCGAAGCAGAGCTCGTGGTAGCCGGGGCGCTCGATGACCTTGGGGTGCACGCCCACGGTCTCCCCCGCCATGAGGCGGGCACGAATCTCGGGCGCCTTCTTCTTGGTGATGCCAAAGATCACGTAGGTGTACTGCGGGCCCTCGTCCAGCTCGACGGCACCGTAGGCGTACTTGCCCACCTCGCGCAGGTAGGGCTTGTCGTTCTGGGGACCGGGGACGGTGAAGTCGATGAGGTGGCCGTGACCGGAGACCTCGCACCACTCCGTCTCGTGATAGCCGCAGGCGTTGCAGGCAAGGTGCGGCGGGAACTCGATGGCACCGCACTCGAGGCAGCGCCTCCCGTAGAACTTGCCCTCGGCCAGCCCCTCGTAGAACTTCTTGACGATGGGCTCCATCTTCTCAAGTTGCATGCTCATGCCTCCTTGTGGCTACTCGACGGTGCGCAGGATCTGGCAGCGGACGTTCTGGGAGCCGCCGAAGCCGCGCAGGAACGTGGTCTGGGGACGCTTGGCCATCTGCGTGGCGCCCGCCTCGCCGCGCATCTGCTTGACGGCCTCGTAGATGTCGGCGATGCCGGAGGCGCCGTGGGCGTGGCCGAAGTTGCAGCGGCCGCCGTGCGGGTTGATGGGCTTGTCGCCGTCAAAGGCGGTGCGACCCTCGATGGCGTACTTCCACGCCTCGCCACGCGGGATGTAGCCGCACTCCTCCGCCGAGCAGATCTCGGAGGCGAGGAAGAAGTCGTTGCACATGAAGAGGTCGATCTCGTCGGGCGAGACACCCGTGAGCTCGTAGACCTGCTTGGCGGCAATCTCCGTGGCCCAGTGCTCGTTGTGGACGAGGCCCGCCTCCACGGCGGCGGCACCGGTGCCCAGAACCTCGATCGGGGTGTGCGGCACGCCCATGGCGAGCGCCTTCTCGGTGGGCATGACCACGATGGCGGCAGCACCGTCGCACTTCTTCTCAAAGCCGGTCACGCGCAGGTACTGGGTGACCTTGGGGTTGTACATGCTCTTGAGGAACTCGTCGGCGGAGTCAAAGCCCATCTCGGCCGCGTCCTGCTCGACGGTGGTCTCGTAGTAGGCGAGCGGGTTTGCCACGGCGCCGCGGCGCAGGCTCTTGGTGAGGCCGTTCAGGGCGTCGTCGATCTTGTCGGCATCGAGGTCGTAGATCATCGAGTACTCGTTGATCCAGTTGTCAAAGGAGACGCCAAAGGCGCCGTCGAGCGGGCGACCGTAGGCGCGGTCGTAGATCTTGTCGAGCGAGGGGATCATGACCTCCAGCGGGAAGTCCTGGCGCACGTGGGAGGGCATGTGCTCCACCGGCAGCGTGCTCGCCAGGTCAACGGCGCCGGAGAGCACCACGTCGTAGGTGCCGGAGGCAACGGCCATCACGGCCTGCTCAAGCGCCACGTAGCCCGTGCAGCAGGCCTCGGAGTGGTGGACGGAGCCCTTGCTCCTCATGCCAAACCAGTCGGCCACCTGCATGTTGGGCGTGATGCAGTCGTTGATGAGGTAGGGGTTTGCCGCGCCGTGATAGAAGAAGTCAACGTCGCGCGGCTCAAGACCGGCATCCGCAATGGCCTCGAGCGCAGCGTAGCCAAACGCCTCGCCCTCGCCGATGCCCTGGGTCTCGGGGTGGTCCTCGAAGTCCTTGAACGGCGTGCAGCCCACTCCCACGATGGAGACGCTGCGCATGTTCCTGCCTAGCTTGACCATAGCATCACATCCCTTTCCAAACGCTGTCCAACCTTTGTCTGCATCCTATAAACGACGCTCGCCGGCGAGAAGAACACGCGGGCGCACTTCGTTTCCTTTGATGGGACACCTTGTGATGATTTGTTCCTTTCCGCAGGTAAATTGCCTTGTTTCACGCGTTTCTCATCCGCCGCTCACCGCCCGTCCGCTACCGCTGGCGGCGCCGCTCGTCCTTCTCGCCAAAGGGCGAGGCGGGCACGTGCCGCGCGTTGGTCTCGTCGAGGAAGAAGGGCGCGTAGAAGAGGCGGTTGAGCACGCCGGCCACGACCTTGGGCTCCACGTCGGGCCGCTTCTCAAGCCAGTACTGGATGACGTTGTGGTGACCCGCCAGCGCAAAGGCGAGGTAGAAGTCGCGATAGGTCTCCGGGCCCTCCACCTCGGAGAGGCGCTCGCGAAAGTGGTCGTGCATGAGGACCGTTGCCTTGTGCACAAACTGCGGGTCGCCATGGGGGCCGTTGAGCGCCACCACCTTGTCGCGGCGCTCGGCAAGGACCTCCATACGCCGGATCATCGTGGGCGTGGGATCCAGCTCCGCCTGGGCAAAGCGCGCCTTGAGCGCAAAGCTGTTGATGGAGTGCATGTTTGCGAGAAGGTCGGTCTCAAAGGCCTTCACCACGTCGTCAACGGAGTCAAAGTGCCGGTAGAACGTGGAGCGCGAGACGCCCGCGAGCCGAATGACGTCGGCCACGCGAATGTCCGGGATGTCCGTAGTCTCCATGAGCGAGAAGACCGCGTCCTCGATGCGCTCGTCAACGGACCGGCCGTCGTGGACCCTCTTCGCCGTCATGCTGACACCACCCTTATCTTTTGTTTATTATCTCCGTGACGGGGCACGGTGCCCCAGGACCATTGAGGGGAGTTCATCAGATGGAGCAGAGCGTCTCGCACGACCAGGCTGAGCGGCGCATTATTGGCGCGCTGCTCTCCGACCACGGGCTCCAGCACCTCGTCGAGGTGATCGCAGAGACGATGGGAAACCCGCTCGTCGTGGTTGACCCGAGCTACCACTACCTTGCCTCGGGAAGCGTGACCCCCAACACGGACGACGACTCCGCCTACGCGCGCGTGATGCGCGAGGAGATGGCCTTCGGGGACATCCTCGAGGACGGCGTCGCGCACATCGAGAGCGAGAAGATCGACGAGCGGCTTGCCCGCAGCCGAGGCCCGCTGGTGTGCCACAACTCCGTGCTCGAGCTCAACACGATGACCCAGAACGTGATCGTGCACGGCATCTGCCTCGCCCGCGTGATGCTCATGGCGCACGAGCGACCGTTTGCGGCCGGGGACGAGGCGCTCTTCTCGCTCTGCTGCCAGGCCATTGGCCAGGAGCTGCAGAAGGGCGAGGTCTTCACGGTGGGCAGCGCCCAGATGGAGGCCTACTTCCTGAGGCGCCTGCTCGAGGACGAGCAGCCCACCCCCGAGGCCACGGCGAGGCGCCTCGCGCTGCTTGAGCTCACGCCCCTGCCCGCGCTCTTTGTGATTGCGATAAAGCCCAACGGGCGCCCCTTCTCCACGCGAGACGAGGAGAGCCTTCGAGCCCAGCTCTCCCCCATCCTCACCAAGAGCCTCACGACCAGCTACGAGAGGAGCCTCGTGATTCTGGCGAGCAGGGCAGAGGGGCCCACGCTCACGGCCTACGACCGTCGTACGCTGCGGCGCGTTGCCAAGGACAACGACGTCCTCGTCGGCGTGAGCAACGCCTTCGAGGACACGTGCGAGGTGCGCCGGCACCTGGCGCAGGCCCAGGCCGCGATCAGGCTGGGGTCGATGTACACGAAGGTGCTCGACGACTCCCACGTCTATGCCTACTGCGACTACGCCCCGATGGAGCTCTTCGACATCGCCAACGACCGGGTGAACGTTCTCAACTACGTGCACCCGGCAATCTGGGAGCTGCTCGACCATGACCGCAGGCACGGCAGCGAGCTCGTCGAGACGCTCTACGCCTACATGCAGAACGGCTGCAGCACGGCAAGAACGGCGCTTCTGCTGTGCCTGCACAAGAACACGCTGCTCTATCGCCTCGGCCGCATCCGCGAGATCACGGGAAACGACCTCAGCTCCGGAGAGGACCTGTTCCTGTTTCATCTCTCCATCCGAGCCCTTCTCTACCTTGGGCTTCTCGAGACGCGCACAAAGCCCCGCACGAGCGACGACCTTCGTGCCACGCGCGCGTAGCAGGGGCGGGGCGCCGGCCGCGCCTCCGCCCCGTCGCTTGCGTTAGCGCTCGATCATGAGCGTGGGGAACTCCATCTTGGCGTACTTCTCCATGAGGGGCTTGACCTCATCGAGATGCGCGAAGAACTCGTCGCGGGTCTTGTTGATCTCGTTCAGGTGCTCGGCGCGGGCCTTGTCGTCGTTGCGGTCGCGGATGAGGCCGTTCTCGGCAATCTTGAGATAGGGACGGCCGGTCTCCTCGTTGATGGCGAGGTCGCCGCCGGCTCCGCACACGGCGCACTCCCACGGGAACTCGATGCCGTCCCAGTGCTTGTCGCCGGGGTAGACGAGCGAGCTGTGGCAGTTGGGGCACACGCCGTCGTTGGGGTCGCCGAGCCAGGTGCGCTCCTCCACGGGCGTCTGGATAGCCTTGACGATGTTCTCGCCCATCTTGCGGGCGCGGGCGATCTGGCCGCCCCACTCAACGTCGTCGCCCCAGACAAAGGCGTTGCCCGGACGACCGTCGCGCTGGGCCATGTAGCGGTCGACGACCTGCAGCGACATGGTGAACATGGTGGCCTGCAGGCTCTCCAGGGCAAGCGACTGCCAATCATGCATGGAGCCGCCCACGGCAATGAGGCCGGCCACGGTGTGGGGGTTCTCCTTCACCGCGCCAATGGCGAGAAGGAAGGAGAGCTCGTAGGCAAGGAAGCGCTGCGCGAAGCGCGTGTAGACCGAGCTGGGCGTGAGGTCGTAGGTGGGAACGGCAAAGATCACGCCGTGGCAGGTGCGCAGCTCGCTCACGATGGCGTCGACGTCGTCCTTGTTCTTGAGGACGCAGCCGTGATACTCCTTCTGCAGGCCGGCGCCGACCTTGCCCATCTGCATCGTGCAGCCCTCGCAGCCGGTGCAGGGCAAGATGTTGTAGTCAAAGAGGTTGATGAGCTCGACCTCGCCGCCAGCCTCCTGAACGGCGCAGAGCGCCTCCTTGGCGAGCGCCTCGCCGTTGCCGCCGTGCCTTCCCGCGCAGATTGCCATGACCTTGAACGACATACTCGGCTCCTCTCCAGAGCATCGGGCGCGGACCACTCCGCGCATGTTGAGGAGATGCTACGGCGGGAGGAGGGGCGGTTCACCGTCTGCACGAACGACGCTTTTCTCGCTGGCGGGCACGTCGTTGTGCGTGCAGACAAAGCCCGCGGGATAGTAAGGGCGCAAATGACCCAGGGAAACCCGGTGAAGACTCACGGCAAAGGGCCCGGCAAAGGGCCCGGCAAAACCCCCAGCAAAAGACCCCGCCCCTCCGGCATGGCAAACGGAGGGGCGGGGTCTCGATGATGCAAGTATCGCAGCCGCAAGGCGTCGCAAACATGTTCTTGGAACCAGAGCTTGACTCGTGAGCTGCGTCTCGTTTGTGCACAAGCACCAAAGTCGCCGCGCATGGGCACCGCACTCCCCCGATGCCGAGAAAAGCTCGGGGCTGTACCACTTTTTGAGTTTTACGTCGGGAAAAGCGGTGGTCTGTACCATGCGCGGCAACGAGAAGGGCCGACCAGGCCGCCGAGTGTGGTACAGAGGGCTGCCTTGTTCGGCATTCGGCGTACACTCGACTGATTTTCTCGACAGCGGGGCGGGTGCTACGGTACAGAGGGCCGCATTTCCCGACAGCGGGGCGGTCGCCACGGTACAGAGGGCCGAATTTCTCGGCAGGGCGTTGCGCCAGTTGGTACACCGGACGGGTTTTCCCGGCAAACACCATTGCCGTCATACCGACAAAAATGCGCCCGCCGCGTGGTCGGGGCACGCGGCGGGCGCGCATCGGGCGCAGGGAGTCAAAGCGCCCGACGGACGCCGAGAAACGCTAGCGCTTGCGAATGGGAATCGGGCGCGGAGGGGTGCGGGGCTTGTCGGCACCAGCCATGATAATTGCCTCCTCGTCGCAGACGCTCACGCACTTGCCGCACTGGGTGCACGCCTTCTGGTCGATGACGTGGATGAAGCGCGGCTTGCCGAGAATCGCCTCGTCCTCGCACGCGTCCACGCACTCGCCGCAGCCGACGCACTTGGTGGGCAGGATGTGGTAGGTCATGTACGCCTTGCACTCGCCCGCCGGGCAGACTTTCTTGGTAAAGTGCTGCTCGATCTCGTCGCCAAAGACGTCGAGCGCGGAGAGCACGGTGCGCGCCATGACGCGACCCATCTCGCAGAGCGACTGCGTCTCCATGACGGGACAGAGGTCGCGCAGGAGCGCCACGTCGGACGCCTTGCCCTTCTTGCGGCAGATGTCGGCAACGATCGTGGCAACCTGGTGGCCGCCCTCGTGGCCAAAGACGCAGCGGCCGCAGGTCTCGTGACGGTAGAGCTGGCACACCTCGGAGAGCGCGTTGGCCATGCAGGAGCTCTTGGCGTACACGCGCACGTAGTCGCTCCCCAGCTCAACGGCAGCGTCAGCATCAGACGCCGAGAAGAACGAGCCGGTGGGATACCCCACGTAGACGGCCTTGGCATCAGCAACGCCGGAGGCCTCCACAAGCGCGCCAACCGTGGTGGACACGGGAAGCTCGACGGGGGCGCTGGCCCCCTCGAACCACGTCCAGCGCATGCCCTCGTGGCCGAGAAGCTCAGATCCGGCAATGAGGCGCAGCTCGGGCGTGGTGCCCGTGACCTCGGATGGCAGGGGCTTCTCGCCCTTGAGCACGCAGGCGCAGGCGGTGTCGTTTGCGTAGACAAAGCCGAGGGAGGCGTCGGCCTCCACCACGCGCGCGGCGTCACCGAGAAGCTCGCGCAGGCGCGCGGCGAGCTCAGCCTCGGAGGACGGCACGAGGACGGCAACCTCTCCCCCCAGGGCGGAGATCTTCTCGGCGGCGGCGTCGACGTCTGCCTTCAGGAGGTGAAGGGAGACGGGTGCGGCCGCGTAGGCCGGCATGAAGCTCACAATAGTTGTCATTTCTCGCTCCCTTCCTAGTACTCGTTCCACAGGCGCGGCGTGTACAGCGTGAGGCGCAGGTCGCACTGCAGGCAGCGCGACGCCTCGCACTTGGCCTCGTCCTCGGTGTAGGGGCACTCAAAGACGTCGAAGTTGTTCGAGCGAGCCTCGGCGGGTGCGACCTCGGGCTCCACGCGACCGGCGTAGAAGCCCTCGGGGACCTTGCCGATGTGCTGCTCGGGGACGTCGGCGTCGAGGAGCTCGGCCGTGATGTCGCCATCGCCGCCCAGGAAGCGGTCGATGGAGCTCGCGGCCTCGCGGCCCTGCTCGATGGCGGCGATCACGGACTTGGTGCCCGTGACGCAGTCACCGGCGGCCCAGACGCCCTCGGCGCTCGTGGCGAGCTCGCCATCTGCCACGATGTAGGGGCCGTGCGTGAGCTCGAGGCCCATCTCGGCGGTACCCTCCGGCTTCTGGCCCACGGCAAAGATGACGTGGTCGGCCGGGATGGTGAGCTCGCCGCCCTCGACGAGCTCGGTCACCGCGCGATGGTTCTCGTCAAAGTAGAAGCGCTCGATCTTGTGAATGGTGATGGAGCCCACCTTGCCCGAGCCGGGCTCGGACTCGTTGATGGAGGTGAAGGCGTAGGCGTCATGCAGCTCCACGCCCTCCTCGGCGGCCTCCTCGCGCTCCTCGGGGGTGGAGGTCATCTTATCGATGGACTCGAGGCACGCCACGTCGACCTTCTCGGCGCCCAGGCGCACGGCGGTGCGGGCGCAGTCGTAGGCAACGTTGCCGCCACCGAGCACCACCACGCGGCCGGCCACGTCCATCGGCGCGCCCGTGCGGGCGGCCTTGAGGAAGTCGGTGTTCACATAGACGCCGTCAAGATCGGCACCGTCCATGGGAAGGCGCGTGCCCACGTGGGTGCCAACGGCAACGAGCACGGCGTCATAGCCCTCGCCGAGAAGCGCCTTGGGCTGCGACACGCGCTCGCCGCAGCGAATCTCGATGCGCGGCTCGGCGTCGGTGCCCTGGGAGATCTCGCGGATGATGTCGACCTCGTGGTCGACGGTGGCATCGGGCAGGCGGTAGGCGGGGATGCCGTAGCGCAGCTGGCCGCCGACCTTCTCGTTTGCCTCGAGGACCGTCACGAGGTGGCCCTTCTCGGCAAGGAAGAGGGCAGCGGTGAGACCGGCCGGGCCGGCGCCCACGACGGCGACCTTCTTGCCCGTGAGCGGCTGGTGGCGCACGCGGCTCTTCCACTCGCCCGTGTCACGCACCGCGGCGGCGCGCTTGAGGCGGCAGACCGAGAGCGGCGCGGTGAGGTCGTTGCGCTTGCACTCGCTCTCGCAATTGTGGTTGCAGATGGTGCCGAGAGTCTCGGGGAACGGGACCTTCTCGCGGATGACGGCCGTTGCGGCCTCCCACTCGCCGTTCTTGATGTGGCGCAGGTAGCGCGGGATGTCAACGTGCGCGGGGCAGCCAAAGCGGCAGGGCACGACGTTGTCCTCGCGGGAACGGTCGTCGTGCGCGCGGGAGAGCACGTCGATGATCGAGCCCGTGGGGCAGACCTCGATGCACGCGCCGCAGAAGCGGCAGCCCGCCTCCTCCAGCGAGACGGACCCGTCGGTGCCGATGCGGACACCCTCCTCGGTGTGCTGGTAGTCCAGGACGCCAACGCCGCGCAGCTCACGGCAGGCGCGCACGCAGCGTCCGCAGCGGATGCAGCGCGTGAACATGTGCGTGATGAGCGGGTTGGACTCGTCGGTAGCCACCGGGCGGCTCTTCACACGCCAGCGCGTGGGCGAGACGCCCATGTACTGGTACATGGACTGCAGCTCGCACTTGCCGTACTTGGGGCATCCGGTGCAGTCGGTAGGGTGCGTGGCGAGGATGAGCTCCATCGCCATGCGGCGCACGCGCTCGGCACGCTCACCGTTGACGCTCACCTGCATGCCCTCGCGCACGGGCGTCTTGCAGGCGCAGACGGGCTCCTCCGCCCCGTCGACCTCAACCATGCAGAGGCGGCAGCCTCCCACGGCCTCGAGGTCGGGGTGCTTGCAGAGGTGCGGGATGAAGATGCCGGCGTCGAGCGCCGCGTCAAGGACCGTCTGGCCCTCGCGCGCCTCGACCTCCTGGCCGTTGATTGAAAGCTTCACATGACCCCCTTGTGATGTGTCGCGCCGCAACGCCGGGACAGGCGCCTCTCCGCGGCAATGATCCAAAAGGGGCCTGTCCCCTTTTGGATCAAAAAGGGCGCGCGGGGCCCAGACGGACCCCGCGCGCGTCCCCCTCCCCTGTTAGTACTCGAAGAGCTTGGCGGCGGCGTTCTCGCCGGCGATGCGCCCGGAGTTGAGGCAGAAGCCCATGGTGTTGCCCGGGATGCAGTAGTTGTAGGAGTCACCGTAGATGGTGCAGGCGTCGGTGCCCACGCAGTAGAGGCCGGGGATGACCTTGTAGTCGTCGGTCATGACCTCCATGTTGTGGTTGATGAGCACGCCGCCCAGGGTGCCGTAGGCGCCAATGTACTGCTTGCAGCAGTAGAACGGGCCCTTCTCGAGCGGCTGCATGAACTCGCGCTCCTTCTCGAAGATCTCGTCCCAGCCGTTGGCGCACATCTCGTTGTACTCCTCGACGTTGGCGAGAAGACCGTCAACGTCGATGCCGGCCTTCTCGGCAAGCTCCTCGAGGGTGTCGGCCATGCAGATGGCCTCGTAGCCGTCGGCGAGGTCGCGCTCCCACTGCTCCTCGAAGCCCTCGTAGAGGTCGTGCGGGTGGACGTGGGAGACAATGTCCGGACCGTCCTTCTTCCAGTGCTTGAGCATCTTGGAGTCAAAGATAGAGAAGGCCACCTTGCCGGGCAGGTGGTTGATGGCATTGCCCACGAAGGTGGTGTTGAAGATCTCGTCCTCGGGCATGAAGCGCTCGCCCAGGCGGTTGCACCAGTAGCAGGGCTGGCGGAAGGCGCCCTCAACGTAGAAGTGGTTCATGTTGTCGGGGATCTGGTACATCATCTCCATGGAGACCGGGGTGTGGCCGGCGCCCACGGCGTGGCACATGTTGAGGCCGTCGCCGTCCATGCCGGGGATGGCAAAGGAGAAGAGGTTCTTGCCCCAGTCGAGGCCGATCTGCTCCTTGATCATCTCGGTGTTGTGGCCAAAGCCGCCGGTGGCAACGATGACGGCGGAGCAGGAGATCTCGTACTCCTCGCCGTCCTTGTCCTTGGCGGTCACGCCCACGACGGCGCCCTCGTCATTGGTGATGAGGCCGGTGCCCGGGCACTCGAGCATGAACTCGACGCCCAGCTCCTGGGCGCGCTCGGTCATGCGCTTGGTCATCGTGGTCGCGGCGCGCGGGCCGGGCTCGGAGCCGTCCTCGGGCTGAACGACGTGCCAGGTGTACTCACCGTCGGCGTAGGCGCGGGTGCGCTCGCGGGCGCGGAAGGCCGGGCGGACGCTGTTGAACTCGACGCCCATGTCCATGAGCCACTGGATGGTGTCGCCGCTCTTGAAGTAGTAGTCACGCACGAGACGGGCATCCACCTGGTAGTGGGTGTAGAACATGTGGCGACGGAAGAGCTCGCCGGGGGTGACCTCGATCATCGAGGCCTTCTGGAGGGGCGAGCCGGCAGCGGCCGGGCCCATGCCCATGTTGGCGGCGCCGCCGGTGTTGGACGCCTTCTCAAGGGTGATGACCCTCGCGCCGCTCTCGGCGGCGGCAACGGATGCCGCGAGGCCGGAAAGGCCAGCGGCAACGACGACGACATCGGTCTCAAGCTGCTTCATGCGAATCCTCCTTGTGTTACCAACATGCCTGACGGCACCTACTTGCACGGATACACCTTCGCGCGTGCGAGGCGCCCGCACCATGTGCGCCCACCCCATTTCGGGCGAGAAAGACCCGCAGGGTTTGTGCGCTCAGACCATGTACGGGAGAAGCCGCAGGTAACAGGGGGTTTGGACGGCAGCGCGGGAGTGAGCGCAAGGCGGCGGCCCTGAGCGCAGGAACAGCTGCCCGCGCGCATGGTCGACCCTGACAGCTGCGGCTGCGCTCGCTGGGCCCTCCGAACAGCTGCCCACGCGCATGGTCGACCCACTTTGGGTACGGGCACGAAGACTGCCCCCCGCCCTTCTCGCACAATCCGCCGTAATGGGCCCCATGCGAGGAGCCCGCGCAACCAGCCGGCACGTGCCGGCAAAGCAAGCCGGAAACGGAGGATATCATGACCGACAGAAGAAAGATCAAGCTCGTGCAGGCGCTGACCGGCGCCGTCGTTCTCACCATCCTCATGCAGGGGATGACGCTTCTGGGCATGCCCCAGTACACCTGGATGCTCTTCCTGCCCCTCCTCATGTTCTTTGCGCTGGGGGCCAACTTCAAGAACATCCCCTCGATGGTGATCTGCTACGCCGTGGGCGAGCTCTGGTGCGTCGTCAACTCCCTCGTCACCATGGGCTTCACCTCGGTCTTTGGCGCCACCAACATGGTCATGAGCAACATCGTGCCCACCATCATCGTCATCTTCCTCATCCTCACGGTTCACGAGAACCTCTTTGAGGGCAAGATCTTCTCCAACATCCCGTGCATCTTCATGGGTATGGCCACGTCGTTCTTCACGCTCTTCATGCAGCAGCCCATCGGCTACTTCCACCTCTTTGGCTTCTGGTGCTACGGCATCGTGCTCGCCGTCTGCCTCGTGGGCGGCGGCATGCTCGTGTGCGGCGCGATCTTTGGCAAGGAGCGCGCCATGGCCGCCATAATGCCTCCCCAGGCCCAGGGCGAGAAGGACGAGCACTAGCGAGTCCGCACCCACGCGCAACAAGCCAGGATGCCCCGGGCGCATCGAGCTGCCCGGGGCATCCTCTTGTCGGTCTGCCTAGCGCAAGCGCTACGCGCGCGGAGGCATCGTGGGCTGGATGAGGTCGCGGTAGTAGGCCACGCGATCCTTGTAGGCCTGGGTCTTCTTCATCTCGGCGAGCTTGCCCTCGTTCTCGGCAATGTCCTTGCCGTGAATCTCCTTGCCGGACTGGATGTCGTGAGCCTTGTGCAGGTCCTCGTCCTTGTAGGTGACGTGGACGCCCGCGTCATCGACGGAGACGGTGCCCTCGAGGCCGCAGACGCAGCAGATGGCGCGGTTCTCGCCGGGGACGAGATAGAAGTCGTTGCAGTTGCAGTGCGGGCAGATGCCTGCCTTGCCCTGGTAGGTGGCGTGCTCGATGTCCTTGGCGGCGTTGGCCAGGTTCACGCCGATCTGGTGGGCGCGCTCGATGAGGCTATCGTCCATGAGGGCGGTCTTGGACCAGGCGACCCACTCGTTGTCGATGACCTTCCAGCTTGGCGTCATGGCCTGGAGCTGGTGCTCGGACTGGACGTGGGTGCCCCAGTCGGAGCCGCCGATGCCGATGTAGGAGACCACCTTGGGGCTCATAATCGCGGGGTTGGGAACCTCGACGCCCTTCGCCGCGTCGCCACCCTGGGCCAGGCGGCCCTGGGCGATCTGAGTGCCGATGAAGTTGTTGCCGGTGTCCATGCGGGGCCCAAAGCGGTCCATGATGGTGTGGAAGAGGCCCGAGGCACCCGTCTCAAAGATCGGGTCGACCATGATGACGCCGTCGGCGTTGAACATCTCAAAGGCGAGCCAGTCAAAGTCGTCCTTGTGGATGCACATGTTCTTGGTGCCGCTCATGAGCATCTTCACGCAGGTGATGCAGCCGGTGCAGTGCTTGATGTCAAGGTCCATCGCGCGGATGAACTCGATCTCGCAGCCCTCCTCCTGGCAGGCCTTGAGCACCTCCTTGCAGATGCAGTCGTTGTTGCCATTCTTGGTGCCAAACGAGACGCCGACGATCTTGGTCATAGCGACCCCTTTCCTCTCCGAAAGCACACTTCCGATGAGAAAAGCGTATGGGCAAACCCGCTAGACGGACGTTTGATAAACGCTCGGGCGAGAAGAACCTCTTCGTGCAATCGCACATTGGGTCAAAGCCCGGCACCGTGGCGCTCCGGAATCGCGGCGCTTCTCGCCAAGCGGCGCCGGAGCGCGCCGGCGTGACAATTGAACCTGTCCCAATTGTCACCTAGCGGCGTGCCGCCTCCATGACCTGGGCGGAGAAGGAGAGCGCCAGCCGGTCCTCGCCGTCCTTGAGGTCGATGAAGAAGAGCTCGCGCACCTTGTTCATGCGGTAGAAGTACGTGTTGCGGTGCACCGAGAGAGCGGCCGCCGCCTCGGCGGGGCTGCCCGGGTAGCGCACGGACATGATGGCCGTCTCGAGGTAGGACGTGCCGTGCTCGCGGTCGTAATCGGCCATAGCCACCACGCGCTTGTCGAGCATCATCTCGATGCGCTCGGGCGTGCCGGCGGCGGCAGCCAGCGCACCAAAGCGGTTCTCCCAGAAGTAGCACACGCGACCGTGCGCGGAGGGCGCGGCCACCTCCATGAGCAGCCTGCACTCCTCGAGGCGCGTGCCCGCGCGGCCCACCTCGTCAAACGGCTCGCTCACGTACGCGAAGAGCCCGTTGTTCTCGAGCGCCGACACAAGCGCCGAGTTGGACCCCACCCGCCGCATGGCGCGCGCGTAGTCGTCAAAGCCCACCGCGTCGCCGCGCCCCACGGGCACGAGCACGCAGAGCAGCCCATCCTCCACGCACCACAGGCAGTTGCGCACCGTTCGGGCCACGATGGTGCCCACGCGCGAGAGGTAGTCGCGGTCCGCACCGCGCTGACCCGACAGCGCCATCATCACGTAGGACCCCTCGAGCGGCAGGTGCGTGACCATGAGCTGGGCGCGCATGGTCTCCTCGTTGACAAAGCCGCCGCTCACGAGGTCGTGCAGCACCGAGGAGCCAAAGCCCACCCGCTCGCCCGCGAGGCCCAGCCTATCTATCAGGATGCCGGCGAGCTGGGAGGCGTAGTCGATGAGCTCAAGGTCGATGCCGGAGATCTTGCGGTCCTTCTCCATGACGTCAAAGCGGCCCATCTCCAGATGGTGGAAGTAGACCATCGAGGTCACCCAGCTGCGGGCGTAGCGGGCGCTGAAGGCGAGGATGGAGTGGTGGGCGCGACGCACGCCGGTGATGATGCCGTCCGCCTCCATGTCGGCGTTGACCATCTCGGAGATGTAGCCCTGCTCGAGCACCTCCTGGACGTCGAGGGCGTCCTCGGGGAACTCGCCCGCCGTGGCAAGCACGCGCTGGTCGGAGTTCAAGATGATCACCGGGTTGCCAAGCACCTCGGAGGAGCGCCGCGCAAACTGGGTCAGGTCGTAGGAGCCGAGAAACGCGTTGAACATTCGCTCGCGCAGGAGCTCGAGCACCGCGATGCGCGACGGCAGGTCAAGGAAGAGCGCGCGCAGGTCCTCGTAGCAGCTCGGGTGGGCGATGAGCACAACGTCGCCCGACGGGGCCGCGTCCTCGGGCATGTCGGGGCCCACGTGGACGAGCAGGAGCTGCCGCTCCCCCACGTGCACGGCGCCCGACTCCCAGTCCTCCAGGCGGCACAGCCTCACGAAGAGCATGTCGTCGGAGGTGGTGGACCCATACTCGGGGGTGAGCAGGACGTTGGCGTTGAGGAGCTCCTGCCGCGCGGGCCAGATGGCGTCGCACGCCAGCTCGTTGACAACGGTCCTCAGCTTCATGGTCCCTCTCCCCTCGCGCGTCCTTCTCGCCGCGCTCACGCTCTTGTCGCACAGCCTTCTCGCGCCCGCGTTTTTCTCGCCACATGATAGCAGCGTCGTGCAATTGTCCAAGGGGCAATCGCGCAAGTGGGCGTTGGTACCGCGCGCAAGGGCGCGTCTCGCCAATTCTTTGTAACCCCGTCCAATGACCTTCTCGGCGCCGCGCGCGAAACTTCCGCCATAGGGAAAACGCTCGGGGGAAAGCCAGCCGAGCAGAGCATGAGAGGAGCGCCACATGGCCGAGAAGCAGCCGGGCATCGTCAAAAAGATGACCTTTGGCGGCGAGGAGTTCGAGGTGCCCTTTGCCAAGGGCAACCCGGGCAAGTCGCGCGAGGAGCTCGAGGAGATCAAGCGCCGCCTGGCCGAGGACCCCGACGCCGGCGACGGCGAGATGGTGGCTACGATGGGCTTCTGCGCCCCGTACCAGCCGCACACCTACATGACCGACATCCCCGGCGTCATGTGCGAGCGCGACCAGGCCTGCGTCCTGCGCGACGGCACCACCATCTACGCGGACATCTACCGCCCCGCCAACACCACCGAGAAGGTTCCCGTCATCTGCGTCTTTGCCCCGTTTGGCAAGAACCCCTCCGAGGGCATGGACTCCTGGCAGCTCATGGGCGTGCCGCCCAAGACGGTCTCCCAGTACGCCAAGTTCGAGGCCCCCGACCCCGGCTACTGGTGCCACTACGGCTACGCCGTGGCCAACGTGGACCCGCGCGGCGTGGGCAACTCCGAGGGCGACGTCTACCTCTGGGGCAGCCAGGACGCCCAGGACGGCTATGACTTCATCGAGTGGATCACCGCCCAGGAGTGGTGCAACGGCAAGGCCACGATGATCGGCAACTCCGGCGTGTGCATGGCGCACTGGCGCATCGCCGCCACGCGTCCGCCCCACCTCGCCTGCCTCGCCGCCTGGGAGGGCCAGGGCGACCTCTACCGCGAGTCCTACTACTGCGGCGGCATCCCCAACCCCGACTACGAGACCCACATCATCCAGGCCCTTGCCGTCAACAACTACATCGAGGACACGCCGGCCATGGTTGCCAAGTATCCCCTGATGAACGCCTACTACAAGGACAAGATCGTCGACTGGAACAAGATTCGCATCCCCACGTACGTGACGGCCGGCTGGGTCCACCACCACCTGCGCGGCGCCTTCGAGGGCTTCCGTCGCATCCGCTCGCCCAAGAAGTGGATGCGCGCGCACCGCGACTTCGAGTGGCCCGACAGCTACAAGCCCGAGAACCTCGAGGACCTGCGCCGCTTCTTCGACCGCTACTGCAAGGACATCCACAACGGCTGGGAGATGACGCCGCGCGTGCGCATCGACGTCATGGACGGCTATGACTACGACTACGCCGACCGTCGCCCCGAGGAGTCCTTCCCGCTCAAGCGCACCGAGTACAAGAAGCTCTACCTCAACGCCGCCGACGGCTCCGCGAGCTTTGAGAACCCCGAGCAGGAGGCCGAGGTCGTCTACGACCCCAAGACCGAGACCACCACGTTCACCTACCAGTTCACCGAGGACACCGAGATCACGGGCTTCATGAAGCTGCACCTCAACGTGGAGTGCCGCGGCTACGACAACATGGACCTCTTCCCCTGGGTCATCAAGCTCGACAAGGACGGCAACTACGTGCCCATCCGCGTCATGGGCGCGCCCTTCCGCGGCGCCTGGGGATTCCTGCGCTGCAGCCACCGCGAGCTCGATCCCAAGTACGCGAGCGACTTCCAGCCGGTGCACGCGCACACCAAGGAGGAGCGCATGCAGCCCGGCGAGATCGTGCCCGTTGACGTTGAGATGTACCCGCACTCCCGCTTCTGGCACAAGGGCGAGAAGATCCAGGTGGTCGTGGCCGGCCGCTTCATCAAGACCGAGTGGTTCCACGACAACGACATGAACCACAAGACCGACAACGGCGACGGCATGCACGTCATCCACACCGGCGGCGAGCACGACTCCTACCTGCAGATCCCTGTGGTTCCGCCCAAGTACCAGGTTGGCGACTACATCTACCGCGGCTAGGTGATCCAAAAGGGGACAGACCCCTTTTGAAGCATTTTGAAAAAACGATCCAAAAGGGGTCTGTCCCCTTTTGGATCACAACGGAAAGGAAGCAAGATGAACGAGTTCCAGGAAGAGGTCGTGGACATCCTCAAGAACAAGGCCGCCGAGCTCTTTGGCGTGGACGCGGAGTCGCTGTCCGCCGAGACCAGCTTTGTTGACGACCTGCACTGCAAGTCCGTCAACATCGTGCAGTTTGCCTCCGCGCTCGAGGACGAGTACGAGGTCGAGGTCCCCTACATGCAGCTCAACAAGTGCAAGACCTTTGCCGACGCCGCCAAGTTCGTGGACGACGCCCTCTCCATGTAGCGAACAGGGCCCGACGGAGCCGTCCTTCTCGGCTGCCGTTGGGCCCTTTTTCTATAGAAAGGACCTGACATGACGCTTATCGAGAAGCTCATCGAGGACGCCAAGGCCGCCCCCTCCCGCCGCGTTGCCCTGCCGGAGTGCGAGGCCGTAAAGACCCTGCTCGCCGCGCGCCGCGTGCTCGACGAGGGCGTGGGCACCCCCGTGCTCGTAAGCCCGCGCGAGGTGATTGAGGCCACGGCCGCCGAGGCGGGCGTCTCGCTCGACGGCATGGAGATCGTCGACAGCTCCGACGAGGCCGCGGCCGACGCCCTGGCCGAGCGCTACATGGCCGGAGGCGCGCGCCTGCTCTCCGCCAAGGGAACCCGCCGCAAGATCAAGAACCCCATGTGGTACGCCATGGTCATGGAGGAGCTCGGCGACGTGGACTGCACCTTCTGCGGCCACACCAACACCACCGGCGACGTCCTCATGGCCGCGCAGACCATCATCGGCCTCAAGGAGGGCGTGGACGTCCCGTCCATCTTCGCCCTGGTGGAGACCGAGGGCTTTGACGGCCCCGAGGGCAACGTGATCTGCTTTGCCGACTGCGGCCTCAACCCCGAGCCCACGACCTCCGAGCTGGCCTCCATTGCCATCTCGGCCGCCGACAACGTGGCCTCCATCATGGGCTGGGAGCCGCGCGTGGGATTTCTCTCCTACTCCACCTGCGGCTCGGGCGCCGGCAGCTCGGTCGAGCGCGTGAACGAGGCGATCTTGCTCGTCCACGAGCGCAGGCCCGACATCGCCGCCGATGGCGAGTTCCAGCTCGACGCCGCCATTGACGCAGCCGTTGCCGCCAAGAAGGTGGGCCGCGAGTCTGCCGTGGCGGGTCGTGCCAACGTGCTCATCTTCCCGGACCTCAACTCCGCCAACCTCGCGGTGAAGATCGTCCAGCGCTTTGCCCACGGCGCGGCCTATGGCCACACGCTCTCCGGCTTCAAGTGCCCCGTGGCCGACTCCTCCCGCGGCGCCACCGTCGACGAGATCGTCGGCGACATCGCGATGCTCGTCCTCTCCGCCCGCTAACGGCGAGACGTGACAAATCACCCTGTCACCAGTGTCACGTGTGACAAATAAACCTGTCACCAACGTCACATTTGGACCAAACGCACAAAGACGGCGGGCCCCTCGTAGCAGACAATCGCCCCGAGGGGCCCGCGCAAGAAAGGAACCCCATGGGATACAAGATCCTCACGCTCTCCCCTGGCTCCACCTCCACCAAGGTGGCCGTCTTCGACGGGACCGAGGCGCTCTTCCGCCTCAACGTCACGCACCCCGCAGACGAGCTTGCCTCCTTTGAGAACGCCGCCGACCAGTTTGAGTACCGTCGCGACACGATCCTTGCCGCCCTTGACGAGCAGGGCATCAAGCTCGAGGATATCGACGCCTTCTCCGGCTACTGCGGAGCGATGGGCCCCACCGTCGGCGGCATCTTCGCCATCGACGACACCGTCTGCGAGCACGTCATGAACGCGGGCGTCAACCACCCCGCCATCCTGGGCGCCCCGCTGCTGCACGCCTTTGCCCGGGCAACCGACAAGCCTGCCTACGCCGTCAACCAGCCGGACACCGACGAGCTCGCCGACGTGGCGCGCATCACGGGCTTCCCGGGCGTCTACCGCAAGAGCCACGTCCACTGCCTCAACCAGAAGGAGTGCGCCATCCGCTGCGCCGAGGAGCTCGGCCTCACCTACGAGACCGGCAACTTCATCGTGGCTCACGTGGGCGGCGGCCTCTCGGTTGCCTGCCACGACCACGGCCGCATGGTCGACACCAACGACGTGCTCGAGGGCTCCGGCCCGTTTGCGCCCAACCGCTCCGGCGACGCGCCGCTCAAGCCCGTCGTGAAGCTCGCCTACTCCGGCGCCACCAAGAAGGAGCTCGACGGCGTCATCGGCAAGACGGGCGGCCTCCTCGGTCTTCTCGGCACCGACGACGCGCGCCAGATCACGGCTCGCATCGAGGCCGGCGACGAGTGGGCGGCGGTTGTCTACGACGCCATGGCCTACCAGGTTGCCAAGGCCATCGGCGCCTTTGCCGCGGTTCTCGCGGGCAAGGTCGACGGCATCGTGCTCACCGGCGGTGTGTCTCACGACCCGCGCTTCGTGTCCTACGTGACCGAGCGCGTAGGCTGGATCGCCCCCGTGAAGGTCTACGCCGGCGACTTTGAGATGGACGCGCTCGCCTCCGGCGCCATCCGCGCGCTCGAGGGCACCGAGGACGTCATGAACTACACCGGAGAGCCCAGCTGGCAGGGCTTTACCATGGACGGCGCACTTTCGGACGTGGAGGGATAGGAACCTATGACCGATAAGAACATCGAGAAGGGCGAGAAGGGCGGCTTTCACTACGCCTACGCCATCGTCGCGTCCTGCGTGGCGATAACGTTTCTGCCGTGCGCGCTCGTGCTCTCGTGCGCGGGCATCTTCTTCACGCCCGTCTCTCAGTACTTTGGCGTGGCGACGGCGGAGTTCACGCTGTACTTCTCGGTGCTCAACATCGCCCAGATGCTCACGCTGCCCGTGGCAGGAAAGCTCCTCTCGCGCCTGGACGCCCGCGTGGTGCTCTCCGCAGCGGTGGTCCTGTGCGCCCTGGGACTGGTGGGCATGAGTGCCTGCCAGGCCATGTGGCAGTTCTACGTCTGCGGCGCCGTGCTTGGCGTGGGCGTGTGCCCGCTCATCTACCTCTCCGTCCCCACCCTCGTGAACGCCTGGTGCGTCAAGCGCGTGGGCTTCTTCGTGGGCCTGTGCATGGCGTTCACCGGCATTGGCGGCGTGGTCTTCAACCCGGTGGGAACCGCCCTCATCAACAGCGGCGCCGAGGGCTGGCGCACGGCCTACCTCGTCTTTGCCGCCATCGTTGCCGTGGGCACGCTGCCCTTCACGCTCTTTGTGGTGCGCAGCCGACCCGAGGACAAGGGGCTTGCCCCCTACGGCGCGGGCGAGGCCCAGGAAGGCGGCGAGGCGAGCGAGCTCTCCGGCGTCCCCGCCGCCCAGGCCATGCGCATGCCGGCGTTCTTCGCGCTTGCGGCCTTCTGCGGCGTGATCACGCTCAACCAGACGATCTACCAGTTCCTTGCCGGCTACGCCCAGTCCTTTGCCAAGACGATGCCCGCCATCGCCGCGGCCTCCGGCGTGGTGGCGAGCGCCGCGATGGGCGGCCAGGCCGTGGGCAAGGTCCTTCTCGGCGCCATCAACGACCGCTCCGTCCACCTGGGCGTCTTCGTGGGCATCTGCGCGGGCGCCGCGGGCGTCACGCTCATGTGGCTCTTCCCGGGCACGCTCGCCCTGCTCCTGGTGGGCGCCTTCCTGTTTGGCGTGGTCTACGCCATGACCACGGTGCAGACGCCGCTGCTGGTGCGCACGGTCTTCGGCAGCGCCGACTACACCAACATCTACTCGCGCGTCTCCATGGTGGGCTCGCTCATGTCCGCCGTGGCCGCGGTGCTCTGGGGACTTGTCGTCGATTCCGCCGGCGGCTACCCGCTCATGTTTGTGCTGGGCTACGTCTGTATGGCAATCTGCCTCGTGCTCGCGCTCTTCTCGCTGCGCGCGAGGCCTGTGCTTGACTAGCACGGCTCCCAGGAGCTCCTCTCCGCCCCGGTTGGTTCCCTCGCCAACCGGGGCATCTCTATGCCGAGAAATGCGGACGGCTGTACCGTGTTGCGTTCGCAAGTGTCGGGAAATGCGACCCTCTGTACCAAGAAAGGGCTGGCAGCGTCGAGAAAAGCGGGCGGCCGTACCGTGTCTCGTCCGCAGGTGTCGGGGAATGCGGCCCTCTGTACCGTTTTTTCTCGCTCCCGTCGAGAAAAGCGGCCCCCTGTACCAGAGCGTAGACTGCCTAGGCTAGCGGGCTGGTACAGGGGGCGACATTTCTCGGCGCGAAGGCCGTGTGGCTGGTACAGGGGGCGGCATTTCTCGGCGCGAAGGCCGTGTGGCTGGTACAGGGGACTGCATTTCTCGACGCAAGAGTAGTGAAGCCGGTACAGAGGGCGCATTTCTCGACGCGAAGGCCGTATAACCGGTACAGAGGGCGGCATTTCTCGTCACCAAGGCACCGTGCCCGGTACAGGCGCCCGCATTTCTCGGCACGCGCTGGTCGACCGCACCTACCTCGCGCGACGGCGCGTGCCACGAGAGAGCGGCTCGGGCAGGCCCCGCGTGATGACGGCGCGAAAATCGGGGCTGTCCACGTCGGAGGTGGAGCAGGGGCAGAGGTGGCAGGTGCCGTCCCAGTCCGCAACGGCAGCGTGGTTCCAGGCAAAGCCGCGGTCCTTCTCGGCAAAGTCCGCCGCAGCCCTAAAGCTTGGCAGGTCGGCCTTGGTAAAGGCGTTTCGGTGATGCCCCGTGTAGAATCGCTCGAACGGCAGCCCCTCCATCTTGGTGAGCGTCTCCTTCCACGCGCTCACGGGAAGGGACTCCTCAAAGCACAGGCACATGATCGGCGTCACCGCGTCGCCGGAGAGAAGGACGCCCAGCTCGGGGCAGAGGTAGCCAACGGATCCCACGGTGTGCCCCGGGAGGCTCACGCAGCGCAGCGTGAGACCGCCGAGGTCAAGCTCGTCACCCTCCGCCACATGCGTCACACGGGGGCGCGAGCCCTCGTCAAATGCCCAGGGCGCGGTGGCGAGAAGGGCGTTGTCCCCCATCCCGTCCGCCCGATGCTCGGCGGCGTGGCGCTCTGCCTCCTCCCAGTGGCCGTCCTCCTCCGCGCTCATCATGACCTCGTCGAAGCGATACGCCCCGCCCACGTGGTCGGGGTGGCGGTGCGTGAGCGCAACGATCACCGGCAAGCCGCCCGCCAGCGACTCGGCCACGGCGCGCACGTCCCCTATGCCGAGCATGGTGTCCACGAGCGCGGCACGGCGGGAGCCAACGACGAGGTGCGCCATGAAGCCCATGGGGTCAACGAGGCGCCACAGGCCGTCCTCGATCTTCTCGGCAGCGATGAGCTCGGACATGCGGGGATCCCTTCGAAAAAGGCCCGCCGGCGAGACGCGGGCGGGCTAGGCGTGCGACTCTGGGAAACAGACTAGTGCATCTGCGGCGCGGGGTCGTTCATGAGCTTGCGAGCGATGCGCTCGGCAGGCTGGGCCCAGAGGAACGAGACGATGTAGCCCACGATCCAGCACTGGAAGAAGCTGCCCATGAGGGCCATCGGGAACATCTCGAGGGGCATGCCCTGCATGACGTTGGCGTTGACGAAGGTGAGGATGACGGCGTTGATCACAACGTAGACGGTGTTCACCACGATGTTGAGCACAAGGCCAAAGGGCAGGCCGCTCTGCGGGGTGAGGCCAAAGACGCCGGCAAAGGCAAAGCCCCACTTCTCGGCCGGGATGAACCAGCCGATGAAGAACGAGATGATGTAGGCGAGCACGATGTTGATGCCCGCCGTGGAGAGAAACGCCGGCATGAAGGCCTCCTCGGGCACGCCAGCGGAGCTGATGCCGATGTAGCTTGCCACGAGCGAAATGCACACGGCGATGGGGATGTTGGTGAGAAGGACCTTGACGAGCTTGGTTGAGTTCTTCATGGGCATGGCATTCACCTTTCGGACGACGGAAGCCTTCCGGCACATATGCGCACCGGAGCTCGGGCACCTCGCCCGAGCCTGTAACCCTTCATGAAGATGGTATGGAGACGCACGCCGGCACAACATGGATGGAAGGCTCAAAGAAGCCGACACTTTTGGTGCGTTGTTGTACCGCCGTACAGCGCGCAGCTGACAAAACTCCCCCGTCCCCATCTGTCAGCTGACACTTGGGGACGGGGGAGTTTTGTCAGGACTGGGCGAGCACGATGGCCGTGGCCACGCCCTTCTCGTTGGTGATGGAGACGAGAAGCTCGCTCACGCCCGCCTCCGCAAGGACCGGCGCGAGGGCGCCCGAAAGCGTGACGTGCGGGCAGCCGTTCTCGTCCTCGAGGGTCTCGACGCAGCGAAAGTCGAAGCCCTCCGCCGTGCGGTGCGCAAGCGCCTTGAACGTGGCCTCCTTGACGGCGAACTTGCCGGCCAGGCATGCCGCGGCATCGTGGCGCGCAAACGCCTCGGCCCGCTCCGCCTCGCTGAACGTGCGGCGCGCGAAGGCCCCGTCCGCATCTGCCGTGAGCCGCGCCATCTCCTCGATGTCGACCGAGTCTATGCCAATCCCCAGGACCATATGAGCACCTACAGCATGTTGCGCGCCTCAAACTCCGCCTGAACCGTGGCGAGCATGAGCTCCACGTCGTCGAGGCCGAGGTGGCGCTCGGACTCCCCCGCCTTGAGCGTGCCGCGGCGGCGCGCCCAGCTCTCGAGTGACGCAGGCCGCTGCTCGTGCGGCAGCGTGCGGGTCTCGGGGTCCACGCGGCGGCAGATGTCGCGCGTGTCTATGGGCACAACGCGCCCGGCCTTGCGCGCCTCGGCATAGCCGTCGATGTGCAGCATGAACCACGAGTCCTCGAAGGCGGCGTTGTGCGCCATGAACGGATAGGTCGTGAGCGCTGCGAGAATAGCCGCCTGGGCCTGCTTGTCCTCACGGAAGGGAGTCTTCCCCTCGAGGTCGGACCATTGGATCTTGTGAATGTCCGCCAGCGGCACGCCCTTCTCGGCATACATCTGAGGAAGCCCGAAGTAGGCGGCGAACGGGTCGTGCGGCTTTGCCTTGGGTCCCACGGTCATGAACTCCAGGCCCACGTTGATGATGTAGCCGCGCGCGGGGTCGCGGTCGGTGGTCTCGATGTCGATGCCCACGACCATGCCCGAGACCGGCGCGTCCACCCACGCCACGTTGAGGTCGCGCGCGTCAGGCCCGGCGAGCGCCGTCACCTGGGCGTCGGTCTTGTGCTGCAGGACGGCGACGGCGTGGACGAGGTCGGCGTTCGAGAGCCCGCGGGCGAGCGTGGAGGCGCTGACGTCACGGAGCTTCTCGATCCCGTAGCGGTCGCAGACGTCGCGGTTGCGGTCCGCGAGCGAGCGGATCAGCTCAAACGAGCATGGCTCCTTGCCCGCCGGCGCGCCCTTCCAGGCGGCAATCAGCGTAGAGAGCGCGTCCTCGTTTCTCGCGCGCTCGGCGGAAAGCGCCGCGTCGTCAACGAGAAACCCCGGAAAGACGAGGGCGCTCGCGCACTCTATGGCTTGGCTCAGGTCCACGCTGCTCACTTCCTCAGGTCAAAGAGAGGGCCGCCGGGAGAAGCCCGACGACCCTCTAGGCTAGCAGAACGCGCGACGCACCCGACGCTATTCGGCGTAAAACACGCGACCGTCGTTTCTCGGCTTTGCCTCGGGCTCCTCGGCGGCATAGCCAAGGATGCAGTGGCCGATTCCCTCGTAGTCTCCCTCGATGCCCAGCTCGGCGAGAATGCCCTTGCCCTCGGGCGTGTCAAACTCCTCGCGGGCGCGGTGGATCCAGCAGCTGCCCAGGCCGAGCGCGTGCGCCGCGAGCATGAGGTTGCCCATCACGAGGCTGCCGTCGTAGACGCGGTTGGGCTGGTCGCGTGGCGCAAGCACCACGAGCACGACCGGCGCGCCGTAGAACGGGTCGGTGCCGCGACGGCCCATGATCTCGGCGTTCATCGCGGAGAGTCGGTCGCGGAGCTCGCGATTGGTCACGGCCACGATGATGGGGCCCTGGCGGTTCATGCCGCTCGCGGCCCAGAGGCCAGCCTCCACCACCTGATCGATCTTCTCGCGCTCCGGCATCTCGCTGGTGTAGGCGCGGATGCTGCGGCGCCCCTCCATGGCCCGAATAACCTCGTTCATGATGCGCTCCTCTCGAGTGGGTCCGTCACGTTCGTTATACCCGAGAAGGGCGCGGGCGCTACCCCTCGACCTCGCGCAGCAGGTCGGTGGAGTCCACGCCGTAGAGGCGCGCGAGCTTCACGAGGTTCGTCGTCGAGGCTCCGCCTTGCCCTGCCCCCACTTGGACACGGCCTGCCTGCTCACGCCGATCTTCTCGGCCACGAGCTCCTGCGTCATCTTGCTGCGCTCCCGGTGTGTGCGCAGCACCTCCCCGAGCGAGCGTCGCACCGCCACGGTCTCGGGGCTGTTGTCGGCCCTCTCCCGCCGCAGGAACCAGCGGATGGCGGGCACGAGCAGTACGACAAAGAGGAGCCAGGGGATCACGTAGACGAGCAGGGGGACCAGAATCAAGATGGGCCCGTCGGTCCCATTCCGTAGACCATGGCGCCCTCCCCTTGCAGACTTTAGCCCACTGTATCCGAGCGGAGAGGTTGCACCCACCACCTATTGCTCAACGTGCGGTTGCATTCGGGTTGCGGGGCAGCCCGCCCAGAAGAAGGGGCGCCGTCTCGCTCATTGAGTGTACGAGCTGTCAGGATAATTGAGACCATGTCTCACTAAGCAGATAACGTTTGCCCAGTTAAGAGAATCGGGGAATTAAGTTAGAAATATGTAACTCATACACTCAGCGGAAAGCGGGAGAGCGGGCGAGAAGGACGGGCGAGAAGGACGGCTGCCCTCTAGCCGAAGAGGCTCAGGCGGGAGAGTGCGCGCCGGAAGGAGACGAAGTCAATCCCACCGGGACGGCGCAGCGAGGAGAGGCAGATGGGGACCGGAAGGGCGTCGCCCTTTGCGAGCGGACGAATGACGTGACCCTCGGGGGCGCCGGTGATGTTGCCCACGAAGATGAACGAGTAGCAGCTCCCGTCAGTGACGGATTCGGGCACGGGGTCGCCCATCGAGAGCTTGACGACCTCGGAGCGCAGGCCCCGTTTGAGGTACTCGTCCACCACGGCGTGGCAGTAGTGCTCGAAGTCGCAGGGGTAGAGCACGGGATAGTCCGCGAGCTCGTCGATCGTGACCTCGCTTTTTGCGGCGAGCGGGTGGTCCTGGGGAACGAGCACGTCGGAGGAGACGGTGCCGAGCGCGCCGCAGGCGACGTCGTCCGCCTCGATCGGGCCTATGGTGATCAGTGCGGCACAGCGCCCGGAGTGCAATGCGTCGAGAGCGTCCGAGCACCGCAGCATCTCCACGTCGACCTGACGGTCGAGCACCTTGCCCGTCACCGTGGAGATAAGCTTGACAAGCCGCTCGACGCCCGGATAGACCGGGCAGCAGAAACCCATGTGAAGGGGTGCGGACGCCGAAGTAACGCCCGGTGCGCTCGCAAAGCGCTCGAGGGCCTCCCATTCGTCAAGTACGCGGCAGGCGCGCGTCGCGAAGGCGCGACCGAGCGGAGTGGGCGTGACGCCCGCGCTGCGACGCTCGAAGAGCGGCCCGTCGAGCGAGGACTCAAGCTCCGCGATGGCCTTGGAGACGGCCTGGACGGACACCCCCTCCCGCGCGGCGGCGGCGGAGAAGCTCCCCAGATCCATGATTGCGCACACATACCTGACCTGCTTGATGTTCAAGGGCCTCCTCGACCTCCTCCTCGGCTGTCAAACGCTCACGCAGCCTTTCTATGGTTGCACACGACCCGCGCCCGCACGGCATGAGTGCTTGAACTAAACTCGGAGTTGAACATGACCTCGAACGTTCGGCGAAACCGTGACACGCTCACGGGATTGACCCTTGCCGGACGGCGAGGACGTCCTACAATGCTCCTTGGGTATGAGAACGTTTCCATATGAAAGGTCACCGGTCAGATGGCACAGAAGAACCCCCCTGCCGCAAGGCACCAGCCCCTCGCCCGCTCCGCAGCCAAGGCCCGCTCGGACTCCACGTTTCTCCACCGCCTGAGCCGCCATCACGACGAGCTGCGCTGGCTCTACATGGAGCTCTACGACAACGGCGACATGTTCGCCGAGCTCTGCGATCAGATGAAAGCCTTCTACGACGAGCGCCCCGCCGCGCTCAAGGCGCTCGATACCCGCCGCGAGGGTCACGCGTGGTATCGAGACCGCGACCTTCTCGGCATGCAGATGTACATCGACAACTTTGCCGGGAACATCCGCGGCGTTGAGGACCGCCTGGACTACCTTGAGCAGACGGGCGTGAGCTACCTTCACCTCATGCCCTTCTTGGACACGCCCGCCGACAAGAGCCGCTCGGACGGTGGCTATGCGGTCAGCGACTTCCGTCGCGTGAAGCCTGAGCTGGGCACTATGGACGACCTCGCCCGCCTTGCCGAGAGGTGCCACGAGCGGGGCATCAGCCTCTGCATGGACTTCGTCATGAACCACACCTCCGACGAGCACGAGTGGGCACGTCGCGCCCGCGCGGGCGAGGGCGAGTATATGAGCCGCTACTTCTTCACCGGCGACCAGGGGCTCATCGACCGCTACACCCGAGACGTCCCCCAGGTCTTCCCCACCACCGCGCCCGGGCACTTCACCTACCTGCCGGAGCTGGGGCAGTCCGTGATGACGCAGTTCTACCCCTACCAGTGGGACCTCAACTACAAGAACCCGCGCGTCTTCAACGAGATGATGTACAACTTCCTCTACCTGGCCAACCAGGGCATGGACGTCATCCGCATCGACGCCGTCCCCTACATCTGGAAGCAGCTCGGCACCAACTGCCGCAACCTCCCGCAGGTGCACACCATCGTGCGCATGATGCGCATGATCTCCGAGATAGTGTGCCCGGGCATCGTGCTTCTCGGCGAGGTGGTGATGGCGCCGGTGGAGGTGGTGCCCTACTTTGGCACGGTGGACAAGCCCGAGTGCCACATGCTCTACAACGTCACGACGATGGCGACAACCTGGAACAGCGTGGCCTGTCGCGACACGCGCCTGCTGCGCCGCCAGCTCGAGGCCGTCTGCGGTCTGCCGCGCGAGTACACCTTCCTCAACTACCTGCGCTGCCACGACGACATTGGCTGGGGACTTGATTACGCGACGCTCTCGGACTGGGGCATGGAGGAGGTGCCGCACAAGCGCTACCTCAACGCCTACTTCCAGGGTCTCACCGAGGGCAGCGTCTCCCGCGGCGAGCTCTACAACTCCGACCCCGTGACCGGCGACGCGCGCTTCTGCGCGACCACGGCCTCCATGTGCGGCATCGAGGCGGCGGGCTTCGAGGGTAACGCCGAGGCGATGGAGGTGGCCATCCGCAAGGACGTCATGCTCCACGCCTACCTGCTCACGCAGTCCGGCCTGCCGATCATCTACAGTGGCGACGAGGTCGGCCAGGTGAACGACTACACCTACAAGGACGACCCCGAGAAGGCCGAGGACTCGCGCTACATCCACCGCGGGCGCTTCGACTGGTCGCTCGTTGACCGTGTGGACGAGAAGGGCAGCGTGCAGCAGCGCCTCTACGACGCCCTGCAGATCCTCGAGGGCATCCGACGCGACGAGGCTGTCTTTGACGCCGACGCCTCGGTCGAGATAGTGGGATACAGCGACCCCGCGGTCCTCTGGATCAGGCGCAGCATCGGCGGCGAGACGCTGCACGCGGTGTTCAACTTCAGCGACGATCGGCGCGACCTCTGGATGCCCGAGAGCGCCACGTACACCAACCTCGTGACCGGCGAGGCGGGCGAGTTCCAGAGGTTTGAGCTGCCGGCGTGGGACTTCAGGTGGTGGCTCGCCTAAACGCGACAACGCCCGCAAGGCATGAGGGGCTCGTCGGCAAGGGCGCCGACGAGCCCGTTTTTCTCGCTAGGGCTTATGGGGGCTTTTGGAGAACTCGCCTACGCCTGGGCGAGTCCGCGCAGGAAGCGCGCGACGGAGAGCGAGACCGGATCGTCCGTGCCCGACGTTGCCTCCTCGGCGGCATCCGCCGCATCGTCAAAGGCATCGAGCTCGTCGTCACTGGAGGAGACCGCAACGGAGACCACGGCGAGGACGTCGGTGGGCGCCACGTTGCACAGGCCCGCGGCAAGGGCGCGCGTCACGTCATCGAGCGCCTGGTCGAAGAGGGTCCTCACGCCCTCGAGATCCAGCTCGTCCCCATCCGGGGAGGCGGCGGCGAGGCCGTCGAGCCATGCCACCCAGAACGAGACGCCCGGGTCGTCGCCGCCCAACCGCGATACGGAGAGGGACGCGTCCTCAAAGAGCTTCCTGATGGGGCCATCAGATGCCGCTACGGCAGCGCTCACCGCAGAGGCCACCTCCGTCATCGCGCGACCGCCAACTGCGTCCGCCTGGAGCAGCTCCTCCTCTGACGTGATGACGCCCATCGTTGCGTGGAAAAGCCGTACCGCAAGGTCGTCTCGTGAGACCATGTTGCTCCCTCCCCCTCTGCTTGATGAGATTCTAGATATGGAGAAGGCAAGAGAAGGGCTGGTCAGGTTATGCGGGGCCCATCGCTCGGCAAGCGGCTGAGCGATGGGCCCCGGTAGAGGTAAAATGCGCGTGAGGACTACTCCGCGGCGGCGTCCACGCCGATCCTTTCTGCGGTGTCCTCGGTAATCCAGATGGTGTTGCGATCGCTCAAGATGAACTGGCGCGTGACACCCGCGATGACGCGTCCTGCCTTGACTGGTGCTGCCATATGACCCCCTTCGATGCTCCTGCCCCAATTCTATGTGACAAAGACAGCGGGGCCTACCTTCACGTTGGAGCTTAACGCGTGTTTGTCGCAAAAATGCACCCCGCCATGCGCTAAACTCAAGGTGGCTGAGGAGGTTAACGTTAACATGGACATAAATCAGATCGCGCAGATGGCCGGCGTCTCACGAGCGACGGTGTCGCGCTATCTCAACGACGGCTACGTGAGCCAGGAGAAGCGCGCCGCTATTCGTCGAGTGATCGAGAAGACCGGCTATGTCCCCTCCCGCCAGGCAAAGTCCCTGCGCACCGGCAAGACCAACGTCGTGGGCGTCATCATCCCCAAGATCAACTCCGCCTCGGTGAGCCGGATGGTCGCGGGCATCACCCTCATCCTGAACGAGGCCGGCTACCAGGTCCTTCTCGCCAACACAGACAACGACGCCACGCGCGAGGTTGAGTTTTTGCGCCTGTTTGCCGAGAAGAGCCAGGTGGACGGCGTCATCCTCATCGCCACTGTCATCACGCCCGAGCACCGCGAGGCCATCGCCGCCCTGCCCGTGCCCATCGTGATGCTCGGCCAGGAGACGGACTGCTGCGCCTGCGTCTATCAGGACGACTACAAGGCCATGCACGACCTCGCCACGCTCGCGCTGCGCAACGCGCGCCGACCCGCCTACATCGGCGTCTTTGAGGACGACGTTGCCGTTGGCCAGATGCGCCGCAAGGGTTTTCTCGCCGCGTGCGCCGAGGCGGGCATCGAGGTCCCCGAGCGTGCCATGCGCATCGCCGAGTTCACCGTGGACTCCGGCTACGAGCAGGCCGAGGCACTGCTCGAGAGCTATCCCGAGCTCGACGTGATCGTTTGCGCAACAGACTCGATCGCCTACGGAGCCCACACCTGCCTGCGCGAGTACGGGCATGCCGTTCCCGAGGAGGTTGCGGTGACGGGCATGGACGACTCCGAGATCTCGCAGATCGTCACGCCCACGCTTACCACGGTGCACCTCCACTACAAGACCTCCGGAGCCGAGACCGCCAAGATGCTCGTGGGCTTCATGACCGGCGAGGAGCAGGTAGCGCGCAAGATCAAGATGAGCTACGAGGTCGTGGCGAGAAACTCCACGCGTTAGCGGCAGCGCTTTCCGCCCGTGCCCGCGCTCCCACGCGTATCCACGCCCCCATCGCCGTAAAACTGACTTTTGCACGACCCGCCTTGCCGCGCAAGTGCTTTCGTTTCGCATATATGCTGGTAAACGTATTGCTTGTTGCTTTACCCACCCTGTCGGAAGCCCTTCGTTCGTGCAAAAGTCAACTTTCCCATATGCGGGCGCGACGAAAAGGGCGGCGGGTGCGCATAACCTTCCGGCGGGTGCGCACAACCTCCGGGGGGCGCGCACAAACTCCGGCGGGTGCGCACAACCTAGCAGGTTTACCGGTCATGGGAGGTCATGAGAAGAGGCAGGCGAGAAGGACCACTTGGCGACAAAAACCCGCCGCTCGCAATCTCTCTTGACTCACCCTCTTTTCAGTTGTAAGGTGGGAACGATTCCATATGGGAACGATTACATATGCTAGAATCAGCTCATACGGCGAGAGGAGAAGCAATGGCACTCGACTACAGGCAAGCGGCTCAAGAGATATTGGACGCCATAGGCGGACCGGGCAACGTGGTCTCGGCGGCGCACTGCGCCACGCGTCTGCGCCTCGTGCTCGCAGACGACTCGAAGGTGAACCAGGCCGCCGTGGACAACGCGACCGGCGCCAAGGGCAACTTCAAGGCCTCCGGCCAGCTGCAGGTCATCTACGGCACGGGCACGGTAAACAAGGTCTACGACGAGTTCATCGCCCTCGGCAACATCACGGCCGCCACCAAGGCGGAGGTGAAGGAGGCCGCCGCGCAGCAGCAGACCAACCCCTTCATGCGCGCGATCAAGCTCCTGGGAGACGTCTTCGTGCCCATTATCCCGGCGATCGTGGCCTCGGGCCTGCTCCTGGGCATCATGAGCGCCCTCTCCTTCATGGATGCCAACGGCTTCATCACGCTCGCCACCGACAACGCCTGGTACCAGATTCTGAACCTCGTCTCCAACACGGCATTCACGTTCCTGCAGATCCTCATCGGCTTCTCCGCGGCCAAGGCCTTTGGCGCTAACCCCTACCTCGGCGCCGTCATCGGCATGCTCCTCATCAACCCGGGTCTGCAGAACGCCAACACCGTGGCCACCGAGGGCGTGCAGCAGACCTACGCCGTCATCCCCGGCCTCTACTCCATCGAGTGGACCGGCTACCAGGGCCATGTCATCCCCATCGTAATTGCCTGCGGAATCCTCTCCTTCATCGAGAAGCGCCTCCACAAGGTGGTCCCCGAGGCCTTCGACCTCTTCGTGACCCCGCTCGTCTCCGTTGCCGTCACCGCATACGTCACCATGCTCGCCGTCGGCCCCGTCTTCGTCTGGGCCGAGAACGCCATCCTCGGCGGCATCCAGTTCCTGCTCACGCTGCCGCTCGGCCTGGGCTCGCTCATCATGGGCGCCCTCTACGCCCCCACCGTGGTCACCGGCATCCACCAGATGTACACCACGATCGACCTCGGCCAGATTGCCACGTACGGCGTGACCTTCTGGCTGCCCCTCGCCTCCGCCGCCAACATCGGCCAGGCCGGCGCCGCGCTCGCCGTGGCCCTCAAGACCAAGGACGTCAAGGTTCGCTCGCTCGCCCTCCCCTCCTCGCTCTCCGCGTTCATGGGCATCACCGAGCCCGCCATCTTCGGCGTCAACCTGCGCTTCTTCAAGCCCTTCGTGGCCGGATGCATCGGCGGTGGCCTGGGCGCCATGGTCGCCTCCATCATGGGGCTCGCCGCGGCGGGCACCGGCGTCACCGGCATCTTTGGCATCCTGCTCTGCCTCAACCAGCCCGTGCAGTACGTGATCATGTTCGCCGTCTCCGGCATCGTGGCCTTCGCCATCTCCTACGCGCTCTACAAGGACCCGGAGACGGCTGGCGAGAAGGACGCCCAGCCCGCGTCGGCTCCCGTCAGCACCGCCTCCCCCAAGCTCGCCGCTGCGCCCGCAACCCCTGAGGCCAACGGCGCCGAGAAGACCACCAAGCCCGAGGTCCTTCTCGCACCGCTCGCCGGTACCGCGATCAAGATGACCGAGGTCCCCGACCCCGTCTTTGCGAGCGAGGCCATGGGCACCGGTGCTGCCGTGCGCCCCACCGTGGGCAAGCTCTACGCCCCCGCCGCGGGAACCGTCACCGCCCTCACGGAGACCGGTCACGCTCTGGGCATGACAACCAGCGCGGGCGCCGAGGTCCTCATGCACATCGGCGTGGACACCGTGACCCTCGAGGGCAAGCCGTTCACCGCGCACGTTACCGTGGGCGATCACGTTGAGGCCGGCCAGCTCCTCATGGACATCGACCTCGACGCCATCCGCGCCGCCGGCCTCGACCCCGTGACCGCCGTCATCGTCACCAACTCGGACGCCTACACTAAGGTCACGCCGCATGTGGACGCCGCCGTGCGCCCCGGAGAGCCGCTCGTCGAGCTGTCCTAGACGGCAGGCGCAATCAACCGTCCCTCCTTCCCCGGGGCGGTCCTGCCGAGGGACCGCCCCCCAACGCTTGGGAGACCCCATGTCACACGACCCCTGGAGAATGGGCTTTCACCTCATGCCGCCCGTTGGCTGGTTGAACGACCCCAACGGCCTCTGCCAGCTGGGCGGCACCTATCACGTGTTCCATCAGTACAGCCCCGACTGGCCCGCGCCCGACGCGCCGCGCGGCTGGGGCCACTTCACGAGCGATGACCTTATCCACTGGAGGTCCGGCGGGCGGGCGTTTGCCATCGCGCCGGACACCCCCGACGAGGCGAGCGGCTCCTACTCGGGCTGCGCCGTCCCCGTCCCAGGCGGCGCGCGCCTCTACTACACCGGCAACGTCAAGGAGGCCGGCAACTACGACTACGTGCGCAGCGGCCGCCGTGCGGCCCAGATCCTCATCGAGGCCACGGCAGACGCCGACGCCCCAGGCGGCCTTGCGCTCGGCGAGAAGAACGTGCTGCTGAGAAACGCCGACTACCCTGCGTTCTGCTCGTGCCACGTCCGCGACCCCAAGGTCTGGCGCGAGGACGATGCCTGGTGGATGATCCTGGGTGCGCGCGACCTGAGCGACGAGGGCCTGGTGCTCATGCTGCGCTCAGACGACGGCCTTGCCTGGGAGAACGCCGGTGTCGTGCGCACAGACGAGCCGCTGGGATTCATGTGGGAGTGCCCCGACCGAGTGGCGCTCTGCGGTCGCGAATGGCTCTCCATCTGCCCGCAGGGGATGCAGGACCGGCCCTGGTCGGACGGCCTGCGCGACGTGGCCGGTTACCTGCCCGTGCCTGCCGGCGAGAAGATCGGCGCGGAGGGCGGGCTCACGCTGGGCGAGGACACCTTCCGCCTCTGGGACCACGGCTTTGACTTCTACGCGCCGCAGAGCTTTGTCGACGAGTCCGGCCGGACGATCATGTTTGGCTGGATGGGCATGCCGGAGGCGCCCTACGAGAGCGCGCCGGACGGCATGAGCTGGTGCCACTGCCTCACGGTGCCGCGCGAGGTCACGGCCGGGGCGGGCGGGGCGCTCCTCCAGCGGCCGGTGGCAGAGCTCGAGGCGCTGCGCGGCGCGCGGCACGAGCTCGCGGCGGGCGGGATGCTCGAGCTGGCCGAGCACCGTGCCGACGTCCTTCTCGCCGGCGCGGGGCGCGCGGGCTCCCTCGTGCTCGACGACGCGCTTGCGATAAGCTGGGAGGACGGCACCGTGCGCCTGACGTTTGCGGACGATCGCGTGGGCTGCGGCCGCGACGAGCGCGCGGCATCCGTGGACGCGGTGCGCGACCTGCGCGTTCTTGTCGACAGCTCCGCCGTGGAGGTCTTCGTGAACGGCGGCGAGCTCGCGCTTGCCACGCGCTGGTTCCCGCGCTCCGAGCGCCTCACGCTCGTGCAAAGGGGACAGGCACTTTTGCACATCTGGGAGATGGGCGACGGCATGGCGGGCACGTACTGATCAGGTTTTTCCTTGACACCTCCCAGATTTGATGTAACAATCTCATCGTCTAAAAACGCGTGGACTTTTCTGGACGATTTGTCACCTTTTCGCCACGCAACCGAGCAGTCGGTTGCGTGGCTTTTTTCGTCTCGGCAGCAGGTGCCGCAAGCACCGCCAGAAGACCGGACGAGCCCCACCTTCCGACTGCAGGGAACAGACGCACGAGGCGTGCGTCTGCGAGACAGCGGACGGAAGGGAGCATGATGGCAGGAACGGACACAATCAAGCAGCAGGGCACCGGGGCAGGAGCCACGGGCGCGGGGCAGGCCAAGGCGGCGCTCCAGGTCTTTGCGGGCGGCGCCTGCTACGGTGCCATGGCCACGACCTACAAGCTCGCCTACGCCGCGGGCTTCACCTCGGCGCAGGTAGTGGCGAGCCAGGCGTGGTTCGGCTGCCTCTTCTTCGCCCTCGCCACGCTCGCGGGCCACGCGCTCGGGCACCGCTGGCAGCGCGTGGGCTGGAAGCTCGCCCTCAAGCTCATGGGCTTGGGAGCCCTCACCTGCCTCACCTCGATCCTCTACTGCTACGCCATGAGCGTGCTGCCCGCCCCGGTGGCGCTCACGCTCCTCTTCCAGTTCACGTGGCTGGGGCTCGTGTGGCAGACCATCATGACGCGCCGGCTGCCGAGGCCCCTCCAGGTGGTCTCCGCCCTGGTCATCGTCTTCGGGACGGTGTTCGCGAGCGGCGTCTACAAGACCGGCATCGCCGGGTACGACCCCGCGGCCCTGCTCTGCGCGCTGGGAGCGGCCGTGTCCTGCTCCCTCTTCGTCACCCTCTCCGGCAAGGTCGAGGCCCCCTGCTCGTCCGAGCAGCGCGGCGTCATCGTGTGCGCGGGCTCCGTGGTCATGTCGCTCACGGTGTGCCCGGACTACGTCGTCTCGGGCGTCCTCGCCCAGGGCATCCTGCCCTTTGCCGTCATCGCCGGCTTCTTCGGCCTGCTCTGCCCGGTCCTGCTCTTCGGCATGGGCTCGCCGCACCTGCCCGCGGGCCTCTCCACCGTCATGGCCGCCGCGGAGCTCCCCGCCGGCCTGCTCATCGCCATGATCGTCCTCGGCGAGCCGCTCGGCGTCGTCGAGTGGCTGGGCGTCGCCATCATCCTCGCCGGAGTGTGCCTGGCGCAGGTCCCCTCCCTGCTCGGAGGCTGGGAGACACGTCGCGCCGCCGCGGGACAAGCCGTCAGCTAGTCATCCCTTCGCAGGCGGCCCACGCGCAGGGGGAAGGGCCACGGGCCCGGCGCGCGAGGCCGCAAGGACGTGGTAAAGCGTCCCCCGCAGAGGTGGGGACGCCAGAGAGAAGGAGGCACCATGCCGTTTCCAGAAGGGTTCCTGTGGGGAGGAGCCACCGCCGCCAACCAATGCGAGGGAGGCTATGACGAGGGCGGCCGCGGCCTTGCCAACGTCGACGTCATCCCGCACGGGCCGGAGCGCAACGACGTGAGCCGCGGTCTGAGGCGCATGCTCGACTTCGAGCCCGGGTACTACTACCCGGCCCAGACGGGCATCGACTTCTACCACCGCTACCGCGAGGACATAGCCCTCTTCGCGGAGATGGGCTTCAAGGTCTTTCGCCTCTCCATCGCCTGGAGCCGCATCTTCCCCAACGGCGACGAGGAGGTGCCCAACGAGGCCGGGCTCGCCTTCTACGAGGACGTGTTCCGCTGCTGCCGCGAGCACGGGATCGAGCCCCTCGTGACCATCACGCACTTCGACTGCCCCATCCACCTCGTCAAGAAGTACGGCGCCTGGCGAAGCCGCACGCTCATCGAGCTCTACAAGCGGCTCGTGACGGTGCTCTTCAACCGCTACCGCGGCCTCGTGCGCTGGTGGATCACGTTCAACGAGATGAACATGATCCTGCACCGTCCCTTCATGGGCGCCGGCATCGTCCTCGAGCCCGGGGAGAATGCCCGCGAGGCCGAGTACCGCGCCGCGCACAACGAGCTCGTGGCGAGCGCCTGGGCAACCAAGATCGCCCACGAGGTCGACCCGGAGAACAAGGTGGGCTGCATGCTCGCCGCGGGAAGCTACTACCCCTACTCTTGCCGTCCCGAGGACGTCCGCGCGGCGCAGGTCAAGAACCAGGAGGACCTCTTCTTCGTGGACGTGCAGGCGCGCGGGCACTACCCCGGCTACGCCCTCAAGATGCTCGAGCGCGAGGGCATCGACGTGGGCATGACCGCCGAGGACGAGCGCATCCTCGCGGAGAACACCGTCGACTTCGTCTCGTTCAGCTACTACTCCTCGCGCTGCACCGCGGGCGACCCCGACTCCGTGGGCGGCATCGCCGAGGGCAACGCCTTCGCCGGCGTGGAGAACCCCTACGTGCGCACGAGCGACTGGGGCTGGGTCATCGACCCGCTGGGCTTCCGCATCACGATCAACGACCTCTGGGACCGCTACCAGAAGCCGCTCTTCGTCGTGGAGAACGGCCTCGGCGCCCATGACGAGGTGCTCCCCGACGGCACGATCGAGGACGACTACCGCATCGCCTACCTGCGCGAGCACATCGAGGCCATGCGCGACGCCATCGAGCAGGACGGCGTCGAGATGCTCGGCTACACCACCTGGGGGCCAATCGACCTCGTGAGCGCAGGCTCCGGCGAGATGGAGAAGCGCTACGGCTTCATCTACGTCGACCGCGACAACCTGGGGCGCGGCACGCTCGAGCGCAGGCGCAAGAAGAGCTTCTACTGGTACCGACAGGTCATCGCCACCAACGGAGGCGACCTGGGCTAGCCGCCCGGGCAACATCCCTAAGGAGAGACTCATGGCAGGAAAGTACGACGATCTGGCCAGGTCCATACTCGAGAACGTAGGCGGCGCCAAGAACGTCACCAGCGTCGCGCACTGCATCACGCGCGTGCGCTTCAAGCTCAAGGACGAGTCCCGCGCCAACACGGCCAAGATCGAGGCCCTCAAGGGCGTCATCCAGGTCATCCAGGCCAACGGCCAGTACCAGGTGGTCGTGGGCAACATCGTCGAGGACGTCTACGACGCGGTGCTGGAGGCCGGCGGGCTCTCGGGCGGCGCAAGCGCCGACGACGAGTCCCAGGGCGAGAAGACCGTGGCCTCCGTCATCATCGACCTCATCTCTGGCATCTTCCAGCCCATCCTGGGACCGCTTGCCGCCGCAGGCATCATGAAAGGGCTGCTTGCCCTCATCACCTACTTCGTCCCGGACTTCGCCAACGACGGCCTCTACACGCTGCTCTACACGGTGGCGGACGGCTTCTTCTACTTCCTCCCCGTCGCCCTCGCGTTCAGCGCCGCGCGCAAGTTCCGCATGAACGAGTTCACCGGCGTGGCGATAGGCGTGGCGCTCGTCTACCCGACGATGGTCGCCCTGACCTCGGGCGAGGTCCTCGGCAGCATCGACCTCGGCGTCGCCGGCACGTTCTCGTGGTACGCGACCGCCCTCGGGATCCCCATCATCATGCCCGCCTCGGGCTACGCGAGCTCGGTGATTCCCGTCCTTCTCATGGTGTGGTTCGGCTCGCTCGTGGAGCGCTGGCTCAAGGGCTGGATGCCGGCGGCGCTCAAGATGTTCCTCGTCCCGCTCGCCACGATGACGGTCTCCATCGTCCTGGGCTACCTCGTCATCGGCCCGGTGGCCACCCTCATCACCAACCTGCTGAGCGCGGCGTTCTCGTTCATCTTCCAGCTCCCCGTGGTGGGCGCGGTCCTGGGCAGCGCCCTGGTCGGCGGGCTCTGGATGTGCCTCGTCATCTTTGGCTTCC
>CASFQX010000106.1 GCA_949296375.1 uncultured Olsenella sp.
CCGTCGTGGCCCTCCGCTCCGCCATCATCACCAGAAGAGGAAGCAACTAGCCCCTATGAAGAAGCGCCTGCTTGAATCGTCGGACCTCATCGTTCTTGCCGCGATCGCCGTGGTCGTTGCCCTCGTGCTCGCATGGGGCCAGCGGCATCCCATCGACTACACCTCGCTGGACACGACCGGCATAACCTATCCCAGCGGAACGGTGACCGAGGTCATATCCGAGGACCTCGAGCCAACCCCGTACGATTCAAGCAGGCTCTGGGGCTCCCAGGAGCTCCGCGTGCGCATCAACGACGGCGACCTCGCCGGCCAGGAGGTCGAGATTCACAACGAGGTGAACGACACCCACAACATCCTCTGCGAGGAGGGCACCGGCGTCATCGTTCGCCTTGAGTCGCAGGAGGGTCTTGAGCCGTACTTCAGCATCTACAACTACAACAGGGGCTTTGGCCTCGTTGCCCTTCTCGTCGTCTTTGCCGCTCTCATGGTGGCAGTGGGCGGGCTCAAGGGCGCGAGGAGCCTCGTTGGCCTGGCGTTTGCGATCTTCCTCATCGCGTGCTTCATGCTCCCGGCCTTCTATCACGGCTATCCGGTCATCCCCGTCACGCTTGGCGTTGTCCTGGCGATCACGGTGAGCTCGATGACGCTGCTCAACGGGTGGAGCGCCAAGACGCGCGTCGCCATTCTCGCCACCCTGGGCGGCGTTGCCGTGGCGGCGCTGTTCTACGCGATCTTCTCGGCCGTCCTCCATGTGGGCGGCTACAACATGGAGGCGGCCGAGGACCTCATCTTCCTTCGCCAGCGCGTGGACTTTCAGGTGGGGGACGTGCTCTTCACCTGCGTTCTTGTTGCCTCGCTCGGCGCGGTTCTCGACATGACCATGGGCGTCACGTCGGCGCTCTTTGAGATGCGCCAGGTCCACCCCGCCATCACGCAGCGCGAGCTCTTCCGCGCGGGCATGGAGATGGGGCAGGACATGACAGGCACCATGTGCACCACGCTCATCCTGGCGTTTGCGGGTGGGGCAATAACCACGCTGCTCTCGCTGCTCACATACGGGACGCAGACCTTCCAGCTGCTCAACTCTGACTACCTCACGCTCGAGGTCTTTCAGAGTCTGGTGGGCAGCGTCGCCGTCATTCTGGCAGTGCCGCTGGCCTCGGCGATCTCTGCCTGGGCGCTTGGCGCCCCGCAGGGCGAGACGCCCCGCTAGGGTTGGGCCGGCTAGGGCGTTTCGGCAAACATCAAAATTAACACGCGCGGATGGTTTAAATCCCATATAACCTCAGGATAAATTAACACGCATGGCAATCTGTGCGTGTTAATTTTGATATCCGGCCACGCGACGAGAAGAACGCCCGCCTGCAGCCCTACCCGCGCGTCGCGATCCCCATCGCGACGTCGTGCGCGGCGGTCTCCAGAGCGTCGTCAAGCGGCGTCAGCTCGACCGCCGCCCCGCGTCGCGCCAGCGCGCGGCTGATCAGCCAGTCGGTGACGCCGGGGTTCTTGGGCAGGATCGGCCCGTGCAGATACGTGCCCACCACGCCGTCGTGCAGCACGCCTTCGCCGCCGTCCTCGCCGTTGTTGCCCGTTCCCTCAACGAGCGAGCGCCCCAGGGGCCTCTCCCCGGCGCCCAGGAGCGTGCGCCCGGCGTGGTTCTCAAAGCCCACGATCGGCGTGGCGCACACCGGCGAGTCGATGGCCACGTTGCCGATGAGGCGGGTGTCTCCGGCGACGGTCTCGAGGCTCAGGATGCCCAGGCCCTCAACGCGCTTCTCGCCCATCATGTAGGAGTGGCCGAGCAGCTGGTAGCCGCCGCAGATGGCGAGAAGGACGCCGCCGTTCCCAACGTAGGACGCGAGCTTCTCGCGCTGCGCGCCGAGCTCGTGGGCAACGGCCAGCTGGTCGCGGTCGGCGCCGCCGCCGAGAAGAACGATGTCGGCGTCGGAGAGGTCGAGTCTCTCGCCCATCATGACCTCATCCACGCGTGCGGGGATGCCGCGCCACGCGCAGCGCTTGGAGAGCGACGCGATGTTGCCGCCGTCGCCGTAGAGGTTGAGGGCGTCGGGGTAGAGGTGCACGATGCGCAGCGGACGGTCGAGATCAACGGCTGCGGGCGCAGGCACGACGGCGCGCGGGGCGTCCTCGGTCACGCTGGAGTGCCAGGTGCCGGCAAGGCGCTCGAGCTCGGCCACCACGGGCGGGAACGCCGTGTAGTTGGCAACAACGTGGAGCTTCTCGCCGGGCGCCACGTAGCGCAGGGCGTCAACCACGTTGCGGATGAGCACGGGCTCGGCGCCAAGCTCAGCATACTTGAGGCGCACCGCCATGTCCTCGCGGCGGGTGCCGCCCGCGCACAGCACGCGCACTCCCAGCTCGCGCAGGCGCTCGAAGTCAACGTCCCAGATCCAGGAGACGTCGTGGCCGTCGGCGTCGTTGTCGTTGAGGAAGAAGGCGACGGCGCTGCCCTTCTCGGCCTTGATCTGAGAGATCATGCGGTCAAAGCCTGTGGGGTTCTTTGCCAGGTTGGAGGCAACCGTGCGCCCGCCGTCGAGCTCGTAGACCTTGCCGCGGCCGCTCGCCGGCTCGTAGGCGTCGAGCACCTCCTGGAAGGCGCGCGCCTCTCCGCCGCCAACCATGAACGCGGCAAACGCCGCCGTGACGTTATAGACCATGTGCAGGCCGTTCCAGCGGGTGCGCACGTGCTGGCGCATCGCCGTCTCGCCCCGGCGGTCCTCGATGTCAAACTCAAAGCCGTCCTCGCCCAGGCGCACGTTCACCGCGGCAAACGCGAGCTCGGGGCGCTTCCAGCCGCACTCCGGGCAGCGGTACTTGCCCAGCTGCCCGTAGTGGACGTACTCGTAGTCGAGCGGCGCGTTGCAGCGCGCGCAGAAGCGGCTGTCTGAGATGCGGTCGGCCTCGATGCCCGTGGGCTCGTCGATGCCAAAGGGCAGACCGGGGTTCTCCACGCGGTCCGCGATTGCGGCGCAGAGGGGGTCGTCGGCGTCAAAGATGAGGGCGGTATCGGGCGATCCCTGCAGCGCCTTTGCGATGACGTCCTGCGTGTGGTCAATCTCGCCGTATCGGTCCAGCTGGTCGCGGAAGAGGTTGAGAAGAACGAGCGCCTGCGGCCGCATCGCGGGGAGCACGCGCACCGTGTAGAGCTCGTCGCACTCGAAGCACCCGATGCGCTGCTCGCCGCGCGCCGAGCCTGCGAGCACGAGGGCGGCGGCAATGCCGGACTCCATGTTGTTGCCGGCGCGATTGCACACCACGGTGCGGCCCCCCGAGGCGAGCGCGTCCGCGATGAGGCCGGTCGTGGTGGTCTTTCCGTTGGTGCCCGTCACAACGATGCGCGGCTCGAGATCCGCCGAGAGCTCCCCCACGACGCCCGGGTCAACGCGCAGGGCAACGGCGCCGGGGATGTTGCCGCCCCCGCGGTGCGCGAGGTTGACGGTCCCCCAGTGCGCAAGCGATCCGGCGAGGCGGGCGAGAGTCACACGCAGGTTCATGGGTCTCCTTTGGCGCGGGTGCAAGCTGCAGCAATACTAGCACGTCCCATATGGGGTCCGGCGCTGCGGCCGGCGTGCTGCAACTCTGCTAGTATCTGTTCTGTCGTGCCCACGGGGATGCTTCTTTTGGAGTGCTTTCCACCGGGATCCCGCTGTTCGTGGGCTCGTCATGCCCGCCCGGGCATCCAGCAAAGCCCTCCAGCAGAGAAGAGAGAAGCATGAAGAACCAGGCCAGCCTCGAACACACCATCGATCCCTCGCTCGGCGCCCGCCGTGTTGCCCACGTCGGCATGATCGCCGCGCTGTATGCGGGGCTCACCCTCGTGACGCTGCTCTTCCTCGGAAGCCTCGCCTGGGGCCCGGTGCAGTTCCGCGTCTCTGAGGCTGCCTGTGCGCTGGCCCTGCTCACCGCGGACGCCGTTCCCGGTCTGGCCCTCGGCTGCGCCATCGCCAACCTCGCCAACATCGTGCTCTCCGGGACCGGCATGCTCGGCATGCTCGACGTTGTCTTCGGCAGCCTGGCCACGGCCCTCGGTGCCTGGTTCACCTGGAAGAACCGCCAGCGTCCCGCCGTTGCGCTCCTCGGCCCGGTCATTGCCAACGCGCTGATCGTTCCGGCCTACCTGCCGCTCATGCTGCAGGGCATTGGCTTCTATACCATTCCGTTCACCAATATCGCCATCGATGGCGCCTACCCCGCCATGTACGTGTTTGGTCTGCTCGCCACCGGTGTGGGTGAGGCCGTGGTCATGTACGTGCTGGGTCTCCCGCTGTTCCGGGCGCTCTCGAGGACGTCCCTGCCCAAGACGCTTGCGAGCTCGGGCCGCCCCGGCGGCGACGAGTGTTGTTAGGGAAGCCTTGAATCCCGCCATCGTCATCCCAACGTTCTGGGGCCGAGGAGACGCGTCCGGCCCTCTCAGGGGACACGGCCCCTTTGACAGGTCGACCCCCCTTGACGCAAAGGATCCCCAGCTCGAGGCCTGTCTCGCCTCACTCGATCAGGTGGGTGGCGTGCTGCGCGTCATCGTGCTTCTGGCCTCCTCCGCCGAGGATGAGCCGCAGGCTCGCGAGCGGGTCGAGAAGATCTGCGCGATGCATCCGGGGCTCAACCCGCTTGTCATCGGAAGCCAGGAGGCGTCGCACGTCGAGCACGCCGTGAGCAGGATGGCGCATCACGTTGCGGCGGAGACCGTCTCGCTGCGCGGCTACGGCGCCATCAGGAACATGGGCCTCGCCGTCTCTGCGATTCTCGGCCATGACGTCGTCGTGTTCTTGGGCGAGGACAGGGTTGCCACAGATGCGGACTTTCTCGCCAAGGCGGTGTGGGGCTTGGGCTCGCTTACCCGCCAGAACCTGAGGGTGCTCGTCAAGAGCGGCTTCTTCCTCGACGAGAGCGGGGACCCATATGCCAGCCCAACCTCCGAGTGGAGCGAGAAGTACTGGTCCAAGGCGGCAGACTTCAACCGCGTGATGGGGAGGGCCCAAACTGGGGCGGCGCGCATCACGCGCTCCAACCACCTGTGCGGCGGGTGCTGCGCGCTGCACGCGGCGGCATGGTCGAAGGTCCCCTTTGACCCCTACATCACTCGGGGGGAGGACCTCGACTACCTTCTTGACCTGCGTGCCAACGGCATGGACGTGTGGTTTGACAACGAGTGGCTCGTCAGGGCCCAGCCTGCGGGCGAGAAGGTCTCCGCGCCGTCGCTCTTCATGCGCGACATGTATCGGTGGCTATACGAGTACCGCAAGCTCGACGCCATGAATGCCCGCCGCGACCTGCGTACGATCACGCCGGAGTCGCTCATGCCCTATCCGGCCCCCTGGCTCTCGCCTCAGGTGCGCGAGCGCGTGTTCCACACGGCGCTCAGAAGGCTCGTCGCGGGACCGGAGCGCCTGGCGTATCTCAAGATCCTCACCAAGGGACGCTATGAGGCGGACAAGTTCGCGCGGCTCACGAGCTCGAGGTACCTATCGTTTGCGATGGTCTGGCCCACTATCGTCGCCGCGCTCTGGTGCGACCAGATGATTGCGTCTGCGATATTGCTGACGGGGGAGGTCGCCACCGCGCTCTCCTCGACGGCCCCGTCGGACCCGCTCGGAGACACCGGGGCGATTCCGCGCGTCGCAGACACGGGGGAGACCCCGGTCGCCGGAGACGCGGGCGAGACCCCGGTTGTTGGAGACGTGTGCGCGGCCCCGCCCGTCGCAGACACGGGGGAGGTCCCGGTCGTCGAAGAAGCGGAGGAGATCCCTGCCGCCGAGGACTCGGGCGCGGTTCCGACCACTGGAGACGATCAATGAAGTGGCTGAACATACGACATGCAGGATGGGTGGTGACGGGGATTCTCGCGGCCTGCGCCGTGGTCCTGGCTGTGGTTCTCGCGAGCGTGGTCAACGACCCCGCGGTCGTTGTGGCCATGCTGGTTGGCTGCGCCCTCGCCGGGATCATCGTGATGAGCGGGGCCGTCAGCATTGCGCCTGAAGACACGCGCTCCGAGGCAACCGAGCGCACCCTGCGCGTGGCGACGGCGACCCTGGGACACCTTCACGGCGGCCTCACCGCGGAGAACGCCCGTGCCATCTGCGCCATGCTCCTCCCCGAGACAAGCGCCGCCGGCATCGCCATCACGGACACGGAGACGGTGCTCGCCTACGAGGGCACCATCGACACGCCCTTTGTCCCGGGCAGCAAGAACGCCAAGCCAACCCAGGAGGTCCTCGAGAGCAAGCGTATGGAGACGTTTGTCTCGGTAGACCAGGAGAGCCAGGACGTGAGGCGCTTCTCGATAGGAAACCGCCGCCAGGGCCACGCCTTTGGCATCATCGTGCCGCTGCTCGTTCAGGAGCACGCCGTGGGCACCGTGAAGCTCTACTATCGTCGCGACGTTGAGATAGACCGCACGCAGCTCGCCATCGCGGAGGGCCTGGGCACGCTCCTCTCCACGCAGCTCTCGTCCTACGAGCTGGACCGTCAGGCTGAGCTCACGGCACGTGCCGAGGTCAAGGCGCTGCAGGCGCAGATCAACCCGCATTTCCTCTTCAACACCCTCAACACCATCGCGTCGTTCACGCGCACCAATCCCACCAAGGCGCGTGACCTGCTGCGCGAGTTCTCGATGTTCTATCGCCGGACGCTGGAGAGCTCCGAGAAGACCCTCATCGCGCTCTCCCAGGAGCTCGAGCAGACGCGGCGCTACCTCAAGATCGAGAAGGCGCGCTTTGGCGAGAGCCGCATCGTGGAGACCGAACACGTGGAGAAGGGCTGCGACGAGCTGCCCGTCCCGTCGTTTCTGGTTCAGCCCATCGTTGAGAACGCCGTGAGGCACGCCATGCGCGACGAGGGTCCCCTTCACGTTGACGTTCAGGTGGTTACCGAAGGTGATGATATTCTTATAGCTGTTGCCGACGACGGCCTTGGCATGGACAAGGCCGTTGCGGACCGACTGCTTGCCGGTGCGGGGGAGTCTCATCCGTCGGGACCCAACCATGGGACGGGCATGGCGCTGAGAAACGTCGCCGAGCGCATCGAGCGCTTCTACGGCGTGGGCTCGGGAGTGGAGATCGTCTCCAAGCTCGGGGAGGGAACCTGCGTGACCCTTAGGCTCGGAGGGGCGCGCAGAAGGCTGGTGGAGCTTAGCCGCAAGGGCGAGTAAGATATACCCGGTCGCCATGCGACCGGTGGGTGGACATGAAGGGAACTGCACATGCGCGCGATGATTGTTGACGACGAGGCGCCGGCACGCTCCGAGCTGCGCTACCTCCTCGAGGAGACCGGCAGGGTCGACTCGGTCATGGAGGCGTCGAGTGCTCGAGAGGCAGTCGAGAAGCTGATGGAGGCCAAGGCCGACGTCATGTTCCTCGACATCCAGATGCCCAAGACCTCGGGCATGCAGCTCGCCGAGGCCCTTCACAAGCTCAAGAACCCGCCCGCCATCGTCTTTGTGACCGCCTACAGCGAGTACGCGCTCGAGGCCTTTGAGGTTGACGCCATCGACTACCTGATGAAGCCCGTTGATCCCGAGCGCCTGAACCAGGCCCTGGACAAGGTGCAGGCTCGCTCCAAGCCGCAGACCCAGAACCACTCCTCCGTGGAGCGCATCCCCGTGGTCAAGAGTGGTCGCAAGGTGCTCGTGCCCATCGACCAGATTCGCTACATCGAGGCCAAGGACGACTACTCCTGCATCTACACCGCCGACGACCGCTTCCTCTCCACGATTTCGCTTGCCAAGCTCGAACAGAAGCTCGCGCCGCACGGGTTCTTCCGCGTGCACCGCGGCTACATCGTGAACCTCGAATACGTGGAGGACGTCGAGGTCATCTCCTCCGGCATCCTGCAGCTTGGCGTCAACGGCATCGAGGGCAAGAAGATCTCCGTCTCGCGCCGTCGCGTGGTGGCGCTCAAGCGTGCACTCGGGCTCTAGGGACGTGCGTTGACGGTCAAGCGCTTCGACATCATCTCGGATACGCATGGGTTCTTGTCGCCGGAGCTGCTCGCCGAGCTCTCCGGGGCAGACATGATCGTGCACGCGGGCGACATCTGCTCGGTGTCTGACTACCATACGCTCTGCGACATCGCGCCGGTCAAGCTCTGCCTGGGCAACAACGACTGGTCATACGACTACGGCCCCATGGTGAAGGATCGCATCGTGTTTCTCGGCGGCGCCCTCAGGTGGCAGGTCACGCACTATCGTCGCCGACTCAACCTGCAGATGTGCGACATCGCGGTGTTTGGACATACGCACACGCCGGTGCTGGAGCGCGACGAATGGACTGGCGTGCTGGTGATGAATCCCGGCAGCCCCACTTATCCGAGGCGCTCGCGCCCGAGCATGGGGCGCGTGTTCGTGGAGGACGGGAACGTGGTGGACGCGCAGATCGTCACGCTGGGGTAGCGAGAGCACGGTTTTCTCGCGGTGCTTCTCCCTCATGGTCCTTCTTGGCCATAAGCGCTTCTCGGTCCGTTATCTCGTCCAAATAACACGCAGAATTACCTTCAATAACATATATCAGCAGATAATAATAACACGCATGTTCGATTCTGCGTGTTATTTTGCGTCGGTGCCCTCGGCGCCTCTCTCGCTCTCGTGCGCGCCCATGCGCGGCGCGTCCACGGCCACAAAGGCAGGCGCCACCACGCGCGTGTAGAAGATCAGCCAGATGAGGCTCACGCAGAATCCTGCCAGGACGTCCGAGGCGTAGTGAACTCCCAGGTAGATGCGACTCACGCCTACCATCACGATGACGAGGCCAAACACGACGCACCATACCACGCGCATGGCGTCGCGGCGGTGGTAGCGCCAGACCATCCAGATGAGCAGCCCAAAGAACGCCATCGCAACCATCGAGTGGCCGGAGGGAAAGCTGTAGCCCGTTTCGGAGATGAGGCGAAAGCCGTCAGGTCGAGGTCGCTGCACAAGGTACTTGAGCACGGTGTTGAGCAGAACCACGCAGACCAGGTTGACCGACACGCACCAGCCCGGAGCCTTGCCCGGCGCGAGCGCCGCGATCACAGCGGCGAGCACGGCGAGAACCACGATCGAGGCGAGCGAGGTGAACGCCTGCATGAAAGGCGTGAGTGCATCGGAGCGCAGGTGCTCAACAAAGACCTGGTAGGCAAGGGTGTCGAGGCGAAGGATCTCCCCGCTGGCAACTTCGCCGAGCAGCCAAACAAAAACGAGCGCGGCGGCGAGGGTCGCCACCACGCGAAGGTTGTCCCTGAGAAGGCCCAGGGCGCCGCCTCCCACCTCGCGGGCGCCCTGGGCAAGGTCCTCTCGACGCGTCATCTCTAGAGGTGCGCCTCGAGCTCGGCGACAAGGGCGGGCTTGGGCATGTTGCCGATCATGGTGTGGACGGGCTGGCCCCCCTTGAAGAGGATGAGCGTGGGGATGGACATGATGCGGAAGCGCGTGGCGAGCTCTTCCTCCTCGTCAACGTTGCACTTGAAAACGGCGAGGCGGTCGCCCATCTCCTCGCCGATCTGCTCGATGACGGGGCCGAGGGCGCGGCACGGGCCGCACCAGGACGCCCAGAAGTCAACGAGAACGGGCTTGTCGGACGTGGTGATGACGCTGTCAAAGTCAGCACTAGTAATCTGCATTGCCATGGCGGCCTCCCTGTTAGACTGTGTGACGGATACCTGTTGGGGCTTATACCCATAACCGCCCGTTGGGTGACAATGTCACTCTGGGTCGTAGCCGAGTTTCACGTGACGACGGGCCAAGGCCGGGTGCCACGTTCGAAGGGAGCGCAGATGGCGAGCGAGCGAGACGTGCGGCGGCGCGCGTGCGTCGACAAGGCCACGGCCGAGATCGATGCCCTGACGGCACGCGGCGTGCGGATGGGCGGCAACGCGTTTTCCGCGGTGCTTCTCGTCAAGGGGGAGCTCACGGATGCCGAGAAGGACGGTGGCACCCCGTTCTCCGGCGCCGACGGCACGGCGCTCAGGGCCTCTCTCGAGCGCCTGGGCTACGCGCCCGAGGACTGGGAGTGGCTGCTCTCCGTTGGCGCCGCTGGCGAGTCGCTCGATGCGGCGCTCTTCCGCGAGGCGGTCTGCGCGCTCGACCCCGCGACGCTCGTGTGCTGCGACGAGGCCGCGGCCGCGCTCACGCGCGAGGCATACGCGGACGACCTCTTTGCCGTGGAGCGTCTCGAGGAGGCCATGCTCGCCCCAGGCGTGGTGGCGCGCATCTGCGGCATGCGCGTGCTCAACCTCGGCGGCTTTGCGGCGGCGCTGGCCGACGCACATGAGAAGCAGGTCATGTGGGCGCGCCTCAAGAAGATTCCGCCGCTCGGCGAGCCATATTAAGTTTGGGCGGCAAGTTGGCCGCGGCAGGGGCGCGCGCAAGCCGATGAGCGCTATGCTAAACGCAACTGTCGCAACTGCGAAAGGAGCCGTCCATGTCCACCATCCCCGCGCCCGTTGACGCAACCACCACGCCCGCCTGGGCTGCGCTCCAGGCCCATCACGACGAGATGATCTCGTCGGGCTTCTCGCTCAAGGAGGCCTTTGCCACAGACCCCGAGCGCGTCTCCAAGCTCTCCTTTGACCTGGACGACCTCCACTTTGACCTCTCCAAGAACCTGATTGACGACAAGACCGTCCAGCTGCTCTGCGACCTCGCGCGTGCCGTGGGTCTGGAGGAGCGCCGCGACGCCATGTACTCCGGCGTGCACATCAACACCACCGAGGACCGCGCCGTCCTGCACACGGCGCTGCGCCGCCCGGCGTCTGAGGCTGGTACCGTCTTTGACGGCGAGCAGGACTGCGTGGCCGACGTCCGCGCCGAGCTGGACCGCATGTACGCCTTTGCCGAGCGCGTGCGCTCCGGCGAGTGGAAGGGCGTCACAGGCAAGCGCATCGAGCACGTGATGTCCATCGGCATCGGCGGCTCCGACCTCGGTCCCGTCATGGTCTACGAGGCCCTCAAGCCCTTGGCCGACGCCGGCATCGACTGCCGCTACGTCTCCAACATCGACCCCAACGACATGGCCGAGAAGGTCAAGGGACTCGACCCCGAGACCACGCTCGTCATCGTTGTCTCCAAGACGTTCACCACGCTGGAGACGCTCACCAACGCTCGTGAGGCCAAGACCTGGCTGCTCGAGACCCTGCGCGCGCAGGACGCCATCGACGGCTCGGCCGAGCAGGACGCCGAGGCCATCGAGAAGCATTTCGTGGCCGTCTCCACCGCGCTCAACCTCGTGGCCGACTTCGGCATCGACCCCGAGAACGCCTTCGGCTTCTGGAGCTGGGTCGGCGGCCGCTACTCCGTGGACTCCGCCGTGGGCCTGTCGCTCATCATCGCGTTTGGCCCGGAGCGCTTCGAGGAGTTTCTCGCCGGCTTCCACGACCTGGACGAGTACTTCCAGAAGACCCCGCTCGAGAAGAACGTGGTGGCGCTCCTTGGCCTGCTCAACGTCTGGTACGTGAACTTCTACGGCGCCGAGAGCCACGCCGTGCTGCCCTACAACCAGTACCTGCACCGCTTTGCCGCCTACCTCCAGCAGCTCACGATGGAGTCCAACGGCAAGGGCGTGCGCTGGGACGGCAGCCCCGTGACCTGCGCCACCGGAGAGATCTTCTGGGGCGAGCCGGGCACCAACGGCCAGCACGCCTTCTACCAGCTCATCCACCAGGGCACCCGCATGATCCCCGCGGACTTCATCGCCTTTGTGAACACGCCCAACCCCGTGAAGGACGGCGAGCAGGACGTCCACGAGCTCTTCCTTGGCAACTTCCTCGCGCAGACCAAGGCGCTCGCCTTTGGCAAGACGGCCGACGAGGTTCGCGCCGAGGGCACGGCCGAGTGGATGGTGCCGGCGCGCTGCTTCACGGGCAACCGTCCCACTACGTCAATCTTTGGCGTGGAGCTGACCCCGCACGCGCTGGGCGAGCTCATCGCGCTCTACGAGCACATCACGTTTGTCGAGGGCACGGTCTGGGGCCTGGACTCCTACGACCAGTGGGGCGTTGAGCTGGGCAAGCAGCTCGCTAAGCAGATTACGCCCGCCTTCCACGACGACGAGGCCCTCGCCGCGCAGGACGCGAGCACCCAGGCTCTCATCGCCTACTACCGCTCTCACCGTAAGTAGCGTGGAAAAGGGACAGTCCCTTTTCCACATCGGGCCGTCGGGTTTCTCGCCCGGCGGCCCTTTTCCTTGGCGACGCTGCGTCTCTTGAGCTCGCGCTGGCGTACAATTCCAGCGAGGGAATCCAGAGAGAGGGGTCGCATGGAAACCGCCGCCAGCACCGCCAAGGTCTACTACACCAACCTGCGCACGTACGCCAAGGAGAGCCAGCTCGACAAGCTCAGGCGGCTCATCCTCCGTGCCGGAATCGACCAGATTGACTTCGAGAACAAGTTCGTTGCCATCAAGATCCACTTCGGCGAGCTCGGCAACCTGAGCTTCCTGCGCCCCAACTACGCCCGGGTCGTGGCCGACGTGGTCAAGGAGCTGGGCGGCAAGCCCTTCCTCACGGACTGCAACACGCTCTACGTGGGCAGCCGGAAGAACGCGCTCGAGCACATCGACTGCGCCTACCAGAACGGCTTCACGCCCTACGCCACCGGCTGCCAGGTGATCATCGCCGACGGCCTCAAGGGCACGGACGAGACCCTCGTGCCCGTGAAGAACGGCGAGTACGTGAGGGAGGCCAAGATCGGCCACGCCCTCATGGACGCGGACATTGTGATCAGCCTCACGCACTTCAAGGGCCACGAGCAGGCCGGCTTTGGCGGCTGCATGAAGAACCTCGGCATGGGCGGCGGCAGCCGCGCGGGCAAGATGGAGCAGCACTCATCCGGCAAGCCGGGCGTGGACCACGAGAGGTGCGTCGGCTGCCGCGCGTGCGAGCGCATCTGCGCGCACGGGGCCATCTCCTTCGCTGCCACGCGCGAGCGCGAGCTGCCGAGCGGCAAGGTCGTCACCGTGCCCGTGGCCACGATCGACCACGACCGCTGCGTGGGCTGCGGGCGCTGCATCGGCGCCTGCAACCAGGACGCCGTCAAGCCGGGCTCCGACTCCGCGGTCGACGAGCTCAACTGCAAGATCGCCGAGTACACGCAGGCCGTGGTGCAGGACCGCCCGAGCTTCCACATCTCGCTGGCCATCGACGTCTCGCCCAACTGCGACTGCCACGCCGAGAACGACACGCCGATCGTGCCGGACCTCGGCATGTTCGCGAGCTTTGACCCCGTGGCGATTGACCAGGCGTGCATCGACATGGCGCTCGCCGCGCCGACGCTGCCCAACTCCGAGCTCACGGACATGCGCGCCAGGCTGGAGGCCGAGGGCGGCATCCCCGAGCGCTGCCAGCACGACCACTTCAACCTCACGCACCCGGACACCAACTGGCGCTCCATGATCGAGCACGGCGAGAAGATCGGGCTGGGCACGAGCCGCTACGAGCTCATCGAGGTCAAGTAGCGGGACCGCCCGCCAAACTCCGACTTTTGCACGAGCGCGGCGCTCTTCTCGATCATCGGGGAGAGCGCCGTGACCTATTTACCTGCGTATACAATAGATGCAATCAACCTCCGCTCCCGTCTGCTCGTGCAAAAGTCGGGCGCTCGTCTCCGAATGGTGTAAAACGGTGTAAAACCCCGACGCGGGAGGCCCCATGCCAAAGGTCATCGTCTTCGGAAGCATGAACATGGACCTGTCCATCGACGCCCCGCGCGTCCCCGCTGCCGGTGAGACGCTGGCCGGCTCTGGCTTCATCACGTCGGCGGGCGGCAAGGGCGCAAACCAGGCCGTCGCCGCGGCGCGACTTGGCGCGGACGTGCGCATGCTGGCAGCCGTGGGGGCAGACGCCTTCGGCGACGAGCTGACGGCCGGGCTCCGAGAGGCGGGCGTGGACACGGTTGGCGTTCGCCGTCTGGGCAACGTGAGCACGGGCACGGCCGTGATTCTTCGCACTTCGGGAGAGAACCGCATCGTTCTCCACGCCGGCGCCAACCATGCGCTTACGGCTGCAGATACAGATGCTGACCTGCGTCGCATTGGCGAGAAGAACGATGTTCTCGTCACCCAGGGCGAGTGCGACCCCGTCGCCACGGAGCTCGCCCTGCACGTTGCGCACGAGCTGGGACTCTACACGATCTTCAACCCGGCGCCGGCGCGACCCGTGCCGGACGACCTCTGGCCGTGCGTGGACCTCGTCTGCCTCAACGAGACCGAGTGCCAGGTTATGTGCGGCGTGCTGCCCGAGGACGACGCCAGCTGTCTGGAGGCTGCGCGGCGCCTGCGTGAGCTGGGCGCCGGGACCGTCGTGATTACGCTCGGCGCGTCGGGCTCGTTTGGCCTGGGCGCAGATGACCGGCTCATCCGCGTCCCCGCGGCACCGACGACCGTCGTTGACACCACGGGCGCGGGGGACACCTTCATCGGCGCCCTCGCGGCCGGGCATGTGCGGGGCCTGTCGCTTTCCGAGTCTATGAGTTTGGGTGCATTGGCGGCGGCTCTTGCCGTGAGCCGCCTGGGCGCCCAGCCGTCCATACCCACTGCCAAGGAAGTGGAGGCGCTTCGATGAGCGAGACAAGAAGAAGGCTGATTCTTGACTTGGACACCGGCGTGGACGACGCCCTTGCCCTTGCCTATGCCCTCGGTAGTCCCGACGTCGAAGTCACGGCAGTCATCTGCTCTTACGGAAACGTGTCCATGCGGACTGCCGTCAGAAACACCTGCGCCGTGCTCGACCTTCTCGGCCATCCCGAGGTTCCCGTGTTTGCCGGGGCGGACCGCGCCCTTGACGCGTCCTCTCCGTTTGCCCCTCCTGCGGGCGTACGGCGCATCCATGGCGAGAACGGCCTCGGCGGCGCGTCGGTGAGGGGTTGGTGCCGTACGGCCCCGCAAAGCGCCCTCGATCTTCTGCGGGGAGTTGCGGAGCGCGGCGACGACACAACCTACGTTGCCACGGGCCCTCTCACCAACCTCGCGACGGAGCTCGTGAACGTGTCCGGCCTTGGGGCCGCGCTCGGCCGCGTTACCTTCATGGGCGGGGCGCTTGCCGTGCCGGGAAACGTGACGCCCTGCGCCGAGGCCAACATCGCAAACGATCCGGCGGCGGCTGACTCCGTGCTGCGCGGCGGGCTGCGCACCCGCATGATCGGTCTCGACGTCACGCATCAGGTGGTGCTCACGCGTGACGATACCGCCGCCTGGCGCGAGCTGGGCACGCCCGCGGCACGCCTCTTCGCTGACATGACGGACCACTACATCACCGTCTACCGGCAGAATAACCCGCAGCTGGGAGGATGCCCCCTGCACGACCCGCTCGCCGTGGCGGCGGCGCTCGATCCTAGCTTGGTCGGCTGCCTGTCGGCAAACCTGCGAGTTGACCTCGAGGGGCCAACGCGCGGCCGCACCGTCTGCGATCCCGATCGCCTGCGTGACGCCGAGAAGAGCTGTGAGGTTGCGCTGGAGGTCGACGAGCCGCGCTTCCTGGACTATTTCCGTCTTCGCATGGCTCGTGCACTGGCCTGACGACGCGTCCCCGATTAACACGCACGAGTCGCTTCGAAATTACATATTCGCAGGAAAAAATAACGCGCACTGCAAATCGTGCGCGTTATTTCCAGAAGCTAGCTTTCAAGCGCCGTTCGCCCGCGTTTGTCGCGTCCTAGCCCTGCTTCTCCGGCGGGCGCAGCTCGGTCAGCGCCGAGTAGTCCACGTCAACCGAGCTGGGCCTCATCGGGCCCGGCGCGTACCAGTCCAGCGCGCAGTCGATCCACGCGTTCCAGAAAGGCCACTCGTGGGCACCGATGTCCGGCTCCCAGTACGTGACGTCAAAGTCGGCGTCGCGCAGCAGGCGCACGAGGTCTCGGTTGTTCTGGCAGAGATTGTCGTGCAGGCCACATGCGGAGTAGAAGCGCGGCTTGGGTAGCTCGGGGTCCTGCTTGAACTTGTCGATCAGTGCAACGTAGTCCTTATCGGAGCCAATGACCGTGTCGATGTCGCCAAAGAAGCGCTCGTAGTACTTGCGCTTGCGCGGCGAGCGGCTCTCAACCGCCTCGAGCACGCGGTCGCGCATGAACGCGCCCGAGAGGATGATGATCGAGCCAAAGCGGTCCGGCCGCAGCAGGCCGTTGATCAGCGCCGTGTACGCGCCGATGGAGATGCCTGCCAGCGCCGTGTCCTCGCGCTTTGTGGACAGCGGGAAGAGGCGGCGCGTGAAGTCCACTAGCTCCTCGCTTATGAACTTTCCGTGCCACTCGTTTATCTCGGGCTTGTTGAGGTAGAGTCCGTCCTCTCCGGAAGGCATGACGAGGGCTATGTCGCGCGCCTCGGCAGTCTCGACCACGTGCGTGCGGTCGATCCAGTCGACGTCCTGCCCAAAGAGACCGTGGAGCAGGTAGACCGTGCGATACGGGCCGCGGCGCTTCTTGGCCAGCTTGTTGCCGTCCATCTTGTCCGCGGGAATGACAACCGTGAGCACCACATTGCGCTCGAGGTAGTGGGAGTAGAAGTCGACTCTGAGCAGTGCCATGTTCTCGTCCCTCCCCATGGGTTGCGACAAATTACGGGCGCGAGCAGGGGCTCGTTTGCCTGCCCGCGCCACGTCGCGCTAGAGGAGCCAGTTGAGCGCCTCGGGCAGGGCGGTGTTCCAGAAGTCCCAGTCGTGTCCGCCGTGCATCTCATGATAGGTGACATCAAGGCCCGTGTCGCGCATGCGGCCCGCAAGCATCCGGTTAGCCTCGGCGAGCGGGTCCTGGTTGCCACAGGTCATGAAAATCCGAGGTCGCGGGCGGTCGCAGTAGACGAGATCAGCGGCCAGGCGCGCCGGGTCCTTGTCGGAGTCGCGCACGTGCGAGAGGTCGCCAAAGGTGTGCTCGAGGAAGTCTCGCGAGAGGAAGAACAGACCGTCGGAGGAGATGATCTGGTCAAAGTCGTTGATGATCATCGCCGAGGAGAGCGACACGATGGACCCAAACGTCTCGCAGTACTTGAGGCCGTTGCGCAGCGCGCCGTACGCGCCCATCGAGATTCCGCCGATGAACGTGTCCTCGCGGCGGCAGGAGAGCGGGAACATCCGGCGCGCCACCTCCACGAGCTCCTGGCCCACGAAACGGCCGTAGTAGTTGTGGACCTCGGGCTGGTCGAGGTAGAACGCGTTGTAGCCGGACGGCATGACCACGGCGATCCCGTGGTTCTCCGCCCAGTTGCGAATGCGCGTCTCGCTGATCCAGTCTGCGTGGTTACCCGAGATGCCGTGCAGCAGAAAGAGCGTCTTGAACGGCGCCTTCTTGGGCGGGTAGGGATGCTGCTCCCAGGTGCGCATCTCCGCCTCGAGCGTGCCGCCGGCGTGGCGCATCGCGGAGTCCGTGGCGTAGGCCGCGCCCTGGTCGTCAATGGGCAGGATGACCTCGAGCGTGGTGGTGCGCATGAGGGAGGAGGAGAAGTAGTCAACGCTGATGAGGGCCATGGGGCCTCCTTCTGGTCTGGCGAGAAGAACGCGGACCAGTATAGCGTTTATGGAGACTCTGTGGTGACGGACGCCGCATCATGGCGCGCGGACCGTCACACGCGATGCCGGACGGCGGTGTCGCGGAAGCAGAAGTGGTCGGGGCGGTGCCGCGACTGCGTGCACTCGATGAGGATGCCCTGCGCGTCAAAGGTTTGGCTCGTTATGACGGCCAGATAGTCAATGTCGCCGAGGTCGAGCAGCTCGCGGTCGCGAGCCGTCGCGCGCTCCACGGTTATCGCGCGCTTGCTCATGGCGATGCTCACGCCAAGGTCCTTCTCGGCATATTCGTAGACGGAGCCCCGCGCAACCTCCTCGGTTATGCCCGGGACGGACGCCGTCCGGAACAGGTTCACGTCCAGGATCAGCGCCTCGCCGCCAATGCGCCTCACGCGCACGATCGAGGTGAGCTCCGTTCCCTCCTCAAAGCCGGTCCTAAAGGAGATCTCCGGTGTGGCCATGATCTGCTCGAGGGCAAAGACCTCGGTCTGGGCGTCCAGACGGATGCGCTCCTCGGCCTCGTGGAACGATTCGATGCCCCCCACGGTGAACGTGGTCCGCTCTGGCTCCTGATAGATCACGCGCACGCCCTTGCCGTGAACCGGCTGAACGTAGCCTTGGTCCCGCAGTAGGCCCAGTGCGCGCCGCAGCGTGTTGTGAGAGCAGTCGTACGCGGCCGTCAGTTCTGCCTCGGACGGAAGAAAGCCCTGGTAGGGGTACGTCCCGTTCTCAATGCTCTCACGGATGTCTCGGTATATGGCGTCGTAGCGCGCTTTCATGCTGCCTCCTTCAGGCAGACATTGTACTGCTTATTCAAATAACTCGTACCGCCAGCGTGGAGCCGCGTCGCGCCGCCGCACGAGCGAGAAGAACCTGCCGCTGGCGCCCAAAAACCAGCCGTTCGCGGATTCTCGCAACTTATTCAAATAAGTAGTGCCAAACTGAGCGTGAACTTATTCAAATAAGTTGCTACCCTACCATCAGGGCGGCGAGAAGGGACAAGGAGGAAGCGGAACCATGGGAAAGTACACGGAGGACGCGGGCAGGCTCCTCGACCTCGTGGGAGGGAAGGGGAACATCTCCGCGGTCACCCACTGCATGACGCGCATGCGCTTTGTGCTGGTGGATCCGGACAAGGCTGACGTTGCCGCCATTGAGGAGCTGCCGAGCGCCAAGGGCACGTTCACGCAGGCGGGCCAGTTCCAGGTGATCATCGGCAACGACGTGGCTGACTTCTACCAGGAGTTCACTGCCGTCAGCGGCATCGAGGGCGTCTCCAAAGAGGCCGCCAAGGCCGCGGCGGGCGCAAACCAGAACCCGCTGCAGCGCGCGATGGGCGTGCTCGGAGAAATCTTTGCTCCGCTCATCCCGGCGCTCATCTGCGGCGGCCTCATCCTGGGCTTCCGCAACATCATCGGCGAGGTCAACTTCTTCACCGACGCCGGCGCCTTCGACCTCCAGCACGGCACCAAGTCCATCGCGGACATGTGGACGTTCTGGAGCGGCATGTACAGCTTCCTGTGGGTGATCGGCGAGGCCGTCTTCCACATGCTTCCCGTTGGCATCTGCTGGTCCGTCACGCGCAAGATGGGAACCACGCCCATCCTGGGCATCGTCTTGGGCCTCACGCTCGTCTCGCCGCAGCTCCTCAACGGCTTCTCCGTTGCAACCGCCACTGCGGAGGACGTTGCCGCCCACACCTTCGACTTTGGCTTCTACTCGTTCCTCGGCACCGGCTACCAGGGGCAGGTCATCGCCGCCCTCATGGCCGCCTTCGTGCTCGTTGGCCTTGAGAAGCTCTTCACCAAGATCACGCCTGAGGTCGTGCGCATGATCGTCGTGCCCTTCATGTCGCTTGTCCCGGCCGTCTTCATCGCACATCTCATTGTCGGTCCCATCGGGTGGGCCATCGGCGACGCCATCGCCGGCGCCGTTAGCTGGGGCCTGAGCTCCAACGTGCGAGTGCTCTTCGCCGCCGTCTTTGGCGCCCTGTACGCGCCCCTCGTCATGACCGGTCTGCATCACATGACCAACGCCATCGACTCCCAGCTCGTGAACCAGCTCGGCTACACCACGCTCTGGCCCATGATCGCGCTCTCCAACATCGCGCAGGGCTCCGCGGTGGTTGCCATGTCCGTGCTCCAGCGCCACAACGAGCGTGCCCAGCAGGTCAACATTCCCGCGTTCATCTCGTGCTATCTGGGCGTCACCGAGCCCGCCCTCTTTGGCGTGAACCTCAAGTACAAGTTCCCGCTGGTCTGCGGCATGATCGGCTCCGCGTGTGCGGCCATGGTCTGCACGGGCTTTGGCGTCCAGGCGCTCTCCATCGGCGTGGGCGGCCTCCCCGGCATCCTCTCGATTGTCTTTGGCTTCTGGGGCGTCTTTGCCGTGTGCATGCTGATCGCCATCGTGGTGCCGTTTGCTCTGACGTACTTTGTGGGCGTCCGTAAGCTCAGCGAGAAGGACCGCGGCCTCGAGGCCTTCGGGACAACGACCGCCGCCAAGGCCGAGCAGGCCATCGCGGTCTCCGAGCCGGTGCCCGCCGCCAAGGCAGAGCCGCGCGAGCGCGTCCTTCTCGCCCCGCTCTCCGGCGCGGTGCATCCCATCGCCGATATGCCGGATCAGGTCTTTGCCAGCAAGGCCATGGGTGACGGCCTTGCCATCGAGCCCGCCCCCGGTGCCAACACGATCGTTGCCCCCGCGGACGGCGTGGTTGCCGCCACGATGCCCGGTTCCTTCCACGCCATCGGCCTTGCGCTCGACGGTGGCATGGAGGTGCTCATCCACGTTGGCATAGACACGGTTGAGATGGGCGGCGACGGCTTTGCGTGCCTCGTCGAGCAGGGCCAGCGCGTCACGGCCGGCCAGCCCCTCATGACCTTCTCCGTCGAGAAGATCCGCGAGGCGGGACACCCCACGATTACGGCCTTCATCGTCACCGATGCGGGAACCGCGGCCGACCTGGCGCTCATTGACGGCGTGGACGCAACGGCAGGTGCCACGGCCGTGGCCACCTACCGCTCCTAGCGCGCGAGGGGAGAAGCCATGCCGACCATCGAGAAGGACTTCCGCAGGAGCGTGGTCTACCAGATCTACGTCAAGAGCTTCTGTGACAGCAACGGCGACGGCCTGGGCGACCTGCCCGGCATCACGAGCAAGCTGGACTACCTGGCGCATTTGGGGGTGGACTACCTCTGGCTCACCCCGTTCTACCCCTCGCCGCAGCGGGACAACGGCTATGACGTGTCGGACTACTGTGCCGTGGACCCGCGCTACGGGACGATGGACGACTTCGACGAGCTGGTTGCGGCTGCCCGGGAGCGTGGCATCGGCATCATGCTGGACATGGTGCTCTGCCACACCTCCACGGAGCACGAGTGGTTCCGTCGGGCGTGCTCGGGCGAGAAGCGCTACCAGGCGTACTACATCCTGCGCGACGGTCGCGGGTCCGCCGGTCCCGGGGATCCCGGCGAGCCGCCCACCAACTGGGAGTGCGCCTTCGGTGGTAGCGCCTGGGAGTGGGAGCCTCGACTGGGCAAGTGGTACCTGCACATGCACGACGCGAGCCAGCCGGACCTAGACTGGACCAATCCCGAGGTCCGCGAGGCGTGCGCGGACGTGGTCCGCTTCTGGCGCGAGCGCGGCGTCACGGGCTTCCGCTTTGACGTGATCAACCTCATCTCCAAGCCGGAGGCCATCGAGGACGTGCCCGGCACCGGCGCCGCGTGTCGCGCTCTGGTGGCAGACGGCCCCCACGTGCACGAGTACCTGCGAGAGCTTGTGGAGCGTTCTGGGATCGACGGCATGATAACGGTGGGCGAGATGGCCTCGACCGACCTCGCCAACTGCATCCTCTACACGCGCCCCAGCGACCACGAGCTCTCGATGAGCTTCAGCTTTCACCACCTCAAGGTGGACTATGCCGGCGGGGACAAGTGGGCGCTTGCCGAGCCGGATATCGCGGAGCTGCGCGAGGTCCTGCGGGAGTGGCAAGAGGGCATGCAGGACGGCGGGGGCTGGAACGCGCTGTTCTGGGACAACCACGACCAGCCGCGCGCAATCACGCGCTTTGGCGGCCGCGAGGGCGTGGGGGAGCGCGGGGGAAGCTGGGATCTGGTGGGCAAGATGCTCTCCACGATGAGCTTTCTCATGAAGGGCACGCCCTACGTCTTTGAGGGCGACGAGTTGGGCATGACCAACGCCGGCTACGGCTCCATCGAGATGTACGACGACGTAGAGAGCAAGAACGCCTATCGCATGCTGCTTCGCCGCGGCGCCACTCCGGACGAGGCGCTGCGCGTGGTGGGCGAGCGCTCGCGCGACAACGGGCGCACGCCGATGCAGTGGACGGCGGGCCCCGGGGCTGGCTTCACGACGGGAGACCCGTGGCTGGGCGTGCCGGCAAACCACGAGCAGGTCAACGCCGAGGTGGAGGCGGGCGTTGAGGGTTCGATGTTCGAGTGGTACCGGAGCCTTGTTGCGCTGCGGCACACGAGTGACGTGGTTGCCCTCGGCGACGTGCGCTTCCTTGATGCCGGCTCCGCGGCACCCAAGGTGATCGCGTTCGAGCGCACGCTGGGCGAGAAGCGCCTCGTGGTTGCGTGCTCGTTTGACGACGAGCCGTGCGAGCTTGCCGACCTGGGGACTGACGGCATGACGGTGTTTCTCGGCAACTATGCCGACGGCCCGATTGCGGGAGTGCTGCGCCCGTACGAGGCCGTGGTCTGGTCGCGATAGCCGTGGTGCGGCGGCCGTGCTCTTGCGCTGCGGGCTTCTTGCTGCGGGGTGCCCGCAGAAACCGCGCTCGTCTCAGCCTGAAGCCCGCGCGCGCTTTCCCAACCGGGCCTCGTCTCAGACGGTAGGCTCCGACTCCTTTGCGAAACGGGCCTCGTCTCAGCCTGGGGCGCCGTTCACTCTCATGATTTGAGGCTCGTCTCAGTGCGCCGCGCGCTCTCGACTGAGACGAGCCGCGTTTCGCAAAGCGAGAAGCGCGTCGGGCTGAGACGAGCGCGCGTTCAGAAAGTGGCCGCGCCACCAAGCCGCCGCCAGGTCGCCACGGCCGCGCAACGGCTCCTAGTGCCCGCGCTTCTCCTCGAGGAACTCGATCAGGCTGCGATAGCGCCCCTCCGAGAGGGCCTTGCGCGGAACGTAGACGTAACGCTTGCGCCCAAAGCCGGCGAGCAGGCACTCATCGGTGGCGTGCAGCGTCTTGAGCTCGGAGAGCGGATAGGTCTCGCGCTTGCCGGCGCTGGTCTCGATGTGAATGGCGTCGTCGCAGACAACAACGTGATGGCGCTCGGAGCCCCCGTTGAGCGCGAGCGAGCTCGCGCAGATGACGCGCGTCTGCACGCGGTTCCAGTTTGACCACACAAACAGCAGCGCCATCACGATGATCGCGGGTGCGATAAGGAACGTCTGCTGGTCGCGGAACTGCCAGGCGGCAAAGACCAGCAGGATAAGGGCGACAAAGCTGATCGGCCCCAGCGTGCGCTTGACGTTTGGCGCCACGAGCTCAGCCGCGTAGGAGAGGCTCACCTCGTTGAAATCAAAGGTCGCAGACACTCGGACGTTCTCGTAGGCGCTGTTGTCAAACTCGCCCGACTCGTCCTTGCGGCGGACGGCGGTCTTCTTGGCCATTCGTGGTCCCTTCTCGCAAAAGTCACTCGGTCATTCTATCGCGCCATGTCGCGGCTGTGGAGGAGTTGTGGTTGAGATGTGCTTCACCGGTGAAAGGGGCCGCTCGCCGTTGTGCTGAGCCACGGGGCGAGAAGTTCGGGAATGATACACCCCGTGCAGGGAGCGGCGTGCACGACGAAACGAGTCGCGTGCGGCCGCACTGTGTGAGCCTCAGAGCTAGGCAGCTGCAAGAAGTGAGGGCCCGAGGGTGCGTTTTCTGCGCCGCGGGCCCTCGTCCATGCGTATGGGCACGACCCGTCGGCCTTCGTCGGCAATCCGTCGGCGCACCCGCGCCTATTCCGCCAGCAGCGGCTCCATCTCGAAGGTGAGGCAGTTTACGTAGCCGCGGTTCGTGAGGCGCAGCTCGGGCACGCACGCGAGCGACATCACGCCCATCGTCATGAACGGCGAGGGCATCGTGCAGCCCATCTGCTCCCAGGCCCTTCTCGCCGCGCCGACCTTCTCGGCCACTACCTCAACGCGCTCCGTGCTCATGAGGCCGCACACGGGCAGCTCCACGAGGGCGAGCACTTTGCCGTCCGCCACGGCGACCTCGCCGCCGCCGCACTCCGCGAGCGTGCGCGCCGCGAGGGCCATGTCCTCGTCGTTGTCTCCCATTACGAGCAGGTTGTGCGCGTCGTGGCTCACGGTCTGCGCGAGCGCGCCGTGGATGCCAAAGCCGGTCACAAAGCCAAAGGCGTGCGTGCCGTCCGCGCCGTGATGCCGGTCAAAGACGGCCACCTTGAGGATGTCGTGCGCGGGGTCTGCTTGGAGCACGCCGTCCACCACCGGCACCTCGACAACGATGTCGCGCGTGATCGTGTCTCCGGGCTCGATGCCCATGGCGCGAACGCGCGCGGTGCCGTTGGGCAGGTCAACGGGGATGTGGAACGTCTCTGCCGTGGGGGTGAGCCCCAGCCTCATCGTGTGCGTCATCCAGTCTGGCCAGGCGTATGAATCGGGCGAGAAGAGCGCGCTGCCATCTTCGGCCACGAGCTCGCCGTCGATGAACACCTTGCGGGCACGGAAGTCCTCGAGGTCCTCCAGCAGCACGATGTCCGCGCACTTGCCCGGCGTGATGGAGCCCATGTCGTGGCCGAGCCCAAAGTACTCCGCACAGTTGATCGTTGCCATCTGGAGGGCCGTCACCGGGTCAAGCCCTAGCCCGACGGCCGTGCGCAGGATGCGGTCCATGTGGCCCTCGTCCACGAGCGTGTGCGGGTGGTTGTCATCCGAGCAGAGTAGGCAGTGGCGCAGGTCAATGCCGCTTTCCACAAGCTGCGGCAGGTAGCCGGGCAGGTTGAGCCATGCGGAGCCCTGGCGGAGCTGCACCCACATGCCAAGGCGCAGCTTGGCGAGCACCTCGTCGAAGCTTCCGGACTCGTGGCAGGAGGAGACGCCAGCGGCAACGTAGGCGTTGAGCGCGCGGTCGCGGTCCGGCGAGGGAAAGTGGCCCGTGACCACGCGGTCGGCGGCGAGCGTCTCGCGCACCTCGTCCACGGCGTTCTTCTCGCCCGCCAGGATGCCCGGGAAGTTCATCATCTCGCCGAGCGCAACCACGTTGTCCCACGTCATGCTGTCCGCGATGTCTGCGGCGGTGACCTCGGCGCCCGTGTCCTCTACGCCCGTCACGGCAGGCACGCACGAGGGCGGCGTCATCATGGCCTTGAGCGGCACGCGCCGCGCGTCCTCAAACATCGCGCGAACGCCGGGCATGCCGGCGACGTTGCCCACCTCGTGCGGGTCGCAGAAGATGCCGGTGGTTCCGTGCGGGACCACGGCGCGGGCGTACTCGGCCACGCCGACCATCGCGCTCTCAACGTGGATGTGGCTGTCCATGAGGCCGGGTGCGGCGTAGAGGCCGGTGGCGTCCACGACCAGCGTGTCCGGCCCGATGCAATGCTCCGCCGTGTGCTCGCCCAGACCGAGGTAGGCAACGCGTCCGCAGGCGACGGCAATGTCCGCGTCGGGTAGGATCTCATGCGTGGTCACGCTCACGAGGTTCGCGTGGCGGATCACCAGCTCGGCGGGCTGGGCGCCCTGCGCCACGCGCACGAGCGAGTCGTTGCACTCCCACAGCGGTGCCTTGCAGAATCGGTTTCTCACGGCGCACCTCCGGTTTTCTCGCCATTTTGTCAAGGTTAGCGCTGCCGTGGCGCAATGGCGTCGTCTTTGCTAGAGTGTTCCGCGAGCGCGTTCGATGGGCTCGGGTGACGCAACACCTCGAACCTGGTCAGGGCCGGGAGGCAGCAGCCATAAGGGGCCTCTGGCGGGCACCCGATCCCATCGAGCGCGCTTTTTTCATGCCGCGATTTGGCGTGTGCTCGAGGGGCACAAATAATAACGGGGTTTGGTTTTCTGAAAGAAAAACGCCAACTGGGCTTTCGTCTCGAATTGAGGCGTTTTCAGGAAACCAAACCCCGTTAATTCTGGGCCAAGGGTTTGAGTGCCCGCCTGCCGGCCTCTCGGGTGGGGCTGTCGAGGCGTGTGCGACAATGGCCAGGCCCTGCGACCAAAGGAGTCATCGTGAGCGACCCGCCCTCGCACCGCCTCGACCCGCGCATGCTGCGCGTGTGGTACGTCTCGGACGTCATCGGCATTGCGGTGGTGGCCATGCTGGCGGTGGTGGCCTGGGCGGTCGTGCGCCACCTGGGCGGCGACGTCTTCTGGGTCTACCTGGTGGCCGGTGTCATCGAACTGGTCTGCGTGGGTGACCTCCTGATTTCCCCTCGCATCGAGATGGCCACCTGGCGCTACGACGTCACGCCCACCGACGTGGACCTCTATCACGGCGTCTTTGTGAAGAAGCGCGTGCTCGTGCCGCTCGTGCGCGTTCAGCACGTGCAGACCAAGCAGGGCCCCATCCTGCGCGCACACGGCCTGGCCACGGTGACCATCTCCACGGCCGGCGAGAGCTTCGAGATCCCCGGCCTCGCGGAGGCCGACGCCGCCGCCCTGCGCGACCGCGTGGCCGAGCTCGCGCGCCTCGCCAAGGAGGACGTGTGAGCGCGGGCGAGAAGGACGGCGCGCCCCGGATCCCTTCCGGCGAGCATCGCGCCAGCCCGCTCTCTGTGCTCGTTGAGGCGCTCAAAATGACCTGGGGCCTGGTTGTGCTCGTGGCGTTCGGCCTTGCCGGGGATTTCTTCGCCGGGGACCCGAGCGCCCTGCGCACACTTGCCATGGCTGCCGCTGCGATCTTTGCGGCGTGCCTTCTGCTCGGCTTTGTGATCTGGCGCACTCGCACGTGGGAGCTCGCCGATGAGGGGCTCGTCGTGCGCTGGGGCCTGCTCAACCGCCGCCGTCTCACGGTGCCCTACGAGCACATTCACACGGTATCGATGAACTCTACCCTGTTCGAGCGCGTCTTTGGCCTAGTGACGCTCGATCTTGACACGGGTGCGGCGGCGACCGAGGGCGACGCGTCCAAGATCTCCGGCCTGCGCGGGCCTGAGGCGGAGGCGCTTCGTGCGGAGCTCTTTCGCCGCAAGCGCACCGCGGCGCCGGCGGGCGAGAAGAGCTTGGAAGCCCCGGATTCCCCGGACGCCCCGGAGGCCGAGCGCCCGCTTGCCGTCTTCACGCTCACGAACCGACAGCTCGCGCTTGCCGCCGCATCGCACATCAGCGCTGGCGGCCAGGCATTCGCGCTCGTGGTTCTTCTTGGCAACGGCATGGCCCAGCTTGGCGAATGGGGCCTGTTTGACCTCGAGGGCGCGGGGGCGGGAATCGCGACCGCGGAGGTCCCTGCCCTGCTGCCCCTGCTGGCGGGCTTTGTCGTCTCCGCCCTGGTGCTCGGCGCGGTGATCTCGTTCGTCGTCAACCTCATGCGCTACGCGGGCTATCGCGTAGAGCGCTACGCTGATCGAATGGTCGTGGAGCATGGCCTGCTTTCGCGCGTGTCGCGCACGGTCGTTGCGGGGCGCGTGCAGTACGTGGCGGTGCGGCAGGGCATCATTCGCCAGCTCATCGGGTATGCCGAGGTCACGGTGCAAGTGGTCTCCGCGCCCGGCGAGAAGGACGGCGAGTCCTCGGGCAGCGTGCTTCTGCACCCGTTCATCCGCATGGACGAGCTCGATGCGTTTCTCGCTGAGGTCCTGCCCGTCTACGTGGGCGTGCTGGGCGCCACTCAGCTGCGGCGTCTTGGACCGGTCGCTCGTCGCCGCGCCGTGCTGCGCGCGGTTATCTGGTGGCCGTTTATGACGGCGATCTTCTTTGGCGTGCACTGGCTCTTCGGGTTCTCTGGTCTGCTGGATCGTGCGGGGTGGCTGCTGCGTCCACTGCTTGTTGTCGCGGCTGTGCTGAGCGTGGTGCTGCTCGTGGGACTTGTTGCGGATGCGCTGCGGGCCTGGGGCGCCGCCCGCTACGGGCACACCGCCCGTGAGCTGGTGCTCGTTACCGGCGGCCTCACGCGACTCACCGTGATCGCGCCGCGTGCGCGGCTGCAGCGGATGCGGGTCTCGCAGAACCCCTTTCAGCGACGTTCCGGCGTGGCGACGCTTTCCGTGCGCACGGCTGCGAGTGACGCAGCCGGCCTTGAGCTGCGCGACGTTCCCGCGGACGACGCCAAGGCTCTTCTCGCCTGGTTCCGCCCGCGCTTCTCGGCGGGTCGTTAGCATACGCCGGGCGGCCGGAAAACGCGTTTCTCGAGAAGATCTATCGGGTTGAGCGCGCCGGTGGATGTTGTCGCGCCCGCCACCTTGCGTCCGGCGTCGCGGGTATACTGGAACCTCAAAACGCAATCGCCGGAGGCAGCATGGAATCGCTGTACACCAAGTACCGCCCGCAGACGTTTGAGCAGGTTGTTGGGCAGTCGCACGTGGTCGAGACCCTCAAGCGCGCCGTGCTCGAGGGGCGCACCAGCCACGCGTACCTGTTCTGCGGCCCGCGCGGAACGGGCAAGACCACGATGGCGCGCATCCTCGCCAAGGCGCTCATGTGCGAGAGGGGCCCGGCCGCCCTGCCCGATGGCACCTGCGAGCAGTGCCAGCTCATCGCAAGCGGCGAGCATCCGGACGTCATCGAGCTTGATGCCGCCTCGCGCACCGGCGTGGACAACGTCCGCGAGGAGATCATCGGCCGCGTGGGGTACGCCCCGGCGATGGGCCGCGCGAAGGTCTACATCATCGACGAGGTGCACATGCTCACCCCGGCAGCGTTCAACGCGCTGCTAAAGACCCTCGAGGAGCCCCCCGAGCACGTGGTCTTCATCATGTGCACCACAGATCCGCAGAAGATTCTGCCCACGATCCTCTCCCGCGTGCAGCGCTTTGACTTCCACGCCATTGGCAACGACGAGATGCAGGCGCACCTCGCGTATGTGTGCTCGCAGGAGGGCTTCACCTACGACGAGGCCGCGCTCGAGCTCGTGGTGCGCCATGCGCGCGGCGGCATGCGCGACGCACTGACCTCGCTCGAGCAGCTCTCGGTCTTCGGGGCCGGCAACATTGACCTCGCCTCTGCCCAGGATCTGCTCGGTGAGGTTTCGGGCTCCGTGCTCGGCAAGGTCTCTCGCGCTATGGCCCACCGTGACGTCGCGACCCTCTTTGCCGAGGTTGTCACTCTCGCCGATACGGGCCGCGACCTCCTGAGGTTCACGCGCGAGCTGGCCTCCCACGTCCGAGACGTCTACGTGGTTTCGGTCGCTCCCAGTGCGGACGACGTCGTGGCCGCTCAGGGTGACGAGCTGGAGGCCCTGCGAGCCGAGGCGGCGGCCTATGGCTCGGCGGACCGCGTGGCGCGCGTGCTCACCGTGCTCGGGGATGCCTCGAGCGAGATGCGCACAGCCACCAACCAGCGCCTCGTTCTGGAGATTGCCCTCACGCGCATCGCCCGGCCTGAGGCCGACCTCACCCTCGACGCGCTTGCTGAGCGCGTTGCGGACCTCGAGCGTCAGGTCGCGATTCTCGCGGCGCCCGGCGCCCGGGTTGCTGTCCCTGCCCCGGCGGCCGAGAAGAGCCTCCAGCAGGAGCCTGCCGCTCAGGCAACGCCCCAGCCAGAAGCCGTCTCTTCTGCGACGGCCGCTCCGGCTCCGACGCCAGCGCCCGTCGAGAAGAGCGGAGAGACCCGAGTGGCCGGGGGCGGCGCCAACGGCTCTCGCGGCGGCCTCAGCGACGGCAACCTTCAGCGCACCTGGAAGCAGGTCGTGGATACGCTCGTGAAGAAGGCGCCCGCCAAGGGTTCCCTGCTGCTGTCTTCGTCCGCCGTTTCCGATGACGGCGCACAGCTCGTGGTCTCCCTTCCGAAGGGGTCCCACTTTGCGGCAAAGATGCTCGAACGCGCGGACGTGAGGGCGAGCGTGGACCCTGCGATTGCGGCGGCGTTTGGGCCGAGGCAGGTCGTCTACGTTGAGTCGAGCCTTGCAAACCAGGCGATCTCGCAGGCGGAGCGCCCCGCGGTGTCGAAGCGTCCCGCGGCCCCCGCGTCGGCGGCAGAGGCGCGCCCGGCCCCTGCGCCGGCGGCAG
>CASFQX010000107.1 GCA_949296375.1 uncultured Olsenella sp.
ACGAGACCTTCCCGGTGTGGAACCTGCCGCTCAAGCACCCCGTGAACGTTGCGTACGAGGCGGCAACGGCCGACCTCGACGACCGCAACATCATCGACCCCTGGCACCTCGAGGCCTACGGCGACGTCACCGTGAACTACAACCGCGACGTCGAGACCTTCCCCGTGCTCAAGGCCATGATGGAGAAGATTGCCGGCGAGAGCCCCTACCAGTCCCCCACCGACATGGGCGTCAACATGGTGGGCATGTGCATCTCTGACGACGAGGTCTGCCGCGAGGCCGCAAAGAACGAGATCGTGCGCCGCTACTTTGCCACAGCCGAGGAGGTCCGCCGCACCGGACAGGGCGCCGAGGCCCTGGAGAAGATCGAGCTGCTCATGCGCCAGGTGGACGTCACCTGCGACTACTCCCCCGCCCATCAGGCGGCCCTCGCCAAGGAGGAGGCCACTGGCGGCCCCGCCGCGGCCATGGTCCTGCCCGACGGCGAGCTCGTGACCGGCAAGACGTCCGACCTCATGGGCGCCGCGGCGTCGCTTCTGCTCAACGCCGCCAAGCACATGGCTGGCATCCCCAAGAAGACCTACGTGGTTAGCAGCGAGGCGCTCGTGCCCATCTGCCACCTCAAGACCGAGCACCTGCGCAGCCACAACCCGCGCCTGCACTCCGACGAGATGCTCATCGCCCTCTCGCTCTCCTCGGCCACCAACGACGAGGCGGAGGCCACCGTGGACGCCCTCGAGCAGCTCGCGGGCTGCGACGCCTACTTCTCGGTCATCCTCTCCGAGGCTGACATGCGCACCTACCGCAACCTCGGAATCAACGTCTGCTGCGAGCCTAAGTACGAGCGACAGACCTACTACCACCGATAGGCTATCGAAGCGGGGTATCTTGCCCGACTGTACACAGACGGCGTCCGGAGGCCAGAAAGTGTCGCCGGACGCCGTCTGTGTACAGTTGCGAAAAGTAGCCTGAAGCCCGAGGCCGTTATCCGAGCTCCTCGAGCAGCCAGTCCCTTCGGTCGGGCGCGGGCCTTTCCCCGCTCCTCAGACAGTGAGAGAGCTGTGAGGCGAGCACGTCGAGCGTGTCGCCGGATAACTGGCCGGACGTCACGGAGAAGACGCGCCACCCCATGCTCGTCAACGAGTTCCTCCTCTTCGCGTCTCTGTCGAACCTCGTCATCTCCGAGTGATAGCGGTAGCTGTCAACCTCTACGACCACTTTTCGGCTCGGCCAGCATAGGTCGACCTCGTACAGCGGAAACTGGCTGCGGGAAAACTCCCCCGGAGTCGGTCGTATGACGTAGTTCATCTCCGGTTTTGGCAAGCCGTAGCCACCAAGGCTCGGGGGGAGCGTCAGCAGGAGCGCCACCTTGGTCTCAAGCGGGGAGCGAGCGGGAACGAGGCACGCACTGAGCGCGCGACGGGCCTTCTTGGAACCCTGGCATGCTGCGGCATCGTCGAGGAAGGCTCCCAGCTCCTCCTTGCTCAGAAGTGGACCTCGATCGAGAAATCCCCGCGATCCGGAGGTTCTTCCGTACCAACCAAGACATTCCATCTCTATCGAGGCAACTCGGGGGATGCTCGCGTAGGAGGCCATCTGGAGACAGCAGAAGCCCGGAGACACAACCAGCACGCCCGGCGCCAGCTGAAGCAGGGACCCCGCAGGGACTCTCCCGGTCCACACATGACATCTGACCCCACGGGAGCGAACCCTCTTCTCAGCACCGCTCACCAGGACGTGAACCGGGTCATCCTCCCTGAGTTCGAGCCCCATGCGGCCAAGGTTGCAATCGCGCAGCTCCCGAGCCGAGCCAACGCTCCAGTCAAGACCTGAGACCGAAAGCGGCGCCAGACTGTCTTGACTCCCCTTGGCATAGATTCTCATTGCAGATATATCGGTAATTGTGACCATATCAATACATATGCCTACGTTGCTTTTCTAAGTTTTAGATTATTTTCATTATATTATTAGAAATAGCGTCAAAGTCAAATCTCTCAGGAGTGTATATATCTGCAAGTTGTACACAGACGTCACTTCTTGCCTCAAATTCGTTCAATAATGACGTCTGTGTACACTCGGCATTTTTACAAGGGCCCGGAAGGAGGCCATCTTGAGCTACGAGCTAATCGCCTTCGACATGGACGGGACGCTCCTCGACTCCGAGAAGCGCGTTCTCCCCTCCTCCGTGACCTCCATCGCCTCAGCCGCCAAGGCCGGCAAGGTCGTTGCCATCGCCAGCGGGAGATGCCCCTCGATGATCAAGCCCTACGCCGAGGAGCTTCCGGGTGTCCGCTACGCCATCTGCACCAGCGGAGCTTCGCTCTATGACATCGCCGAGGACGCCGTCCTCACCGAGCGCACCTTTGACCAGGAGGTCATAGACCGCATCATCAGCGTGGTGGGCGACGAGGACCTCATGTGCGAGATATTCTCCGGGCGCGGCTTCTTCTATCCCGCCGCGGACATCGACCGCATGGGCCACTACCACATGCAGGCCTACCAGGAGACCTACCGCGCCCTCGGGGAGCCGATGGAGAGCACCTGGGACGTGCTCGCCTCCGGGGCGCTGCCCCTTCAGAAGTTCAACCTCCACTTCGCCCATGTCGAGGCCCGGGAACGCGTGCTCGCCGAGCTCGCGGGCACCGAGGTCGAGCTCGCCCGCTCCGAGACGTCGAGCCTCGAGTTCTCACCCGCGGGCGTCAGCAAGGGGTCGGGCCTCGCCGAGCTCTGCCACATCACGGGACTTCCCCTAGAGGCCACCATCGCCGTAGGCGACTCCGACAACGACCTCCCCATCCTCGGTCGAGCAGGGCTGGCGGTTGCCATGGGCAACGCCAGGGAGAGCGTCCGCCAGGCAGCGGGTGCCGTGGTGGCGGACAACGACCACGACGGCTGCGCCGAGGCGATCCATCGATTCCTCCTGGGGGGTGAGCGCGCATGAGCCGCATCCTGCTCATTGCCACCGGGGGCACCATCGCCTCCACCGCCGAGAAGGACGGGCTTGCCCCCACCCTCACCGGCCGCGAACTCGCCGATCGCGTGCCGCTGCTCGACACCCTCTGCGAGCTTGACTATGTCCAGCCGATGAACATCGACAGCACCAACATGCGCCCGCGCGACTGGATGCGCATCGCCGCGACGATCCGCGACGCCTACGACAGCTACGACGGCTTCGTCATCCTCCACGGCACGGATACCATGGCCTACACCGCCGCCGCCCTCTCCTACCTCGTACGAGACAGCGAGAAGCCCATCGTGCTCACCGGCTCGCAGCAGCCCATGGCCAACCCCTTCACCGACGCCAAGCTCAACCTCTACCACAGCGTCCTCTACGCCTACGACCCGGCGTCCCGCGACGTGAGCGTTGTCTTTGGCGGCGAGGTCATCTGCGGCACGCGCGCCCGCAAGCAGCGCACCATGAGCTTCAACGCCTTCACCAGCATGAACTTCCCACCGCTAGCCTATGTTCGCGGCGAGCGCGTGGTCCGCGCCACCGGCGTGACGCAGGCCGAGAAGACCGGCGCGACCCCGCGCTTCTCCAGCACCCTCGACAGCCGCGTGATCGTACTCAAGCTAACCCCAGAGCTGCGCCCGTCGATCTTCGAGCTGCTCGCGCCCGACTACGACGCCGTGATCCTGGAGACCTTTGGCATCGGCGGGATCCCCGACCATGACGGTGCCTACCAGCGGGCAATTTACGACTGGGTGGAGTCCGGCCGCACGCTCGTGGTGACCACGCAGGTGCCCGAGGAGGGTCTCGACCTCGGCGTCTACGAGGTCGGGCGCGCCTATGCGGAGAAGAACGGCATCCTGCGCGGCGGCGACATGACCACCGAGGCACTCGTGGCCAAAACCATGTGGGCGCTCGGCCAGACACGCGACCCGGCCGAGGTCGCACGTCTCTTCTACGAGCCCGTCAACCACGACCGCTCGGCGTAGCGGCAAACCATGACCGCCCGGGCCTTGCCCAGTGCCGCAGGACGAGAGGCTACAGCACCTCCGTCACCGTGGCGGTAGCTGCGCCTTCGGTCTTCTCGCCGCAGCGGAACGCGATCTGGTCACCTGGCTGGTAGGTCACGATCTCGAGCAGACCCGGCAGGGCAAAGTCATAGATCGTCTCGTCCCCCTCGAGCGTGACGTAGAAGTGCGAGTTGCCGTCCACCACGGCCTGTGCGATCGTGGCAATCGTGCCGGAGACCTCCACCGTGACCGAGGCGTCGGCTGCCTCCTGCTCGCTGAGCAGCCCATCCGCCGCCAGCAGGGCGAGGTAGGCCTCCTGGCACTCCTCCACCGTGGAACCCGTGGCCACGCTCTGGTACTGCTCGATGTTGATCATCGCGAACATCTTGACCAGTCCGGCGTCATCCTTGAGGCTCACGAAGTAGGTGGGCTGACCCGCCACGTTGAGCAGGATCGGGTAGGTTGCCTGGTAGCGGAGGTTCTGCAGCTGGCCCTCGGCGCTCGCCATGGCCGAGGCCTCCGTCGCGCCCGCCACCGGGTAGAAGTGCGACTCGCCCGTGCGCTGGTTCACCAGG
>CASFQX010000108.1 GCA_949296375.1 uncultured Olsenella sp.
AGAAGCTGGCGATGAGCACGCCCGTCTCGTCCATCACGGAGAGCTCAACTATCTGCAGGCGCGGACGCGGGCGCTTGACCTGAACGCGGTCGACCGTGGCCACGATGGTGGCGTCCGTGCCCACGTCTGCCCGGGCGATCTTCTCCATGCGCGAGAAGTCGAGGTAGCGGTTGGGAACGTGGAGCAAAAGGTCCCGCACGCGGCGGATGCCAAGACGAGCCAGGGCCTCCTCGCGTGCGCCCTTCACGTAGCGCAGCCTCGACACAGAGTCAGAGAGGGCGCAGGTTCGCTGCACCCTCTCTGCTGCTAACGGTATGGCGGGGCGCTCCCCCACTGCCTACTCTATCGAGAAGATCACGGGGTAGAGGGGCTGCTCGCCGCGGTGCGGGTCCACCTCGAGGTCGGGCTGGGCCTCCTCGATGGCGGCGACGAGCGCCTCGAAGGCCTCGTCGTCCATGTCCTGGCCGGCGAGGATGGTGAGCGAGTCGCCCTCCCCCTCTTCCTGCATCTTGGCGATGAGGTCGAGCGTGACCTGCATGACGTCGGAGCCCACCACGTCAATGGAGTCGTCCTGGATGCCCATGACGTCACCGTCGTGGATGGGGGTGCCGTCGGCGGCCTGGGAGTCGCGCACCGCCGTGGTGACCTCGCCGCCACGGACGTCCTTGATGGCCTCGGTCATGGCCTCAACGTTGTCCTCGAGCGAGCCCTCCGGGTCCACGACGAACATCGCCGAGAAGCCCTGCAGGACCGTCTTGGTGGGCACCACGGCAACGTGCGCGTCCTCGCAGGCGGAGGCGGCGGCCTCGGCGGCCATGCGGATGTTTCCGTTGCCGGGGAGCACGATGACGTTCTCGGCGTTCACCTGCTCGATGGCGGAGAGGATGTCAGCCGTGGAGGGGTTCATGGTCTGCCCACCGGAGACGACCACGTCAACGCCGAGCGAGCGAAGAATCTCCTCCTCGCCCGAGCCGGCGGCAACGGCCACAAAGCCGAGGGGCTTCTTGGGCTCGCTGGCCTTCTCGGCCTCGGCGGCCTGGTCGGCGGCGATCTTGGCGGTGCGGTCGTGGGACTCCATGTCCATGTTGTGGATGAAGACCTCGTAGACCTGGCCAAACTTCAGCATGTACTCGAGCACGCGGTTGGGCTCGTTGGAGTGCACGTGAACCTTGAAGTCGGGGTAGGCGCCCACGATCAGCTCGCAGTCGCCAAGCGTGGCGAGATACGCGAGAGACTCGTCGACGTCAAAGGGCTTCTCGGCCTTGAAGAGGAACTCGTTGCAGTAGCGGAACTCCGAGCCCTCCCAGTCGTCGTTGAGCTCGATGGCCACCTTGGCGGAGACGTCCGCCTTGGCATCCACGGTGGTCTTGAAGTCGGTGAGCTCGCCGGCCTTGCCGGTGGCGGCGTTGACGAAGGCCTCGAAGAAGACGGCAAAGCCAAAGGCGCCGGAGTCAACGACGCCGTTCTCCTTGAGGACGGGCAGGAGCTCGGGCGTACGGGCCACGGACTCGTAGGCCTCCACGACGAGCGCGTCCAGCATGTCTCGCCAGCCGAGCTCCTTGTTCTTCTCGAGCTGGTCCGCCTTTGCGGAAACGTCGCGCAGGACGGTGAGGATGGTGCCCTCGACCGGCTTGCGGACGGCCTTGAACGCCACGCGGACGCCGCGGCGGAAGGCGTGGGCGATGTCTGCGGGCGTGACGCGCGCCGGGTCCTTGGCGTCGCAGAGACCCTCGGCGATGCCGCGCAGGATCTGGCTCGTGATGACGCCGGAGTTGCCGCGGGCGCCCATGAGCGAGCCGTGCGTGATGGCCTTGGCGATGTCGTCGATCGTGGCGCTGGCGGGCAGCTCCTCGACCTCGCGGACGACCGTGTTTAGCGTGAGCGACATGTTGGTGCCGGTGTCGCCGTCGGGAACGGGGAAGACGTTGAGCTTGTTGATCTCCTCGGAGCGGTCTGCGACGACCTTGGCTGCCGCGGGGAAGCACGTACGGATGACGGACGAAATCATCTTCGAGGACCTCTTCTACTCTCTGGCCGAACCTTGCCCGGAGGTGCTAGCGCGCGTTGCGCAGGCCCTCAATGTGAACCTTGACGTCAACGTTCTCGAGCTCGGCAATCTGCTTGAGCAGGAACTTGACGGAGCTCGTGAGGTTGCTCACCACGGAGGACATGTTGACGCCCTGCTCCACGATCACGTGGAGGTCAACGGTGACGCGGCCCGCGGAGGCGGCGACGTCGATGCCTTTGCGAAGCCTCTGGGACGGGAGCAGACGGGCGACACCAGCCTGCTCGTCGATGACCGCCATGCCCACGACGCCGTAGCACTCGAGGGCGGCGTATCCGGCGAGGTCCGCGATGCAATCGTTGGAGACCCTGAGCGTACCCGGAACAACAGCTGACATGAAAACTCCTCTCAAACAGGAAGAGCGTAACGGGTCAAGTATAGCGCAGGAGGCACTGGCTTTACGGCGGGGCCTTGGCTTCTCGTCAGGCACACACGACTGAGACGAGCCCCGTTTGTGAACGCGCCCCCTACCTGCTACGATGCGCATCTGCGCTGGTAGACTCAGTGCGAAGTGGCTTTACGAGACGAGGCTCGTCTCAGCCCTGCCCGCCGAGACCGCAGAAAAAAGGGGCCGCCGAAGCGACCCCTCGTAAGTGCCGTTGTTGCCGCAGGTTAGCTGCGGGCGATCTTGCCGGACTTGAGGCAGCGGGAGCACACGTTGGCCTTGCGACGGTGACCGTCGACGACCACGGTGACGCGCTGAATGTTGGGCTTAAAGGTGCGGTTAACCACGCGGTTGGAGTGGCTGATGGAATGACCGGCGACGGCGTGCTTGCCGCAGAACTCACAGACCTTGGACATGCTTACCTCCTCGGGGGCGCGGCGCTCTTCTCGCGCCCGCTTGTACACAGCTTGCCAACTATAACACACGACCACCTGCGTGCAACACAAAACCTCAAGTAATTGTGGCGTTTGTGTTTGGAAACCCCACACTTAGGGTCTAGCGCCTAAGCAGATACGCCGCCACGGCGCCGGAGCGGCAGGCGATCGCGGCCTCAGGCGAGGTCACAACATTGGAGATGCCCAGGTCGCCGAGAAGCTCCATCGGCTTGTCGGAGAGCTCCCACCGCATGCCGCTCTCGTCCATGCGCGTATCCGGCGCCACGGCGATTGCCGAGAACGTGCGCCCCACGGCCTCGGACCCGAGCTTCCAGCGGGCCTCCCCCTCCGGTCTGAGCACGCGCATCTCATAGCCGTCCTCCACGATGCGCGCGGACGCCGAGCCCAAGTTGGCGAGAAGCCCGACCACCGCGAGGGCGTGGTCCGCGCGACCACCGGAGGCGCAGGTGAGCGTCACGGCGAGGGGCGCGCCACGTCGGGCGGCCTCGTGCTGGGCGCAGTCGAGGGCGAGCGCGAGGTCCGTCGCGTACTTCTCGGCAGGAAAGCTCACGCAGGTCCTTGCCGCTGCGCGTGCCCAGGCTGCCGCCTCGGAACCCGCCGAGTCGCCGTCCCCGCAGAAGACGTCGGGCGCCACGCCGGCCGCACGACAGACGTCGGCGCCGCCGTCCGCCACGACCACGTAGTCTGCCTCGTCTGCGAGGCGCGCCACGAGCACGGGCGAGCTCGACTCGGGCGATCCGTCAACCACCAGCGCGCGCAGAGGGGCGCCGTGGGCCGCCGCCGGCCGCTCGTAGTCATGCAGCAGCGCCAGCGAGAGCTCGACAAATCCGTGAGCAAAGATGTCACACCAGGGACGGACGTCCTCCTCGCGCCTGCCGTCGTGGTCGTTGAAGAGGCCCACCACGGCAAAGCCCGCGCGACGTGCCGTCCGCACGCCAAAGGGTGCGTCCTCGAAGACCCACGTCGTCTCGCGCGGTGTGCCGAGGCGCCGGGCCGCCTCGAGGTAGACGTCGGGAAACTCCTTGTCGCGCCCGCCCACGTCCTCGGTGCTCACAAGGTCGGCGAAATACCCCTCGAGCCCGTGGGCGGCAAGGGCGCAGCGCAGCTCGCGCACCGGCGTGGAGCTGGCGATGACCATCGGCACCCCGGCGGCGGCGAGCTCGTCGAGAAACGCGCGCGCCCCGGGCATGATC
>CASFQX010000109.1 GCA_949296375.1 uncultured Olsenella sp.
ACGCGCGGCCCGAGCTCGCGCAGGTCACGCCCGACGGGTGGGGCGACTACCAGACCGTTCTTCTCGGCTACCCCATCTGGTGGGGCGAGGCGGCCTGGCCGCTGCGCACCTTCGCGGAGGGCAACGACTTCGCGGGCAAGACCGTGGTGCCGTTCTGCACGAGCGCCTCGTCGGGCATCGGGGACAGCGGTGCGGCCTTGGCGGAGCTCGCCGGCGGCGGCGACTGGCTGGACGGCGAGCGATTCTCAGCCGGCGCAACCGATGACGCCGCGACCTGGGTAGACAGCCTGGGCCTGGCGTAGCGGGGGCAGGGTGCCCTCCACTCCAGTAAAGAGGAAGGATGAGGACATGGAATATCGGGCGCTGCCTCATGGTGGCGAGAAGATCAGCGTGATCGGGCTGGGGTCGGCAGGGCTTCACAACGCGAGCGACGCCGAGGTCGAGCGCACCATCGACGAGGCGGTGGACGCGGGCGTCAACCACTTCGACTTCATCCCCAGCGAGTCCGGGCCGCTCGCGGCGATGGGGCGCGCCCTGCACCGCCATCGCGCCGACGTGCACGTGCAGGTACACATCGGCGCGCTCTACGGGCGCGGCGCCTATGCGTGGACCACCGACGCCAAGCCGGCCATCGCGGAGTTCGAGCAGCGCCTGGCGACCATCGGCACCGACTACGCCGACTTCGGCTTCATCCACTGCATCGACGAGGACGCCGACCTCGACCGCGTGATGAACGGGGGCATCTGGGACTACGCCCAGGCGCGCTGCGCCGACGGCACGATCCGCCACCTGGCGTTCTCCACGCACAGTCCGCACATCGCGCGCCGCCTCATCGCCACGGGCGCCTTCGACCTGGCGATGTTCAGCCTGAACCCCATGTACGACTACACCGACGAGTCCGCGTACGGCAAGGGCGAGGCCGCGGACCGCATGGAGCTGCTGCGCGAGTTCGAGCGCGCCGGGATAGGCGTGAGCGTGATGAAGCCGTTTGCCGGCGGCCAGCTGCTCGACGCGGCCCAGTCGCCCTTCGGGCGGGCGCTCACGCGCACCCAGTGCATCCAGTATGCGCTCGACAAGCCAGGCGTGGTGACGGTGCTGCCGGGCGTCCACGGGCTCGACGACCTGCGAGACCTGCTCGGCTACCTCGACGCCACGCCCGAGGAGCGCGACTACTCCGAGCTCGCGAGCATGGCGCCCCAGTCGCGCGAGGCGCGCTGCGTGTACTGCAACCACTGCCAGCCCTGCCCGGTTGGCATCCAGGTAGGCCTGGTCAACAAGTACTACGACCTCGCCCGCGTCGGCGACGAGCTTGCGGCTGAGCACTACCGCAACCTCGAGCGCCATGCGGGGGAGTGCGCGGGGTGCGGCCACTGCGACTCCCGCTGTCCCTTCGGCGTGACGCAGTCCGCGCGCATGCGCGAGATCGCCGCGTACTTCGGCATGTGACGCGGGCGAGAGGGGCCGGGCGGCGGAGGTGTCGTCTCGGCCCTTGTCGCACTATCAAGCCTTGACGAGTCCTTCGAGCCGAGCGTCAAGATCTGCGAGCGAGGTCTGCTCGAGGCGCTCCTCGAGCGCCGCCTGAGCCGCGCTGAGCTCGGTGTCGAGCACCGCATGGACGTTGCGTCCCACGGGGCACGCGGGGTTGGGCGTGGAGTGGAAGTCAAAGAGCGATCCCCCCACACTTCCCACCGCGCGAAACACGTCCAGCAGCGTGATCTTCTCGGCCGGGCGAGCGAGCGTGGTCCCGCCGACGCCCGACTCCACGTGCACGAGTCCGGCCTCCTTGAGCTGCCCGAGCGTGCGGCGTATGACCACGGGGTTCACGCCCACGCTCTCTGCGATGAAGCCCGAGGTGACCTTGCGCTCGGAGGAGAAGTGCGCCACGCACAGGAGCGCGTGCGCGGCGATGGTGAAGCGTGTCGAGATCTGCATGGATGTCCTTCTCGCTCATTCTGAAAACGTTGTAAATATATCAGTTACAACATGGAGGAACCGTGGAGACGGACCGTATTTGCTGTAACTATTGACATTACAACTCAGGCGATGTTCAATCTGTGACGTCAAGAGTTGTAATCATAGTGATTACAACAAACGAGAGCGGCGCGTTTCGACGAACGCGCCAGGAGGAGGAGAAGCACCATGAAGATCGCAGTCGTGTGCGCCAACGGCAAGGCAGGCCAGCTCATCGTTCGCGAGGCCGTGGGGCGCGGCCACGACGTCACTGCCGTCGTGCGCGGCGAGAACCAGAGCGCTGCCCCGAGCGTCATCCAGAAGGACCTCTTCGACCTCACCGCCGCCGACCTCGCCGGCTTCGACGTGGTCATCGACGCCTTTGGCGCCTGGACGCCCGAGACCCTGCCGCAGCACTCCACCTCGCTCAGGCACCTCTGTGACGCGCTGTCCGGCACTGAAGCGCGCCTGCTCGTGGTGGGCGGCGCCGGCAGCCTGTACGTCAACCCCGAGCACACCGTGCAGGTGAAGGACGGCGCGGACTTCCCGGCCGAGTTCAGGCCCCTGGCCGAGGCGCAGGGAAGGGCCCTCGAGGAGCTGCGCGAGCGTGACGACGTGCGCTGGACCTTCGTCTCCCCGGCGGGCGACTTCCAGGCCGAGGGACCGCGCACCGGTGCCTACATCCTCGGCGGCGAGGAGCTCACGCTGAGCGAGGACGGCGTCTCCGAGATCAGCTACGCCGACTACGCCATCGCCATGGTCGACGAGGCCGAGCGCACTGACGACGTGCACGTGGGCAAGCGCATCTCGGTCGTTCGCCGCTAGGCGCTGTGGCGGCGGCGCCCCTCGTGCGCGCCGCCGCTATGACGGGCCTTACGTTTGCCGAGTGTGCACATACGGAGAAAAACAAGTCCGTGGGAACCCGTTTTTCGCTACATGTGCACACTCGGCGTCATACCGGCCGAGCGGAGAGGGGTCCCGCCCCTCCCGCGCGGGCCTACTGTTGCAGGCTCTCCAGGAACAGGCTCATCGCCCGCGTGGGTGTTGCGGTGCGTTTCCAGACCACGTCGATGATGGAGACTGCGGGAGGGTAGAGCAGGCGGAAGGCGAGGCCGCTGCCCGGCCCGGTGGGAGTGAGCCCCTCGAGGGTGAGCATGCGGCCCATGCCCTCCCGCACGAGCAGCGCGGCGTTGAAGGAGAGGTTGTAGGTCGCCGCGACTTCGATGCCCTCGCCGTCGTCCCCGAACCATGTTGCGAGCGGCCCCGAGAGATGCTCTCCCGTCCACGATCGCTCCGGCATGACAAGCGGGCCCTCGGCGAGGTCGGTGGGTGAGATCACCTCGCGCTCGGCAAGCGGGTCGTCCTCGCGCATGACGACGCCCCATGCGTCGCTGAGCGGTAGCCGCAGGTGCGCGTGGCGCTCGTCGTCGGGATACGACATGAGCACGGCCAGGTCGTCGAGTCCGTGCTCAAGCCGTTCCATCAGGTCGGTCGCCACGGCGCTGTGCAGGTGGAATCGAACGTCTGGGTAGCGTCGGCGAAAGGCGCTCACGCGCTGGGCGATGAGGCGCATGCTCGCGCTCTCGCCCGCGCCGATGTGGATGTCGCCGGCCACGATGTCGTCGCCGTGCGAGAAGTCCGCCGAGGTCCGGTCTGCCAGGCTCACGATCTCCTGCGCGCGCCTGCGCAGGTAGAGGCCCTTCTCGGTGGGCCG
>CASFQX010000110.1 GCA_949296375.1 uncultured Olsenella sp.
CCGCCGCGAGTTCTTGCCGAGCGTCCTTCTCGGCAAGCTGTCTGAGCGCCGGACATCGGCAGCGTCGGACGGGGGCGGACGACCTGTGAATGTCTCGCGCTTACCGGCGAATTTGCGCCGTTCGTGGTAAGATTTCCACGCAAATCGAATAGCGAGGAGATGAGATGCCCAAACCCGTTGTCGCCGTGGTCGGCCGCCCTAACGTCGGCAAGTCCACGCTCGTGAACCGCATCGCGGTGTCACGCGACGCCATCGTCCACGAGTCCCGCGGTGTCACGAGAGACCGCTCCTACCACGAGGCCGACTGGAACGGCCGTGACTTCGTCCTCATCGACACGGGCGGCATCGAGTCCGTCAAGTCCAAGGACGTCTTTGCCCCGCGCATCCGCGAGCAGGCGCTCCTCGCCTGTGACGAGGCCGACGTCATCGTCTTTGTGGTGGACGGCGCGACCGGCGTGACAGATGAGGACGAGGAGGTCGCGCGCATCGTGCGCCGCTCCGAGAAGCCCGTCTTCCTCGTCGTCAACAAGAAGGACAACCCCGACACCGAGCAGGACGGCCTCTGGGACTTCTACGCCCTCGGCGTGGGCGAGCCCCTGCCGCTCTCCGCTGCGCACGGCTACGGAACCGGCGACCTTCTCGACGACATCGTCGCCGCCTTCCCGGAGCCCACCGAGGAGGACGAGGCAGACGAGATGCTCTCCCTCGCCATCGTCGGCAGACCCAACGTGGGCAAGTCCAGCCTCGGAAACCGCCTTGCCAACAAGAAGCGCTCCATCGTCTCGGACGTCGCAGGGACCACGCGTGACGCCATCGATACCGTGATCGAGTGGAAGGGCATGCCCATCAAGCTCGTCGACACCGCCGGCATGCGCAAGAAGTCCCAGGTTCACGAGGACGTGGAGTACTACAGTCTCGTCCGCGGCCTGCAGGCCATCGACCGCGCGGACGTCTGCCTGCTCGTGGTTGACGCCACCGTGGGCGTGACCGAGCAGGACCAAAAGGTCGCCGGCATGGCGATCGACCGCGGGTGCGGCCTCGTGCTCGTACTCAACAAGTGGGATCTCATCGAGACCGAGCAGCAGCGCGACGAGATCGTCGCATCCATCGACAAGCGCCTCGCCTTCGCGCCGTGGATCCCCACGGTTAACGTCTCGGCCCTCACCGGTCGCGCCACGGACAAGGTGCTCGGCCTCGCCGTGAAGGCCGCCGATGCCCACGCCTCGCAGCTCAAGACCTCGCAGCTCAACGATTTTCTCGCCGAGATCCGCGAGAGCGGTCACACGAGAAGCGAGAAGGGCCGCCGCCTCAAGATCAACTACGCGACGCAGACCGGCTCCAAGCCGCCCGTCATCTCCTTCTTCTGCAACGCGCCCGACCTCGTTGACGACAACTTCGAGCGCTTCGTCGAGAACCGCCTGCGCCAGCGCTTCGATCTGGTGGGCACGCCGGTGCGCCTGAGGTTCCGCCGCAAGAACGAGGGGAGCGAGCGCTGATGAACGAGCTTGCCCTCTGGACCGGCGTCTTCATGCTCGGCGCCTACCTCGTCTGCGGCATTCCCTTTGGCCTCATTCTCGCCATCGCTATGGGTCACGTCGACGTCCGCACCGTGGGCTCCGGCAACATCGGGACCACCAACGTGGCCCGCTCCGTGGGAAAGGGCGCCGGTGCCGCGACGCTCCTGCTCGACCTGAGCAAAGGCCTCGTCTGGATGCTCGTCTCCCGCTGGGCAATCGCCGCGCTCGCCCTCGGCGGCGACATCTCCGCCTTGGATCACACCACCGCCTTTGGCACCAGCCTCACCCTCGTGTTTCTCGCCTGCATCTGCGGGCACGTCTTCTCCCCATACCTGCGCTTCCACGGCGGCAAGGGCATCGCGGTGGGCTTTGGGGCAGCCCTTGGGCTCTATTGGCCCATCGGGGTCGGCGTCCTCGCCATCTTCCTCGCGCTGGCGATCCCCACGCGCTACGTCTCGCTCGGATCGGTCTTCGCCGCCGCCTCGCTGCCCCTGTGGTGCGCCGTCTTCGGCTTTCCCGCAGTCGCCATAGCCCCCGTTGCCGTGGCCGCGGTTATCGTTGTCTGGTCTCATCGAGAGAACGTTCGCCGCCTCATCAATCACGAGGAGAGGCGGTTCTCCTTCCACAAGTCCGAGAAGAACCCGAGTGAAAAGGAGGCCCGCTGATGCAGCGCCCCGCAGTCATCGCCCCATCCCTGCTCGCCGCCGACTACCTGCGGCTTGGAGAGGAGCTCAAGGAGGTTGAGACGGCCGACCTCGTTCACCTCGACGTCATGGACGGCCACTTCGTGCCCAACCTCAGCTTTGGCCTCGACACGCTGAGGGCGGTCAAGGGTGCGACCAGCCTCCCCGTTGATGTGCACCTCATGATCTCCAACCCCGACGATATGGTCGAGAAGTACCTCGACGCCGGGGCTGACATCGTCTCGTTCCACTACGAGGCCACGGCGCACGCGCACCGGCTCGTCTCGCTCATCCACGACCGTGGCGCCAAGGCCTCGATCGCGCTCAATCCGGCGACGCCGGTCTGCCTTCTCGAGCCCATCATCGACGAGCTCGACATGGTACTCGTCATGACGGTCAACCCCGGCTTTGGCGGGCAGTCCTTCATCGAGTCCTCCGTCCGCAAGCTGCGCCGTCTCCGCCGTCTCTGCGACGAGCACGGCGTCAACCCTCACGTTGAGGTTGACGGCGGCATCCACACTCGCAACGCCCAGGAGGTTGCCGCGGCAGGTGCCAACGTGCTTGTTGCGGGTTCGTCTGTCTTCGGCGCCGCCGATCGATCCGCCGCCATCCGCGCCATCCGCGAGGCTGCCGAGACCGGACGCAGGAAGATCGCGTAGACGATGGCGCCAGAAACGGTATATCTCGACTACGCCGCCTCGGCTCCGCTGAGGGTCGAGGCGCTCGCCGCGCAGCGCGCCTATGACGAGGCCCCCTACGCCGGGGCCAACCCCAATTCGCTGCACACCTTGGGGCGAGAGGCGGCTCGCGCCCTCGACGGGGCACGCCGCGACCTCGTCCGAGCGCTCGGCGGAGGCTTCAGACCCTCTGACGTCGTCTTCACCTCAGGAGGGACGGAGTCCAACAACCTCGCCCTTCTCGGCCTAGCCGAGGCCACGCGGGCGCGGGCCTCGCGCCGGAACAGGGTGATCGTCTCGACAATCGAGCACGACTCCGTGCTCGACGTTCGCGGCGCGCTACGTGAGCGTGGCTTTGAGGTCGAGCTCGCGCCTGCTGGACGCGACGGAATCGTGCGCGCGGACGCCCTCTCGGGGCTTCTCGACGAGAGAACCGCCCTCGTGTCCGTCATGTACGCGAACAACGAGACCGGTGTCATTCAGCCCGTGGGCAAGCTCGCGCGGCTCGCGCACGCCGCAGGCGCCGTCTTCCACACAGATGCCGTCCAGGCCTTCGGTCATGTACCGCTCGAGCTCTCCGATGTGGACGCCGTGAGCGTTGCCGCGCACAAGCTCGGCGGGCCCGTCGGTGTGGGCGCGCTTGTCGTGAGGGGTCGCACCCCGCTGCGTCCGCTCTCGTTTGGCGGTGGCCAGGAGGGCGGCAGACGTGCTGGCACCCAGGACGTGCGCGGCGCACTCGCGTTCGCCGCGGTCTCTCGGGCCTGCGCTGCGCGCCTGAGCGAGGATCGCGCCTTCGTCTCAGCTCGTGCCGAGGCTCTTTACGAGCGGCTCTGCGCGCCCGGGACCGGCATCGTACCCACGACGAGCGAGGCGGTCGACGCAGGCCGCCTGCCGGGCATCGTGAGCATCCTCGTTCCCGAGGTGGACTCCGAGACGCTCATCCTCGCGCTCGACCAAGAAGGCTTCGAGGTCTCCGCGGCGTCAGCCTGCTCCTCGGGCTCCCTCGATGCGAGCCACGTCCTTCTCGCAATGGGAGTTCCCCGAAACGAGGCGCTGGGTTCGCTGCGCATCTCGTTTGACGAGCGCGTGGGCGAGGACGCGCTTCATCGTTTCTCTGACACACTCGTTCGAATCGTCGCCGAGCGCTCTCGGCACCGCTAGGAAGGGGAAAGCATGACCCAGGTAGACGCGCTCTTCAGGCTTCAGGAGCTCGACCTCGGGCTCCTCAAGCGCGCCTCGGTGCTCGCCGCCATGCCGCAGCAGGCCCGCCTCAAGACCATCGACCTCGCCGCGAAGAAGGTTGCCTCCGAGCTCAAGGGCATCGTCGGCCAGCGCAAGGACGCCGAGACCGAGGTTGCCGACGCCGAGGCGGCGCTCTCGCACTATCATGAGAAGACCGCCGAGGTCCGCTCCGCCGCCGAGGGCGGGGAGCACACGCACCGTGAGGTTCGCAGCCTCGAGCAGCAGCTCACCTCCCTGGCAAAGCACATCGAGAAGGCCGAGTACTCCCTGGTGCCGTTGCGCGAGAAGCTCGAGAAGCTGCAGCTCGCCGAGCGAAACGCCCGCCTCATGCAGGAGCGCCTGCAGGGGGAGCGCGCCGCAACGGACGCCTCGCTCAAGGAGGAGAGCGCCTCGCTGCGGGCTGAGATCGTCGAGCTCTCGCGCGAGCGCGAGCAGGTTGCGAATCGCCTTGGGGCAGACCTGCTTGAGCGCTACGAGGTTGCTCGCAAGCGCTTCAAGGGCCTCGCCGTCGAGCGCCTTCACGGCAACGTCCCCTCCGTCTGCCGAGTGAAGCTCCAGCCGAGCCTCTTCCACGACCTCTCTCAGGGCGACGAGATCACCGAGTGCCCGTACTGTCACCGCATTCTCGTCACCTCCGAGGAGGGTCAGGAGTGAGTGCCGAGAAAAGCCATGTGCTTCTCGCCGTCTGTGGCGGAATCGCAGCGTACAAGGCATGCGAGGTGCTGCGGGGCCTCCAGAAGGCGGGCTGCGAGGTCCGCGTGACCATGACTGGGGACGCGGAGCGTTTCGTGGGCGCAACGACTTTCGAGGCGCTCTCCGGTGCTCCCGTAGCCACGTCGCTCTACGACTACCCTGGATCCGCAATCCCGCACATCGAACTTGCCGAGTGGGCGGACGCCGCCGTGGTGGTGCCCGCCACCGCCAACGTCGTGGCCAAGATGGCCTGCGGCATTGCCGACGACTGCCTCACGACAACGCTTCTGGCGTGCGCGTGTCCCGTGCTCGTGGCGCCGGGGATGAACGTGCACATGTGGCAGAGCCTCGCCACGCAGGCCAACGTTGCCGCGCTGCGCGAGCGGGGCGTGAGCTTTGTGGGGCCTGACAGCGGTCGCCTTGCCTGCGGGGACGTGGGCGAGGGCAAGCTCGCGGGGGTGGACGAGATCGTGTTTGCCGCGCTGGCGCTTTTGGGGCCGCGCGACCTTGATGGCCTGAGCGTGCTCGTGAACGCCGGCCCCACGCACGAGGCCATCGATCCCGTACGCTACATCGCCAACCGGTCCACGGGCAAGATGGGCTATGCCATTGCCGAGGCCGCGGCGCGACGTGGGGCCGAGGTGACGCTCGTCTCCGGACCCACCGCGCTGCCCACGCCTGCCGGCGTGAGGCGTGTGGACGTTGAGAGCGCCGCCCAGATGCACGATGCGATGCTCGCGGAGTTTGATGACGCCGACGTTGCCATCTGCAGCGCCGCCGTTGCCGACTACACCCCCGCGGCGCCCGCGGACCACAAGCTCAAGAAGTCGCGCGAGCACCTGGACGCGATCGCGCTCACTGAGACTGCTGACATCCTGGCTGACCTCTGCGCGAAAAAGGGCCCGCGCGTCGTCGTCGGCTTTGCCGCCGAGACGGACGATCTTCTCGCCCACGCGCAGGATAAGCTCGAACACAAGGGCGCCGACCTCATCGTGGCCAACGACGTGAGCCGCCCCGAGTCAACCTTTGGAGCCGACACCAACCGCGTGGCGTTCGTGACCGCTGGCGGCGTGGAGCAGCTTGAGACCATGCCGCTGCACGGTGTGGCTGACGCGATTCTTGAAGCCGTACTGAGGATGGTCGCGCGATGAGCGGGCTGCTTATTGGCTGCCACCTTTCCACCGCGAGTGGCTATGCGGCCATGGCGTCAGACGCCGTCTCCATCGATGCCACCACGTTCGCGTTCTTCACGCGCAACCCGCGCGGCGGCAACGCGCGCGAGCTGGACCAGAAGGACCTCGCCGCGTTTCTCGACACGCTCGAGAAGCACGAGATCGGCCCGCTGGTGGCGCACGCGCCCTACACGTACAACCTCTGCTCCGCCAAACCGGAGACCGTGGAGTTTGCCCGGCGCGCGATGCGCGAGGACCTGGAGCGCCTGGAACGCATGCCCGGCCATCTCTACAACTTCCATCCTGGTGCGCACGTCAAACAGGGTGTAGACGAGGGGATCAGACTCATCCGCGAGGGCCTGAACGAGGTCCTGGAACCCGGGCAGAATACGACGGTGCTGCTGGAGACCATGGCCGGCAAGGGCACCGAGGTCGGGCGAACCTTCGAAGAGCTCGCGCGCATCATCGACGGAGTGGACCACGACGAGCTTCTCGGCGTGTGTCTGGACACTTGCCACGTGGCGGACGCAGGCTATGACATCATGGGCGACCTCGACGGCGTGCTCGATGAGTTCGACCGTGTGATCGGGCTTGACCGCCTGCGCGCCCTGCACCTCAACGACTCCAAGAACCCGCTCGGCTCTCACAAGGACCGTCACGAGAAGATCGGTGCGGGCACGCTCGGCCTCGGGACCTTCCGCGCCGTGGTCACCAACCCGCGCCTCTCGGGCCTGCCCATGGTCCTCGAGACCCCGCAGACCGGCCTCGACGGCTGGGCGACCGAGATCACGCTGCTGAGATCGCTCGCCGCAGAGGGGGCTTCTTCGTAATGGGTATCCTCATCGGTCTTGAGCACGTGGGGCACGAATGGCCCGGCAAGAGCGTGTTGGAGGACCAGACCATTGGCATCAACGAGGGCGAGCGCATCGGTATCGTTGGCCGCAACGGGGACGGCAAGTCCACGCTGCTAGAGATAGTTGGTCACGTGCTGGAGCCGGACGCGGGCACGGTGACGTGGCGACGCAACATCTCCGTGGGCTATCTCGGACAGGCGGACCAGCTTGCGGACGACGACCCCGTGCGTCGCGCGATCTTTGGCGACGTTCCCGAGTACACCTGGGCCTCGGACGCCCGCATCCGCGCAATTCTTGACGAGCTCGTGGGCGATCTCGACCTAGATGGCATAGTAGGCGAGCTCTCTGGCGGGCAGCGCCGTCGCGTGGACCTCTGCCGCGTGCTCTGTCACACCTGGGACGTCATCCTCATGGACGAGCCCACCAACCACCTTGACCTCGCCGCCATCGAGTGTCTGGCGGGCCACCTCAAGCGCCGCTGGCCGGCGGGGGAGGGCGCGCTTCTCGTGGTCACACACGATCGCTGGTTCCTCGATGAGGTTTGCGAGCACATGTGGGAGGTCCACGACCGCCGAATCGAACCTTTCGAGGGCGGCTACTCCGCCTACATCCAACAGCGCGTCGAGCGCGAGCGCCAGGCTGCCGTCATGGAGGAGCGCCGTCAGAACACGCTGCGCAAGGAGCTCAACTGGCTCGCGCACGGCGCCAAGGCGCGCACGAGCAAGCCGAAGTTCCGCATTGAGGCGGCGCGGGCCCTCATCGCCAACGACCCACCGCTCAGAAACCCGCTCGAGCTCAAGCGCCTTGCCGTGAGCCGTCTGGGCAAGCAGGTCATCGAGATGAAGGACGTGAGCTTTACCTATCCCGGCGGGCCGCACGTAATCGACGGGGTGGACTGGCTCATCGGCCCCGGCGACCGCTATGGCATCCTCGGCGCCAACGGCGCGGGCAAGTCCACGCTGCTCGCGCTCATGACGGGTGCGCTTGCGCCAACGTCCGGCACCGTGAAGATTGGCTTCTCGGTGCGCTTTGGCTTCATGAGCCAGCACTTGGATGCGCTTGCCGAGAAGGACGACTGGCGCGTGCTCGAGGTTCTCGGCCGCTACAAGCGGAGCTACCTCGTGGGCGGCAAGATGCAGAGCCCCACGCAACTCATCGAGCGCCTGGGCTTTGATCAGCGAGAGCTTACGAACTTCATCAAGGATCTCTCTGGCGGGCAGCGACGCCGCCTCGCGCTTCTCTGCGTCATCCTTGAGGAGCCCAACGTGCTCGTGCTCGACGAGCCGGGCAACGATCTTGACACGGACATGCTCGCCGTGATGGAGGACCTGCTCGACAGCTGGCCGGGGACGCTTCTTGTGGTGAGCCACGACCGCTATCTCATGGAGCGCGTGACCGACGATCAGTTTGCCCTGATTGACGGCCACGTCCGCCACGTGCCCGGCGGCGTTGACGAATACCTGCGCCTTCTCGGCGAGAGGGACGCGGGCGAGAAGAACACCGGCCCGGCGGCCGCCGCGGGGGAGCCGCGGGCGGACGGTCCTTCTCGCCCGGCTGCAGCGGGCCTTTCCAACCAGGAGCGTCGCGAGCTCAAGAAGCGCTTCGACGCGGTGAGCCGCAAGCTCGAGAAGACGGCGGGGGAGCCGGAGCGGCTGCGTGCGGAGATGGCCGCCGTGGACGCGAGCGACTATACCGCCCTCATGGCTGCGCAGGAGGCGCTCGACGCGTGCCTTGCCGAGCGCGAAGCCCTTGAGGACGAGTGGCTCGAGCTCTCGGACCGTCTGGACCTAGACTGAGGATTCTCTATCCCCACAAAAGTCAGGCGAGTATTATGACAAGCTGGGAAAACCCAGAAGCTCACAGAACTTTTGCGGCCGCAAATCTATAGCGAAGCGCGAAGGGCAACCTCGAAGGCGTCAAGGTCGGCTGCGTCGGGGTGACCGAGCGCGCGGTCGAAGTTCTCAATCATGGGCTCAAAGCGCGCCGGGTCCTGGCTGGACATCTTCACGTAGCGCTCGCGCACGGCGGGAGGCATCTGACCCTGGCACATGAAGCGCCCGATCACATTGGCGCCCTCGGGCAGCGCCGCGGCAAAGCGATCGAGAACGCGGTCGTAGTACGTCTGGCTGCCGCCAAACCCGCAGGTGCCGAAGAGGAATACCGTCTTACCTGCAAGCTGGGGGAGCGCGTCTGCAATAGCTGGGTCCATGCCGCCCTTGTCGGTCCAAGATCCCACGAGCACCAGATCGGCGTTATCGGCCGAGCACTCGTTCTCCTCTCCCAGAACCTCTCGCGCACGCTGAGCGAGCTTTTTCGTGTTGCCGGTCTTTGAGCTGCAGATGACGGCGTATGACATGGGGCCTCCTTGATTGACTGGCGCTCTTGTACCCGTTTCCGCCCGTCTACGCCTCCCAGGAAAAATTCTTCATATCCACGCTTCCGGTGGACAAGAAGCCCACGCCCTCCGCCTCGAGCATGCGGCGCTGCTCACCAGGACCGCCAAAGGCAAAGCCAGGTGCCAGTGAGCCATCCGCGAATACCACGCGATGACATGGTACGCCGCCGGCAACTCCAGGGCTTCCGTGCATGGCGTATCCCACCTGCCGTGCGCAGCGAGGCGCGCCCATGAGGCGTGCCACCTGACCGTAGCTGGCAACGCGACCCTCGGGAATCTGCCTCACCACATCCCAGGCGCGCTCGAAGAATCCCTCGTTCATGTGTGATGCTCCATCCTCGCTCGAAGCGCTTGAGGCAGTATTTTGGCCCTCCGGTGTCAGTTTGAGGCCCGTTTGTGTGGCAATTCTCTTCCCAATTTGTCGTTTCGTCAAAACATGGCCGCATCATCCCAGATAACGATTTCTATTGATTCGATCGCTTATGCGATTTTTGCGCCCGCTCACACAAACGAGGCAAAAACTGACACCGGAGGGCCAAAATACTGCCTCTGAGGCTCCCGGGAGCTCAAAATCACCCTTTGCATCAGCCCAACGTGGTAGAGTCGTCGCCAACGCAACCTGGAGGGAGCCTCATGAAGACCGATCTTTCAGCCGCCGCACTGCTTGTCATCGATGCCATCGAGGCAGTGGGCGACGACTCGCTCTACGACCCCGACGCCGCGACCGCCGCCTACCGCGCCGCCGTCGCGCGCTCCGTGGCCGCCTGCCACGCCGCCGGCATCCCGGTGATCTACTGCAACGACGCGCACGTTCGCGGCATGGACCGCGAGCTCGACCTCTGGGGCGATCACGGCATCGCCGGCGAGACGCGCATCTTCCCGGAGATCGAGGTGGGGGAGGGAGACATCATCATCCCCAAGCGCCGCTACTCCGGCTTCTTCCAGACCGACCTCGACCTCACCCTGCGCGAGCTGGGCGTAACGACTGTCATCGCCGTGGGCGCAGACACCAACATCTGCGTGCTCCACACCCTGGCCGACGCCTACTTCAACAACTACGCCTCCGTCGTGGTGACCGACGCCACGATGACCTTCCTCTGCGGCACGCAGGAGGGCGCGCTCGAGCACTGCGAGAAGTGCTACGGCTCCAAACTCGTGACCGTGGCGGAGCTCGAGGACGCCCTGGCGTAACCCATTCCGCGGTTTGGGTTCATCATCTCCGCTCAGTAAGGGCGCCGCGAATGTGCAACCTGCGCATTTTGCGTCACGCCGAGCACCCCGTCTCCCTTTGTGAACCCAAACCTTTTTTTGGGCGGAGCGTCACGCGCCCCAGCGCGCACGAATCTCGCCGAGAAACGCCTCGGCGGCGGGGGAGAAGGACTGATAGCGCTTCCACGCTATGAAAACATCCGCCGAGATGACGGGCTCGAGGGGTCGGAACGCCAGTCCCGACCCCTCGCTCGTGTCAACGATGCCCTCGAGGCTAATCACCACGCCGATTCCACGCCGGGCAAAGAGCGCCGCATTGTAGAGCAGGTTGTAGGTCGCCACGACGTCCAGGTCCTCGAGGTCACGGTGGAACCACGCGCCCATCTCTCGACTGGCCTGCTCGGAGAGGATGAGCGAGCGATTGGCAAGCTCCGATGGGGTCACGCGTTCAAGCTCCGCGAGCGGATCGTCCTCACGCATGAAGGCTCCCCAACGGTCGCAGGCAGGTAGCTGGAGAAACTCGTAGCGCGACAGATCCGCGTGGCCGATGAAGACACCAAAGTCGACGCGCCCGCTGTCGAGCCGCTCGCTCACGCTCTCCGCGTTGCCGCTGAACAACGAGAAGCGCACGAGCGGGTATGTCTCCACGAACCCGGCAATGACGTCCGCGAGAAGTCCCATGGCTGGTGTCTCGCCGCCACCGATGCGCACCTCCCCGGCAAGGGTGTCGGCCGTGAGGCGGAACTCGTCCTCGGTGCGGCCGACCAGGTCAACGATTTCCTCGGCGCGTCGTCGCAGGCGCATGCCGGGTTCGGTGAGCGTGACGCGCCGGCTGCCCCGGTCGAAGAGGCGAACGCCCAAATCGCGCTCGAGCTCTTGCATCTGTCGTGAGAGCGACGGCTGCGAGACATGCAGCGCGGCAGCGGCACCAGAAATCGTGCCCTCTCGCGCGACCATGAGGAAGTACCTGAGATGGCGCAGCTCCACGTCCCTCTCGCCTCCTTATATTCAAAATCTGCATGGAACATCATGCGATATGGGAATTATACATGATGACGTTGCGTCGCTAAACTGAGGACGAGAGAGGAGGCCAACCGATGGGAGACCTGACGACCGACATCGAGCACTGCCTCGCGGACTGCGCCTGCGACGACGCGACCGCAAGCCGCGCTCGGAACTGCTGCGAGGAAGGCCGCGTGCGCGAGACGAAACGCGCCCTTCTGCGCGAGCGGGCACGCCTGGTCAACGAGATGCATGTGCGACAACATGGCATCGACGCCATCGATTACCTGCTCAATCGTATTTCCACTGAGATGCAGCCGCAACGGAGGGAGCAATCATGAGCGAGATGGACCTTCACCTGAGCGATGAGTGGGACAAGACGTTCCCCAAGTCCGACCATGTCGACCATGAGAAGGTGACATTCCACAACCGCTACGGGATCGCGCTGGCGGCCGACCTCTATCGTCCCCGATCCGTCGAGCCGGGGGCTCGCCTCGCCGCGATCGCCGTCTGCGGGCCGTTCGGTGCGGTCAAGGAGCAGTGCGCGGGCCTCTACGCGCAGACGCTGGCCGAGCGCGGCTTCCTGACGGTCGCCTTCGATCCGTCGTATACCGGCGAGTCCGGCGGTGAGCCCCGCTACATGGCGAGCCCCGACGTGAACACGGAGGACTTCCTCGCTGCCGTTGACTTCCTCTCGTGTCGCGACGACGTGGACGCCGAACGAGTGGGCATCGTCGGCATCTGCGGCTGGGGCGGGCTCGCGCTCAACGCCGCCGCGCTCGACCCGCGCATCAAGGCGACGGTGGCGTCCACGATGTACGACATGGCGCGCATCTCGGCCAAGGGTTACTTTGACGCCAACGACAGCACCGAAGAGCGACAGGCCCAGCGCCGGGCCCTCGCCGAGCAGCGCACTCGCGACTACGCGGCGGGCGCCTACGAGCGCGCCGGCGGCGTCGTCGACCCGCTCCCCGAGGACGCCCCGTCCTTCGTGCGCGACTACTACGACTATTACAAGACGCCGCGCGGCTATCACCCCCGCTCGCTCAACTCAAACGAGGGCTGGAACGTCATCGGAACCCAGAGCTTCCTCAACCAGCCCATCCTCGCCTACGCAGATGAGATCGAGAGCGCCGTGATGGTGCTCCACGGAGACGCCGCACACTCCTGTTACATGGGCAAGGACGCCTTCTCTCTACTCAAGGGCGACAACAAGGAGCTCGTGCTCGTGCCGGGCGCCGTGCACACCGACCTCTACGACGGCGGTGGGAAGAACGCCATCCCCTGGGACAGGCTCCAGGGGTTCTTCGAAAAGTACCTGCGATAAAGGATGGGTCCTATGAGCGAGAAGATCGTCGAGAGCATGACGTTTGACGAGGAGCGCGCCCTCTACGGCCAGAGGGATCTCGTCGTGCGCAACTGTCGCTTCGACGGGCCGGCTGACGGCGAGAGCGCCTTCAAGGAGTGCGACAACGTCACCGTGGACGGCGCGTTCATGAACCTGCGCTACCCGTTCTGGCACGACCGGGGGCTATGCCTGCATGACGTGGAGATGACCGAGCTCTGCCGCGCCGCGCTCTGGTACAGCAGCGACGTGACCGTTGAAGGATGCCGGCTCCACGGGATCAAGGCGCTGCGCGAGTGCACGCGCGTCCACATGCGTGACTGCGACATCGCCTCCCCGGAGTTCGGCTGGTCCACGCACGGCATCGAGATGGAGGACTGCACGGCCCAGAGCGAATACTTCATGATGCGCTCGACCGGGCTGCGCCTCCGCAACGTTAGCTTCCAGGGAAAGTACTCGTTCCAGTACATAGAGGATGCCGTATTCGATAATTGCGACTTCGACACTAAGGACGCCTTCTGGCATGCGAGGAACGTCGTGGTGCGCAACTCGCGCGTAAAGGGAGAGTACCTCGGTTGGTACAGTCAGAACGTGACCTTTGAGAACTGCCTCATCGTGGGCACGCAGCCCCTCTGCTACTGCGAGGGCCTCAAGCTCGTTAACTGCCGGATGGATGATTGTGACCTCGCCTTCGAGCGCAGCCATGTCCAGGCGACGCTCTCGGCGCCGATCATCAGCGTCAAGAACCCCCTCGAGGGCAGTCGCATCACGCTGCCGGCCGTCGGCGAGGTCATCCGCGACATCGAGGGCGCCACGGGCACGGTAGAGATTACCTGCGAGAAGGGAAGCGGGCTCGTCCGCGCCTGCGCATGAGGCAGGCATATCCAAAATCCTCTTGCCCTCTTCAAAGAAGGGTGCTATAGTTCTTCTTCGCAAACGGGTGGTGGCGCAGTTTGGTAGCGCACTTGACTGGGGGTCAAGGGGTCGCTGGTTCGAATCCAGTCCACCCGACCAGCATTTTCGAGGCTAGGGAGCTATCCCTGGCCTCTTTTCGTTTCAGACAGGCAAACGTCTCGCGGAACACGTCATCCGCATACCGCGCCGAGCCTATGATGGTCCCCACGGCAAGACCAACCATTGGAGGATCACATGGCACGCGTATACAACTTCTCCGCCGGTCCCGCCGTGCTGCCCGAGGACGTCCTCAAGCAGTGCGCGGACGAGATGCTCGACTACGCCGGCTGCGGCATGAGCGTCATGGAGATGAGCCACCGATCTTCCGTCTTCCAGAAGATCCTTGACGACGCCGAGTCCACCCTGCGCCGCCTCATGGGCATTCCCGAGAACTACAAGGTCATCTTCGTCCAGGGTGGCGACTCGCTGCTCTTCTCCACGGTCTTCATGAACCTCGCCACCAACGGCAAGGCAGACTACGTGATTACCGGCAACTGGGCCAAGAAGGCCTTCCAGGAGGCGCAGATCCTCGGTGACGCTGTGGCCGTTGCCTCCTCGGCGGACAAGAACTTCTCCTACATCCCCGACTGCTCCGACCTGCCCATCCGCGAGGACGCGAGCTACCTCTACATCTGCGAGAACAACACGATCTACGGCACCAAGTTCCCCGAGCTCCCCAACACAAAGGGTCACGTGCTCGTTGCCGACCAGAGCTCGATGTTTCTCTCCGAGCCCGTTGACGTCTCCCGCTACGGCCTCATCCACGCCGGCGTGCAGAAGAACGTGGGCCCAGCAGGTGTGCAGATCGTGATCGTGCGCGAGGACCTCGTGCCGGATGACCTCCCCGGAGTCCCCACGATGCTTCGCCTCAAGACGCAGATCGACGCGGGATCGCTCTACAACACGCCCAACTGCTGGGGCATCTACGTCTGCGGCAAGGTCTTCCAGTGGATCGAGAAGAACGGCGGACTCCAGGCGATGGGGGAGCGCAATGCCGAGAAGGCGGCCGCGCTCTACGACTTCCTCGACGAGTCCGACCTGTTTTCGTCCACGGTCAATCCGTCCTGCCGCTCCCTCATGAACGTGCCGTTCGTGACGGGCGACAAGGACCTCGACGCCGCATTCGTCAAGGAGGCTGCCGAGCACGGCCTCGTCAACCTCAAGGGTCACCGCTCCGTGGGCGGCATGCGCGCCTCAATCTACAACGCCATGCCGCGCGAGGGCGTTGAGGCGCTCGTTAGCTTCATGAAGGACTTCGAGCTCGCGCACCGCGCGTAGGAGGGGCCATGTACTCGATTCACTGCATGAACAACATCTCCACGGTGGGCACCGACGCCCTCGAGCAGGCGGGCTACGCCTTCGTGGACGACCCCGCCAAAGCGGACGCCTGGCTCGTCCGCAGTGCAAACCTCCACGAGATCGAGGCCCCCGCCTCGCTGCTCGCCGTGGCTCGCGCCGGTGCGGGCGTCAACAACATCCCCGTCGAGCGCTACGCGCAGAGCGGCATAGTCGTCTTCAACACGCCCGGCGCCAACGCAAACGCTGTGAAGGAGCTCGTCATCTGCGGCATGCTGCTCGCCTGCAGAGACGTCATCGGCGGCGCCGAGTGGGTTCACGAGGCGAGCGACGACCCGCAGATCGCCAAGCGTGCCGAGAAGGCCAAGAAGCGCTTCGCAGGCTGCGAGCTCGCCGGCAAGCGCGTGGGCGTCATCGGCCTCGGCGCGATCGGCGCGCAGGTGGCCGACGTCCTCATCGCCCTCGGCGCCGAGGTCATGGGCTATGACCCGTACCTCTCGATCAACGCCGCATGGGGCCTTGACCGCAGGATCGAGCACGCGACCGACCTCGACCAGCTCCTCTCGTCCTGCGATTTCGTGACCCTGCACGTCCCCGCGACGGACTCCACGAAGGGCATGATCTCTGCCGACGCCATCTCCAAGATGAAGACGGGGGCGGTGCTCCTCAACTTCGCGCGTGACGCCCTCGTTGACGAGCAGGCCCTCGCCGAGGCCCTCGACGACGGAAAGATCGCCCGCTACGTCACGGACTTCGCCAATCCCGCGAGCGCGAACATGAAGAACGCCATCGTCCTGCCTCACCTTGGCGCCTCGACGGGCGAGGCCGAGGACAACTGCGCCGTCATGGCGGCAAACCAGCTTCGCGACTATCTGGAGAACGGCAACATCACCAACTCCGTTAACTACGGTCGCGTGGACCTCGGCCCCCTCACCGGGGGATCGCGCATCGCGATCTTCCACGAGAACGCGCAGGGCGTCATCGGACGCCTCTCGCAGCTCGTGGCGGATGCCGGGCTCAACATCGAGAACATGAGCAACGTGAGCCGCGGGTCCAACGCCTACACCCTCATCGAGGTCAGCGGAGCGGTTTCCGAGGACGTCGTGAGCCAGCTCAGCTCCATCGAGTTCGTGAGAAGGGTCCGGGCCATCGCTCCCAACCCCTAGCCCACGGAGGCGAGCGTGACAGGAAACCGCAACCACTACGACCTCTTTGCCCACGAAGAGGACTACCCGGAGCTGGACGTCGAGGGCGCCGTCGCGCGCCTCTCCTCGGCGCTGGCGCTGCGCACGGTCTATGCGACTCCGGAGACGACTGACTTCGGCCCGTTTGACGAGCTCTACGAGCTCGTGCGCACCTCATATCCAAGACTCTCTGAGCACGCGACCTTCGAGCGCTTTGGTCACTCGATCCTGGTAACCGTCCCCGGGAGCCAACCAGAGCTCCCGTGCGCGCTTCTCCTCGCGCACCAGGACGTCGTCGACGTCGTGCCGGGAACGGAGGGGGAGTGGCTGCATGATTCCTTTGGCGGCCACGTGGATGAAACGTGGATCTGGGGCAGGGGCGCCCTTGACATCAAAGAAATGCTTATGGGCGAGCTGGAGGCGGTGGACCTCCTGCTCGGGCTCCACGGAATGCCGAGAAGGACCATCGTGCTCGCCTTCGGCGAGGACGAGGAGGTCAACAGCCACGGCGCAACGGCGCTTGCGGGCGAGCTCGAACGCCGCGGCGTCCGGGCCGCGTTCTCGCTCGACGAGGGCGTGAGTACATTTTCTGACGCCGCTGCCTATGGCGCCCCCGGGGTAACCATTTCGGACGCCGGGATGTCACAAAAGGGTTACCTCGACCTCAGGTTAACCGTAAGGGGCTCCGGCGGGCACTCCTCGAACCCCTTTGGCGGCACCTCGCTCGAGCGCCTGTGTTCAACGGTCGCGCGACTGCGGGAGGCTCTGTGGTCTCCCGTCCTCACTCCAGTGGTCTCCAGAACCTTCGAGCTGCTCTCGAGCCATATCACGCTCGAGCCCTACAAGAGCCTCGTGGGGGACGTTGCGGCAAACGTCGGAGCCATCGCCGACGCAGCCGCGAGTTCGCGCTCGCTCTTCCCGCTCGTGACAACGACGATGGCGGTCGACCAGATCTTCGGGAGCTCGCCCGCCCCCAACGTCATGCCCGCCGACGCGAGCGCGACGATCAACTTCCGACTCCTGCCCGGGGTCACCGACACCGACCTCCTCGAATGGGCGAGGACCGCCGCTGGCGAAGAGGTCGAGCTCGAGGTCTTGCACTACACGCCCGCTGGTCGTCTCGACGAGGCGAGCGGCTTTGGTTATGACGAGCTCGTCGAGGTCATGGGCATCTACCATCCCGGGTCCCTCGTCGTCCCCTCGATCGTGTGCGGCGGGACAGACTCGGTGCGCTACGAGGCCGTCTGCGACAAGCTCCTCAGGATGACACCCTTCCGACCAGAACCGCAGGAGCTCGCACGCGGGCTGCACGGCGTTAACGAGAGGATCTCCAGACGGGTCTACGCCCAGGGAATTCGAGTCATGACGGCCCTGCTGGAGAGGTGCGTCCTCTAGAGACCTTACCCTTTCCGTATCAAGTTGCGCTAGGATGGGTAACCTGAGTAAGTGGCTATTCAACCTGAGAGGCTTCGTTCGTGTCAGAGAGAACCCAGAGAACCAAGGAGCGCGTCAAGACACTCGCCGACACCGATGCCGCGATCGCGCAGGCTGAGGGCACGACCGAGATGCCCGTGGGAACCTCGGAGAACCCCTCGTCGGAAGTCTTCACCGTCGCCAACGTCATCACGTTCTGCAGGCTCGCCCTGACCATTGCCTTTCTCTTGCTCTTTGCCGGGGGCATACACCGCACCGCCGCACTCGTCTGCTACGTGATTGCCGCCACCACCGACTTCCTCGACGGGCAGATCGCGCGTCGCACGCAGACCGTGAGCTGGCTCGGCAAGATCATGGACCCGATCATGGACCGCATCCTGCTGTTCACGGGTGTCCTCGGCCTGCTCATCGTCGGCGACCTCCCGCTCTGGGTCCCGGTCTTCGTCATCGGCCGCGACGTCTACCTCGCCCTCGGCGGACTCATCCTCCAGCACTTTCGTCGTCGCCCGATCGATGTCACCTACATCGGCAAGACCGCCACGGCGCTTCTCATGTTTGGCTTCTGCGATCTCCTGCTCGGGCTGCCCGTGATCGAGGGCCTGGGCATCGTTGACCTAGCCTGGCTCCCGGGCCTGAACTCCCAGCCCGCTGCGCTCGGGATCTTCTTCGTCTACCTCGGCGTCGTGTGCTCCTTTGCCACGGCCGTGGTCTATACGGCAGAGGGCGTAGACATCATTCGAAAGAGCCGATCGAGGGCGGGCGCAGAGCAGTGAGCGAGCGGAAGCCGGGCATCCTCCACGGCGAGCACCTACTTCTTGGCGCGAACTTCTCTCCCTCCGAGCGGACCGGCATCCTCGGGGTGAGTGAATACGCCTCCGAGGGGGCCCTCAGCACGCGCGAGGCGCTTCTCGCCGACCTCACCGGCTGCGAGTATCTCCTGATCAGCGGTGATGGCGGCTTCGACCTCGCCTCGATCGCACTCGGCGGCAAAATCCTGGAGGTTGGCGAGGCCAACTTCGAGGTGGTGCTAACGGGTGACGGCTCCCTTCTGGGTGCGCCCCTTGCCCTGCGAACCGGAGATCACGAGGTCGTCGTGATAGATGCCACGCAGACCCGCGAGGCGGTTGCCGCGTGGATCGAGTTTCTTGCCCAGGCGAGAGACGCCCAGGGGTCCGAGGCTTTCCCTGAAGTTCAGGTTGAGGATGCCAGCGACATGCTCGTTCCTCTGCTGCTGGGGGGAGACCTTGCCGAGGAGGTCCTTCTCGACTATCTCCATGACGGCGAGCGCCCTCCGGAGCCCGGGGCCGTGAGGCAGCTTCGCCTCGACGCCATCTCCTGTGTTGTCTGCCACGTCTCGTCGCCCGCGGGAACGCCCGCGTACCTTCTGCTGGTGCCCCCGGCATCCGCTCGCGTACTATGGAGGAGCCTGCTCTCCTTTACCGAGGTGAGCCCCATTGGTCACCGCGCCCTGCGCTCGCTCCTCTCTAGGGAGCTACCCTGGGCGTCTGAGCTCGACGGTTCCGGCCCTGTCCGCGTCTCTCGCGAGGCGCTCGAAGGCTGGGGTATCCTGCGCGGGGGAGCGGGCTTTGTGGGAGCACGATCGCTCGTCTGATCGGCCTGCACGGACTCAGGAGGAGAAACGATGAAGTACTCCATCAACGCGCGACGCGCCCCCGAGGCAATCGGCCCCTATTCCCAGGGCACGACCGCCGGCAGGCTCGTGTTTGCCTCCGGACAGCTCCCAATCTCTGACGAGGACAGCACTCGCCTTGTGGAGGGGGGCATTCGCGAGCAGACCGAGCGTGTGATAGACATCATCGAAGCGTTGCTCGAGGAGGTCGGCTGCTCGCTCGCAGACGTCGCGCAGACAACCGTTTACCTCGCCTCCCTCGCTGACATGGACGCCATGAACGAGGTGTACGCTCGCCGGTTCACCACGCCCGCGCCCGCCCGTGCCGTCGTGGGCGTGAACGAGCTTCCGCTTGGCGCCCTTATCGAGATGGACTGTGTCGCTTGCCGCTAATGCGCGGTATCATGTAATGCATAAGCGACGAGGGGAGAGACATGCCCGAGACTTCGAACATCGGATCTGGATCCGGCGCGACCGAGATCTTTAGAATGCCCGCCGCGGACTCCACGGTCCCCGACCTCATGGGCGCGCACAAGCCGGCAAACCCGACGCTCACCATCGTAAAGGGCCCTCAGATCGGCCAGGTTTTTGAACTCGACTCGCCCCAGATCACGCTTGGGCGAGATCCGCGCAGCAGCGTGTTTCTCAACGACATGACGGTCTCCCGCAACCACGCGCGCCTCGACATCTCCAACATCGCGTCCGGCTATGCCGTCGTCGAGGACCTTGGCTCGCTCAACGGCACCTGGGTCGACGGGGCCATTGCGTCGCGCGCCACGGTCAAGGACGGGTCGACCATCCAAATCGGCACCTTTCGCATGGTGTTCCACACCAACGCCACTCCAAGGCGAATCGACACCGAGGCGTAGCCGCCATGACCGACGCCGGATATCTGACAATCGGCAAGGTAGTCAAGAAGCTGCAGCAGGAGTATCCGGACCTCTCGATATCCAAGGTCCGCTACCTCCAGGACGAGGGCCTGCTCAACCCCTCGCGCACGCCGAGCGGCTATCGTCTCTACTCTCAGAGGGACATTCGTCGCCTCGAGACGATTCTCTACCTTCAGAAGACGCGCTTCCTTCCGCTCTCGGTCATTCGGGAGGAGCTCGAGAAGGCCGACTCTGGGAAGGCGCCCGATCCGGTGGCCAAGGGGCAGGCCGAGCTCGCGGACACCATCACGCTCCCCGTTGACGACGACGAGATCCGCGACAAGCTCCATCCCATCGACAGGATGCCCGAGCTCGCCGGCGTGAGCGCGAGCTTCGTGAGGCAGCTCTCCGAAGCCGGCGTCATCAAGCTCACGAGGTCACCCCACGGCCGAGACCTCGTGGATGGAAAGGACCTCTCGCTCATCAGGGTCTGTGACGAGCTGCGGCACTTTGGCATCGGCCCCAAGAACCTCAGGCAGTACGTCATCGCCGCCAACCGCGAGTCCTCGATGTTCGAGCAGGCACTCGTCGTATTTGCCAGAAAGGGCGGCGGCGTGGAGATCGAGGACACCGAGGCTGCACGGGCCCGCTTTGACCAGGCGTTCTCACGTATGCTCGGGCTTACCAACACCGTACGCGACGAGCTCATTGCCCGGCGCGTCACCAAACCGTTCCCCACGCAGGGGAGCAAGGAATCCCAGGGAACCGAGAGGAGCACTCGCTCATGAGCGCGTTCGACTTTGAGAGCCACATCATCGACATCCCCGACTATCCCGAGCCTGGTGTAGTCTTCAAGGACATCACGCCGCTCTTCGACGATCCCGAGGCGCTCCACGCCGTCATAGACGAGATCGCGGGGCACTTTGAGGGCAGGGGCATCACCAAGGTCGTGGGCGCCGAGGCGCGCGGCTTTCTCGTTGGGGCGCCCGTGGCGTATCGCCTTGGGTGCGGCTTCGTACCGGCGCGCAAGCCGGGCAAGCTTCCGCGTGAGGTCTTCTCACAGACTTACTCACTCGAATATGGTACCGACGAGCTGCAGATACACCGCGATGCCCTGAGCGCTGGCGACCGCGTCGTCATTATCGACGACCTCGTGGCCACCGGCGGCACCGCCGTTGCCGCAGCCAAGCTCGTCGAGCAGGCGGGCGCCGAGGTCGCAGGCTTTGGCTTCATTCTCGAGCTCTGCTTTCTCAACCCGCGCGAGATCATCGCCAGGGACTTCGACCAGGAGGTCTTCACCCTCGTCAAGGTCAACTAGGCGGCATGCGCGTGTCTCGGGAGGCTCGCAGGTCCGGATCCGGGCCACGTGACGGCAATCCCGTCGAGAGGCGTCTCTCGCGGCGCTTCCAGGTGAGCCTCGTCTGGGAGGGCGCCCTCGTGGGTCTTGTCGGCGGGGGAGTTGTCACCCTCTATCGACTCGCCCTCTCGGGAGCCGAACACCTGCTCAGAGACATAACGGGCGCAGCAGCCGGCGATGCCCTTCTCATGGCTTGCTGGTTCTGCGTGCTCGCCGTGGTACTTCTCGTCGTCTCCGCACTTCTGAGATGGGAGCCGCAATCCTCGGGATCGGGAATCCCGCAGGTTGACGCCGAGGTGCTGGACCGCCTCGATGCGCCCTGGGCGCGCATCATTCCCGCCAAGTTCGCCGAGGGAACGCTCCTCGCCTTCTCAGGACTCTCACTCGGACGGGAGGGACCATCTGTCCAGCTGGGCGGAATGTCAGGCAAGGCGGTCTCTCGAGCGCTGGGTCGCAGGAGGGGAGAGGAGCGGCTCCTCGTCACCTGTGGCGCGGCGGCCGGCATGTCCGCCGCCTTCCATGCCCCGCTCACGGGGGTCCTCTTTGCCCTCGAGGAGATTCACAAGCAGTTCAGCGCCCCGCTCATTATCTCAGTAATGTGCTCGGCGGTCGTATCGGACTTCCTCGTATCGCAGGTCGTGGGCATCGACCCCGTCGTGAGTCTCGAGTTTCTGCGCGACCTGCCGCACGTTGACTACCTGCTCGTCGTGGTTCTCGGCCTCGCCTGCGGGGTCCTCGGGGCCCTCCACAACCGAGGGATGTTCGCAGTCCAGAGCCTCTATGAACACGTGAGGGGGCGCCTCCCGCAGGCACGCCTCGTCATTCCCTTCGCGCTCGCGGGCGTCATGGCCTTTGCCTGGCCGGAGCTCATGTGCGGCGGAGACGCCATACTCGAGGTCCTTCTATCCCCAGAGGCCCCCGCGCTCGGGCTTCTAGTGGCACTGCTCCTGGGAAAGTACCTCTTCACCGCAATCTGCTTTGGTTCCGGGGCTCCGGGAGGGACGCTCTTTCCCCTGGTCGTCATGGGGGGACTCGTTGGGGGCGTCTTCTCGCTCTGTGGAACGGCACTCGGAATTTCAGAACACGCGTTCTTCCCAAACTTCGTTGCGCTTGGGGTCGCAGGCCTGTTCGCAGGCGTGGTAAGGGCGCCCGTGACGGCCGTGGTGATGGTCTTCGAGCTCACCGGATCCCTGGACGCGCTGCTCTCGGTCTCGATCGTCTCGATTCTGGCCTATGTGACCTCAAGCCTCACCAAGACGGACGCCTTCTACGAGCACCTGCTCGCAGGCCTCATAGGTGTGAGCTCAGACGACTCCTCGGTGACCGGCCTGTCTGGCGAGAAGGACCTCGGGCACGTGCGCGTCGGTGCCGGGAGCCGCATTGAGGGAATGCTCGTACGAGAGGTTCCGTGGCCCGACGGGGTGCGACTCCTGCTCGTTGAGAGGGCCGGGACAGAACTCGTTCCCACGGGGGAGACGCGTCTGTGCGCAACTGACGAGCTTCTGTTCATCGTTGGGTCCGAGGCCGTTGGAGACGCGAGGCTCAAGCTTGGCGTCATGTGCGAGGGCCGAGTAACGAGAGCGAACGAGCGCGGTCCTGAGGCTCGCTCTCGCAAGTCAGGCTCCTAGGAAGGCCCAGAGGCTCGAAGCTTGGGGAAGTGGCCCAAAATGCATGCAAATCTCCGATAATCTCTACTTTACATAAGATATATTATCACGGTTTTATAGGGGAGACGAGAGAGACCTCTGAACGCCGTGGAGACCGGACGACCCTAACCCTCTATCGGATGACCGAGAAACGCGGCGGCGCTCGTGGCTGCCACGGCTCCATCCGAGGCGGCCGTCACGATCTGCCTCAGCGGCTTTGCCCGTACGTCGCCGGCAACGAACAAGCCCGGCGTCCTCGTGGCCATGCGCTCGTCCGTAATCACGTACCCCGCCTCGTCCGTGTCAACGAGACCCTCAAGGAGGCTCGTCTCCGGGACGCGACCCGCAAGGACGAAGACCCCAAAGCTCCCGGAATCATGCGTCTCCTCATAGGTTTCCCCGGTGGCGTTGTCACGGAACACGAGTCGCTGGGGCAAATCGTCACCATCAAGCTCAACTAGGCTCGTGAGCAGGCGAATCTCGACCTTATCGTTTTTCTGGAGCTCGTTTACAAGCGCGGCCTGTGCTCTCAGGTGATCCTTGCGCACGACAAGCGTGACCTTGCTGGCGATTCTTGCAAGAAAGAGAGCCTCCTCTGCCGCCGAGTTTCCGCCGCCAATTACGAACACGTGTTTGTTTCTATAGAACATGCCGTCGCACGTTGCGCAGTACGAGACACCCCTGCCCGTGAAGCGTTCCTCACCCGCAAAGCCCGCGTGCCGCGGCTGCGCCCCCAGGGCAGCTACGACGGAGGAGGCCTCAAAGGAGCCCGTGGCGGTTCTGATGGAAAACCTCTGGGATGAGACATCGTGGGAAAGGGCGCTCACCGGGTCCATGATGATGCGCGCGCCGAGGCCCTCCGCCTGGGTGCGCATGGCGTCGACAAGACCGTAGCCGTCGGCCCCCGGGACGCCTGGGTAGTTGTCGACCTCGCTCGTGAGGATCACCTGACCGCCAAGTGCCTCACGCTCAAAGGTCAGGGCATTGAACAGGGCGCGACTCGCATAGATCGCCGCCGAGAGGCCCGCAGGGCCGCCGCCGATGATGGCAAGGTCTAGTGCTTCGGTGCTCATGGTGTCCCCTTTTCGACTTGAACCCATCTGAAGCTACAATACCCAGAATCCGCACTTCCCTATCGATAAATGATAGAAGGTCGCTCTCAATTTGAGAGCGACCTTCTTATCCAGACGGCAAGCCCTCTCTAGGACTCGCTGCCCTCCCCCTCCGCAGCAGGTCGCGGGAGGATGAGGTTGAGCAAGATGCCAACGAGTGCCGAAGTGGCCATGCCAGGCAGCGTGTAGTCGCCAATGGGGATGGCGATGCCGGAGGTCTCCATGCCAACGCCGAGGATGATGACGACGGAGGCGATCATGAGGTTGCGGTTGACGTCAAAGTCAACGCGGTTGGAGACGAGCATGCGCAGACCGTTGGAGGCGATAAGGCCAAAGAGCAGCAGGCTCACGCCGCCCATCACCGGACTCGGGATGGACTGGATGAGCGCGGCGAGCTTGGGGCAGAATCCGCCGACCACGAGGGCGAAGGCGGCCGCATACCAGAAGATCTGCGTCGAGTAGACGCGCGTGACGCTCATGACGCCGATGTTCTCGGCATACGTGGTGGTGGGAGGGCCACCAAGGAAACCAGAGATCACGGTAGAGATACCGTCACCGGCGAGCGAGCGCGGAAGCATCGGACGATAGTCCTTGCCCACGATCTCGCCGACGGCGAGCAGGTGGCCGATGTGCTCGATGACCACGACGACAGCGACGGGGGCGACGAGAGCGATTGCGCCAAGGTCGAAGCGAGGCAGCGAGACGTGCGGCAGACCCACCCAAGCCGCCTCGGCAACGGGCGCGAAGTCGACGAGCCCAAGCGCGAGAGAGACCAGGTAACCGACAATGATGGCGAGAAGCACGGGAACCGTGCCGACAAGCCCGCCCATGCTCGAGAAGACAACGGCGGCGAGAAGCGTCACGGCAGCGACGATGGCGCCCGTGCCGTAGAAGACCTCGACACCGGAGGCGTCAGTCGTCATGAAGGCCATGTCCGTTGCCGTGGCAGCGAGACCGACGCCGATGACCACCATGACAGAGGCTACGAGTACGGGGGGCAGCAGCCTGTCAAGCCAGCCCGTTCCAACGAGGCGAATAATGCCAGAGACGGCGAGAAACACCAGGCCGGCAACAACGACACCCGACATCGCGGCGTCAAGGCCCTGTGTTGCCCCGACGGCGAGGATGGGGCTTATGAAGGCGAAGGAGCTACCAAGGTAGCTGGGGATCTTGTTACTGGTGATGAGCAGATAGCAGATCGTGCCGATGCCCGAGCACATGATCGCGACGTTGGGGTTGAGACCGGTGAGCACCGGAACCAGCACGGTAGACCCGAACATCGACATCATGTGCTGGATGCCAAGAGGAATGGCGCGCCCGACCGAGACGCGGTCGTCTACGCCGATGACCTCACGCTCGTGTGAGCCCATGGTTCACGCTCCCTTCGTAGGGGCAACAGATACAAAAAGGCCCGGGCAGAACGCCCGGGCCAAAACACTCGCGTTAGACGACGAGGAAGTACACGATGAAGGCCAGGAACGCGACCCACATGAGCGGCTTGACCTTCTTAAGCTTTCCGGTGATGGCGGCAACCAGCACGTAGGCGATGAAGCCAAAGCCGATGCCGTTGGAGATGGAGTACGTGAAGGGGACGCCGGCGATGATGAGGAAGGCGGGCAGGCCCTCGAGGAGGTCAGTCCAGTCGATGTCCACGACGTCGGTCATCATGAGGAAGCCTACGAAGACGAGGGCGCCGCACGTGGCCGCCGAGCTGACGATGGAGATGAGCGGCGAGAAGAACGCGGCGATGATGAAGATGATGCCGGTCGTGATCGAGGTGAGGCCGGTGCGGCCACCGTCAGCGGCACCAGAGGCGGACTCGACGAACGTGGTGAGCGAGGAAGCACCCGTGAGGCCACCAACCGCAGCGGCGGCGGAGTCAACGATGAGAATCTGCTTGATGTCCTCGACGCTGCCGTCCTCGTTCAGGAACTCACCCTGCTTGGCGACAGCCATGGCCGTGCCCATGGTGTCGAAGAAGTCGGACATCATGAGCGAGAAGGCGAGCACGAGAAGCGTGGGGTTGGTGACGGCCTTCGCAATGCCCATAACACCCTGCTCGTCAGTCAGGAAGGGAGCGCCGAAGGAGGAGAAGTCGAGGCCGGAGACGATTGCGGAGGGCATCTGCGTCACGCCGAGCGGGATGCCCACGATGACGGCGATGATGATGCCGAGCAGCAGCGAACCCTTGACGTTAAGGGCATAGAGGACGATCGTCGCCACCAGCGAGACGAGACCGACGATGAACGTGGGGCTGAAGACGTCACCGAGAGCGACCATCGTATCCGCGTTGGCCACGATGATGCCGCCGTCCTTGAGGCCGATCATGGCGATGAAGAGACCGAGACCGACGGAGATGGCGTGGCGCAGCGAAACGGGGATGGCATCCATGATCGCCTCGCGAAGGCCGCAGAGAACGAGCAGAAGGATGGCAATGCCCTCGATGAACACCACGGCGCTCGCCGCGTGCCAGTCTCCTCCGGCAACCGAGGCGAGCGTGAAGGCGAAGATCGCGTTGATGCCCATGCCCGAGGCGCATGCGAGCGGGCGGTTTGCGAAGAGGCCCATGCAGATCGTCATGATGCCGGCGCCGACGCAGGTGGAGGTGACGGCAGCGGCAGGCGCGATTCCTGCAGCCTCAAGCAGCGGAGGGTTCACTGCGATGATGTACGCCATCGCAAGGAACGTGGTGAGGCCGGCACGAAGCTCCCTACCGGTGCTCGAACCCCTCTCCTTGACCTTGAAGAACTTTTCCATCAAACAACATCCCTTTCTTTAGCTACGTACACTGCGCTCTATCACTCACGCCCGAGGGCGAAAGGATCTCTAGACCCCGCTCGAGCCAAAGCCGCCGGAGCCACGGTCGGTCTCGTCGAGCTCGTCAACCTCTACGAGCTCGACCACGGGGACCTTCTGGATGACGAGCTGGGCGATACGCTCGCCGCGCTCGATGTGGATGGGCAGGGCGTCGTCGAGATTGACGGCGCAGACCTTGAGCTCACCGCGGTAGTGCGCGTCGATGAGACCGGGGGTGTTCGCCATGGAGAGGCCCTCGCGCAGCGCAAGGCCACTACGGGGCTGAACGAAGCCGGCGTACCCCTCGGGAATCGCGACGGCAAGGCCCGTCGAGACGAGCCTCCTCTCATGTGGGGCAAGGGTGACGTCCTCGTTTGCCCTGAGATCGAGACCCGCGTCGCCGGCATAGGCGTAGCTCGGGAGCTCGACCGTGGGATCGAGTCGCCTGATGGGGAGCTTGATCTTCTCGTCAGTCATTGAGACTCCTCAGTTCCTCGCTGAACTCGTCAACATCCTTGAAGTCGCGGTAGACGGAGGCAAAGCGAACGTACGCAACCTTGTCCACCGACATGAGGCGCTTGAGCACCATGCTGCCGAGGTCCACCGAGGAGACCTCCATCTTCGCCCCGTCACGCAGGCTCGTCTCGATGTCGTCAATGAGCGCGCTGAGAGTGGACACCGGAATGTCGCGCTTTACCGTTGCCGTAAGCAGACCGCGCATGAGCTTCTGCCTGTCGAACGGCTCCTTGTGCCCGTCGCGCTTGATAACGACGATGGGCATCTCCTCGCACCTTTCGTAGGTTGTGAAACGAAATCCGCAGCCAGAGCATTCGCGGCGACGGCGGATGGCATCGTTGTTCTCCGAGGGTCGAGAGTCAACAACCTTGGACTCCTCGCACCCACACCTGGGACAGCGCATGTGACCTCCTCTGGACAGCAGAGGAAACCGTATCACAAAACGCACAAAAGTGCCTAGACCAACGATACTGGTAACCAAGTGGAAAGCAGCTGCTACCCCTCGGAAACCACGGGGACGATAAGCCTCTGCCCGGGCTGCAGGCAGGTCTGCTCGAGACCGTTGCGCTCCACGATCCACGCGACGACATCAGAAGTGGAGGCCCCCTCTACCTGAATGCCGGACGAGATGGACCAGAGGGACCCGCCGCTCTGGACGACCTCGATGCGCTCGGAGAGGCCGTCAAGCGCCCGCGTTGATGCAGTGTTTGCACGGGCGTCCCCGAAGGCCGCGGCAACGCAAAGCGAAACCGTGAGAGCCGCAGCCATGCCCATGAACACTAGGATCTGACCCATGGACAGCCTGGCGGACGCAGGTCTCTCAGCAACCTCGCCTTTCCCACCATCAATGAGAACGAGCCTCGGACCTGAGCCCAACGTAAGAGCGGTGCTACCCTCGATCCGATCAAGCACGCAGCAGCATGATGACATATTCGTTTCTCCCTTCTCGCTCGTAAGTTCGACTCCGTTATACCGGGGCGACCGGACAACAATTGCCTCTTGCAATTAGAACATCTGTACCCTAGTATGATAGTACAGTTGTTCGTGTCAAGAAGTATTTGGGAACAGGTGTTTGCGTATTGAGCCTCAAGGCCGTATACTCTAGATACGGAAAAGGGAGGTAACCATGCCCAGAGGAAAGCTCGGAAAGCGACAGCTCGCCATCTACGACTTCATTCGCTCGTACTCGGAGGAGCATGGCTACCCACCCTCGGTGAGGGAGATCGGCACTGCCGTGGGCCTCGCCTCCCCTTCGACTGTACACATGCACCTCAAGGTTCTTGAGGAGCAGGGCCTGATCAAGCGCGACTCCAAGAAGCCGCGCACCATCGAGGTCATGGGCAAGCAGGACGATTCCGCAAACCTCGCCCCCGTTACCGAGGATGTCTCAGCCAACACCATTCGGCTTCCTCTCGTCGGACGCGTGGCGGCGGGTGTGCCCATCCTCGCCGAGCAGAACGTCGAGGAGACGCTCGCTCTTCCCACCTCGGTCGTGGGAGACGCGAGCTCGTTCGTACTGCGCGTACGTGGGGACTCCATGATCAATGCTGGCATCTTCGACGGGGATTACATCGCCGTCAAGGAGCAGCAGGACGCCCATGATGGCGAGATCGTGGTCGCTCTCATCGACGATTCCGCAACCGTGAAGACCTTCTACCGTGAGAAGGACCGCATCAGGCTCCAGCCCGAGAACGACACCATGGAGCCCATCTATGTTGAGAACCCCGTCATTCTCGGAAGGGTGACCGCGCTCATCAGGTCGATCTCGTAATGGCCTCACCCGTGTCTTCCGGCGATGACTCATCGAGGCCGCTCGAGCCCAACGGGAGGCTCGGCGTCTTTGACCTCGTGCGCGGGTTCTCCGTCGTCTCCATGGTCATTTTCCACCTCTGCTACGACCTGAAGTTCATAGCCGGCTATGACCTCGAGTGGTTTGAGCCTCCCCTTCAGGACGTGTGGAGGTGCAGCATCTCCTGGGTCTTCCTGTTCATCGCCGGGTGCATGTGCACGCTCTCGAGAAACAACCTGAGACGGGCCCTCGAATACGGTTGCGTGGCCCTTGCCATCTGGGCCGTGACGACCGTCGCCGCAGTCGACACACCGATTTCGTTTGGAATCATCTACTGCATGTCTGCGTGCACGCTCGTCGCATGGGCTCTCCAGCGCATCAGGGCGCTTCCGAGAGGTTACGTTGCCGCCGCGCTCCTCTTCGTTGCCTTTATTTCGCTTCTTGGCCTCGCAGACGGGACAATTGGCGTCGGGCCTTGGACGTTGGGCCTCCCACAGGAGCTGACCATGGTCGAAGGACTCGCGTGGCTCGGCATTCCATCGGCATCCTTCTCATCCGGAGACTACTATCCCCTTCTCCCCTACCTGCTCATCTATCTCTGCGGAGCTGCAATGGGGACGCGTTGGAAGGAGCGAGGCTATCCCAGCTGGGCCTATGATGCAAACCTTGCGCCCTTGAACTTCGTGGGAAGACACGCGCTGCTCGTCTACGTCATCCACCAGCCCGTCATCCTCGCTGTATGCGCACTGCTGGGCTCCTGAGAGAATCTACTCTGACTTCCCGGGCTCATCCTCAGTCACATACGGCTCGAGTGTGGAGGCCATTCGGGAATCGGCCCTAACGGTGGCGAGAAGCCCCTCCTGCACGTAGCGCTCGCGAAGCACCTGGCATCGCTCGTGAACCATCTTCATGAGCAGGCCCTTCTCGTATGGCACAAGCACCGTGAGCGAGACGCTGCCGTCCGAGGCCTCCTTGGCGATGCGATAGAGCAAGCCGCGAACACCCTGTCCGGTGAGAGCGGAGACCGGCTGTGCGTCTGGGTGCGCCGCAAGAAGTCCACGGAGCTCAGCCTCGTCCACAAGGTCGACCTTGTTCAGCACCTCGACGCAGCGAATCTCTCCCGCGTCTATCTCCTCGAGGACGGAGCGAACCGCCCCGATTTCGAGCTCGCGATGAGGGTCGGAGGCGTCGACGACGAGCAGCACGAGGTCGGCGGCACGTACCTCCGCGAGCGTGGACTTGAAGGACTCGACGAGCATCGTGGGAAGCTTCTGGATGAATCCGACGGTGTCGGTGATCGTGATCTTGCGCCCCTCCTCGAGGTCGAGAGCGCGTGTCGTGGGATCGAGCGTGGCAAAGAGCTCGTCTTTGGCATAGACGTCCGAACCGGTGAGCTGGTTGAGCAGCGTGGACTTGCCGGCATTGGTATAGCCGACGAGTGCCACCCGATAGACGCCTGAGTCCCAGCGGGCCTTGCTCTGCACGCCCCTGCGCTTCTCGAGGCGCTCGAGCTCGCGGCGAAGGGTCGAGATGCGCGAGCGAACGAGGCGTCGATCCACCTCGAGCTGACTCTCGCCCTGGCCGAAGCGGCTCCCGATCCCGCCGCGCGTCTGCTCCCCGACAAGGTGGCTCCACATGCCGCGAAGACGAGGGAGCACGTACTGGAGTTGGGCAAGCTGGACCTGAAGACGGCCTTCGTGAGTCTTCGCGTGAACGCCGAAGATGTCGAGGATGAGTGCCGTGCGGTCGATGATCTTGACGGGCTCTCCCACGAGCTTCTCGAGGTTTGCCTGCTGGGAGGGCGTGAGCTCCTCGTCAAAGATCACGACGTCGGCATCGAGTGAGCGGACCATGGAGACGAGCTCCTCGACCTTGCCCTTTCCGATGAACGTCTTGGGGACGGGCGCGTCGAGGCGCTGGGTCATCGTGAGAACGACCTCGGCGCCATCCGTCTCGGCGAGGCGGGCGAGCTCGGCGAGAGACTCCTCGCAGCTCCACTCCGACCTTCCGAGGTCAACGCCCACGAGGATGGCCCTCTCGGGAACCGGTGCAGTCGACAGCGGCTTAAATCGTCCCATGCGTCCCGCCCCCCAGTGAAAGCGAGCCAACGATCTGGTCCCGCGCCTCCTCCAAGCTTGTCTCGTCGAGGTCGATCCATCTCACCCTGCCGTCATGTCTGAACCAGGAGAGCTGACGCTTTGCGTATCGTCTGGACCTCCTCTTTATGAGCTCGACGGCGTCCTCGAGGTCGCATCGTCCCGCTAGCGCCTCGAGAAGCTCCTTGTACCCGATGGCCTGCCCAGCGGTGGAGTCCGCAGTGAGACCTCGCCTCGCGAGGTCCCTGACCTCGTCGAGCAGCCCGCTCTGCATCATCTTGTCCACACGAGCGTCGATGCGCTCATACAGGCGCTCGCGTCCCATCGTGAGCCCCCAGATCAATGCGTCATAGTGTGCGGCCCGTCGGTGGAGCCCCTCGTGGTGCGCCGCATAGGATGCCCCCTCGTCGAGCATCTCGAGGGCACGCACGACCCTGCGCACGTTGTTGGGATGAATGATTTCCGCACTCCGAGGGTCGCGATCGGCGAGAAGGGCGTGGAGGCCCTCGGCACCCAACTCGGAGGCGAGCTTCTCATAGCCAGACCGGCGCTCGTCGCCGCGCTCGCCAGAGGGGAATTCCATCTCGTCGATGACGGCATTGAGATAGAGGCCCGTGCCGCCGCAGAGAACGGGGACGCGCCCCGAGGCGAGAACCTCGTCGACGCACCGACGCGCGTCATCGCGGAAGAGTCTCACGGAGTAGTCCTCGCACGGGTCGACAACGTCAACCATGAGAAGCGGCACGCGACGATCGGGGGCGGGCGTCTTGGCGGTCCCGATGTCCATCCCGCGATATACCTGCATGGCATCGACCGAGATGACCGGGCTTCCAAGCTCAAGGGCAACGAGGTCGGCAAGGGCGCTCTTGCCCGAGGCCGTGGGCCCCACGATGCAGATCACCTTGGAGTCGCCACTCACCTGGGCTCGCCCTCAATGGAGCCACGAAGATACCAGGTGCGCGCCTCCTCGACTCGGACGTCGCAGATCGTGCCGACGAGGCTCTCGGGGTCGCGACCCTCCGGCACGGTGAAGTGGACCGTGCGGTTCTTCTCGCTGTGTCCTACCATGATGTTGGCGTCGCGCTTGGAAGCGCCCTCCACGAGAACGCTCACCAGCTGGCCGAGGTCAGCCTGGTTGGCCCCGTGCGCCTGCTCGGCAACGAGGTCGGCAAGACGGTCGAAGCGCTCCTGGATAACCTCACGTGGAGTGTCATCGGGCATCTTGGCAGCCGGGGTGCCCGGCCTCCTGGAGTAGATGAAGGTGAACGCGGAGGAGAATCCTGCCTCGCGCACGAGGGAGAGCGTCTCCTCGAAGTCCTCCTCGGTCTCCCCTGGGAAGCCCACGATGATGTCGGTCGAGAGGGCAAGCTCGGGAATGGCGGCGCGCAGACGACCGACGAGCTCGAGGTACTCCTCGCGCGTGTACTTGCGATTCATGGCCTTGAGCACGCGAGAGGATCCGCTCTGCACGGCGAGGTGGAGATGCGGCATGACGGCGGGAACCTCGGCCATGGCACGGATTACCTCGTCATCGAGATCCTTGGGGTTGGAGGAGGTGAAGCGGATACGCTCAATGCCCGTCTCGCCCACCCTGCGCAGCAGCTCGGCAAAGCGCGGCTCGCCGTAGATGTTGCGACCGTAGGAGTTGACGTTCTGACCTAGGAGCGTGACCTCACGAACCCCTTCGGCGACAAGGGCCTCCACCTCGGAGACAATGCTCTCCATGGTGCGGCTCTTCTCACGTCCACGCACATGCGGCACGATGCAGTAGGTGCAGAAGTTGTCGCAGCCCGTCATGATGGGCACCCAGGCGTGAAAGCGCTGGGCCCGGTGGCTAGGGAGGTCGGTAGAGAAGGACCTCCCCTCCTCGACGGTGTCCACCTCGGCGTGAGAGCCGTCACCGGAGAAGGCGTCCGCGAGAAGCGTTGGGAGGCTCTCGATCGCACTCGTGCCAAAAACAACGTCAGCACAGGCCACGTGCTCGCGAATCTTCTCGCCGTCGCGCTGGGCGATGCAACCGCCGATGGCGACGACACGGCGTCCCGAAGGGGGCGTGGGAGCGCTCACCATGGCAGATGCCTGCCCGTAAAGGTGCTGGTCAGCCTTCTCGCGAACGCAGCACGTCATAAAGACTACGATGTCTGCCTGATCCGGGTCGTCAACGCAGATGCAACCGCACGAGTCGAGCACGCCGGCAACGCGCTCCGAGTCGTGAAGGTTCATCTGGCAGCCAAAGGTCTTAACGAAGTAGGTCTTCCCCACCAAAACTCTGGGCTGCTCCATCAGGCATCAACCGCCTCGGAGCCGGCGACGGACGAGGGGGCGACGATGCGATGGACGTAGACCGCGATGCGGATGGCGGTGCGGCTCTCCCCGCCGATCTCAACGTCGGAGAACGTTGGGGCACACGAGATGTCGACGCCGGTGGGAATGAGGAAGCCGCGAGCTATGGCAACCGCCTTGATAGCCTGGTTGACGGCGCCGGCACCAACGCACTGGATGTTGACGGGGGTGCCGTCCTTGACGAGACCCGCGATGGCCCCGGCGACGGACGCCGGCGAAGACTTGCTTGATACCTTCAGATAGTCCATGTAGCTCCCTGTTGTGGCTTCACTCCGATGATGCTTCGAATTCTGGTTTGATAGGACAATAGTAGTAGTTAGCTCCGAGGTTGAGAAGCGAGCTAGTCCGACGGGGCAAGCTCGAAGGTGACGGTCACGCGCCGTCCGGAGGCCCTCACCCTGGGCTCACCGGAGAGCGTGAGGTAATACCTCTCAGCGAGCAGCGCAAAATCCCGCTCCATCAGACGCGAGAACTCCTCTAGGTCTGACGGGGCAACCTTGAGGCCCCTGCGGTCCCGCATCAGGTCGACCTCATGAGACGGGGACTCGGCCCTTCCTCGACCATGCGCCAACCTGGAGAGAACGCTCTCTTGAGCCGGGATCTCGCCGGACACGATCCTGTGCGCGGTGCGCTCAGACATCTCGAGTCCAACTGAGACGGCCTGCTCACGAAGCTCCCGCGCATCGGCGGCAGCACGAAGCCGCGCAAGAACGGGAAGGCTCTCGAGAGAATCGAGCAAAAGGAGGTCGGAGCCCTTGACGCTCAGTGAGGCACGGGCACGCGCCGTGGCAATGATCTCTGCAGGCGACCCAAAGTAGACCTCGCACGTCCCACGCTCCTCCAGGGCAAACTCGCAACAGGTCCGTATGAGGTTATGAGGGCCCCGTACGCAGCTCTCCTCACCGTCCTCGTTGACGCCGATCTGCGGCCAGCTGGACTGATCGGCACGCTCGGGCAGGGTCGTGGCGTCACTCACCACGCGAATCGCCGTACCCTTTCCAGGGGCGGAAGAGACAATGCCAGCGGAGAGGGCGTTCTCGCAAATCGAGAAGAGCGCCATGCCGCGACCGTGAATGCCCCACCGATCCATATGGACCGAGTCGAGCTTCGAGGTGACGCGGGCCTCAAGGACGCGCTCGTGCATGTCTTCGGGGATGCCGGTGCCGTCATCGAGAACCACCAGGGTCCTCAGGTCCCCCTCTCGAGCGGTGGCGACATAGATGTGTCGGGCGCCGGCGTCGCGTGAGTTCCTGAGAAGCTCGATGAGCGCATCCTCGATGCAGCGAACGTCGTGCGCCGCCTGGCGGCGCTCGGCCTCGGAGATGCGAAGCCTGACAAAGCCCTCGCCGAGGCTCTCCTCAACGCGAAGGGCTTTGTCTCCCCCCATGGAGGAGACAAAGCCCACAAGGTCTAAGGAACTGGGGGCCATGGACTACTTGGCAACGTCGACGGCGCGAGACTCGCGGATGACGACGACGCGAACCTGACCGGGATACTCCATCTCATCCTCGATCTGCTTGGCGATGTCATGGGCGAGGACGGTTGCCTGGGCGTCGGAGATCTTCTCGGGCTCGACCATGACGTGAAGTTCGCGACCAGCCTGCATCGCGTAGGTGCGCTCGACGCCCTCGTGTGCGTTGGAGATCTCCTCAAGCTTCTCGAGACGCTTGATGTAGTTCTCCGCAGACTCGCGACGCGCTCCGGGTCGGGCGGCAGAGATGGCATCGGCAGCCTGGACCAGGACGTCAAGGACGGTGTCCGGGTCAACGTCGGCGTGGTGTGCCTCGATGGCATGGACGATCTCGGGACGCTCGCCGTAGCGGCGGGCGAGGTCGGCGCCGATAACGGCGTGCGGGCCCTCGACCTCATGGTCGATAGCCTTGCCGAGGTCGTGGAGAAGACCGGCACGCTTGGCGGGAGCCTCGTCGAGACCAAGCTCGGAGGCCATGATGCCGCAGAGAGCAGAGACCTGGACGGAGTGCGAGAGCACGTTCTGACCAAAGGAGGTGCGGTAGCGCAGGGCACCCAGGGTCTTCACTAGCTCAGGGTGGAGGTCATGGATACCGGCATCGAAAGCGGCCTGCTCGCCAGCCTCACGGACGCGCTCGGCAACGAGAGCCTCCGCCTTCTTGTAAAGCTCCTCGATGCGAGCGGGATGGATGCGGCCGTCAGCGATGAGGTTCTCGAGGGCGACGCGGGCGGTCTCGCGGCGCACGGGGTCAAAGCTCGAGAGAACGACCGTCTCGGGCGTGTCATCGATGACGAGAGAGACGCCGGAGACCTGCTCGAAGGTACGGATGTTACGACCCTCGCGACCGATGATGCGGCCCTTGAGGTCATCCGAGGGGATGTGAACCGAGGTGACCGTGATCTCTCCGGCCTGGTCGGCGGCGCAGCGCTGGATGGCCGTGGAGACGATTTCACGAGCCATCTTGTCAGCCTGAGCACGGACGCTCTGCTCGGACTCTCGGAGAATCTGAGCCTCCTCGCGCACGGAGTCGGCGCGGACGCGGGCGAGAAGCTCGTCGTGGGCCTCATCGGAGGAAAGCCCGGCGATGCGCTCGAGCTCGGCGCCCTGGCGCTCGATCATCTCATCGAGGTCGCACTTCCTGCGGTCCAGCTGGCCCTGAAGGCTCGAGAGCTGGTGCTCGCGACGATCGAGGGCATCGTTGCGGTGATCGAGGGACTCCTCGCGCTGCATGATGCGATTCTCGAGGTTCTGGAGCTCTCCCTTGCGCTTCTTCTCCTCTGCCTCGGAGTTCTGCTTGAGCTGAAGAATCTGCTCCTTGGCCTCGAGGACGGCCTCCTTCTTGGCGTTCTCGGCCTGACGCGCGGCCTCCTGCGTGATGCGATCGGCCTCGCTGCGAGCAGCCGCGAGCTGCGCCTCGGCGTCACGAAGCTTGGAGCCGCTCTTGCCGGCGAGGAAGAAGTACACGAGGGCTGCGCCCACGACGAGGCACACCGCCCCCACCACGATGGTTATGGGATCTGTCATGTCTGCTCCTCAAGTTTCAAGTCTGCGTGGGTTCAGGAGACCGTGCGCAAACGCGCGACGGAACCCGCCGTGGAGGTGCAGTCATGACGCCTATCCCGCATGTCGCGGGAGTGGCAGCTAACGTGACGTACAGAAAAACAAAATCATCAGCTGGCGTACCAGCGAAAGAATGCGCTCCACGAGCAGACCTATCCTAGCCCCGATGTAAGCGTTCTGTCAAATGAGCCGCAGGAAAAACGGCACATGACATCTACAGCAGCTGGTCGGAACCACCGTCGAGAACCTCGCGCGCCACCGAGGTGGCAAGACCGAGGGAGTACCCTCTGGAGCAGAGAAACCTAACCATCTTCTGGTAGTCGTTCTTACCCGTGAGGTGGCGGCGCGAGGCGAGGGAAAGCGCCCGCTCGAGCTCTTCGTCCGCGGTGAGAAACTCGTCCGGCCAACCAGGAACGTCCGCGGCATTGACGCCCCGGCGCGCTAGCTCGCGCTCGATCCTGACCCTCCCCCATCCGGAAAGGACCTTCGAACGAGCAAACGATGCCCCGAAGCGGGCGTCGTCGACGATTCCGACGTCACGCGCCCGATCGACGATGTCCTGGGCCACGGTGCGTGAGTACCCGTCATCAACGAGCCGCTCGAAGAGCTCCCGGGAGGAGTAGTCCCTGCGATTGACGAGAGCCTCCATGCGCTCATGGGCACAGACCCTCGAGAGCTCCCCGAGCCTATGGAGAAGCTCAGCGCGCGAGGAGGGAGCACCGGGCTCCTCAGAGAGCCCCTGAAGCCTCTTGCCAACGGCAAGGGCGACGCGAAGCTCCTCATCCCCGCCGTCTTCGGACGATACCCTGAGCAACGCCCTGCCACGACGATCGCCCATGCGGCGAGCGCCGCGATCCGGCAGCTCGACCGACCACGAGAAGAGACGCCCGGTCACGACTCAGCGTCCTCCGCAACGTCCGCATCCACGGGCTCCCCGACGCGCTCGTCGCCAAGCTCGAGCCCGGAGGCAACACGAACCTTGTGGTCGATCTCATCGAGAAGCTCCGGGTGCGAGGAGAGGAACTCCTTCGCCGCTTCACGACCCTGGCCAAGGCGCTCCGTCTCGTACGTGAACCAGGCGCCGGACTTGTTGACGATGTCGAGGGCGACCGCAGTGTCGAGAATCGAGCCCTCCTTGGAGATACCACGCCCGTACATGATGTCGAACTCAGCCTGCTTGAAGGGCGGTGCGACCTTGTTCTTGACGACCTTGACGCGCACGCGGTTGCCGATCACGTCGTTATTGGACTTGATGGTGTCGATCTTGCGGATGTCCATGCGAACGGACGAGAAGAACTTGAGCGCCCTTCCGCCGGGCGTCGTCTCGGGGTTGCCGAACATGACGCCGATCTTCTCGCGCAGCTGGTTGATGAAGATACAGGTGGTGTTTGACTTGGAGAGCGATCCGGCGAGCTTGCGAAGCGCCTGGCTCATGAGGCGGGCTTGGAGACCAACCGTGGAGTCTCCGATCTCTCCCTCGATCTCGGCGCGGGGCGTGAGGGCGGCAACGGAGTCAACGACGACGACGTCTATGGCCCCGGAGCGAACGAGCATGTCGCAGATCTCAAGGGCCTGCTCGC
>CASFQX010000111.1 GCA_949296375.1 uncultured Olsenella sp.
CTCGTGCAAAAGTCGGGAGTTCCGCAGGAGGCATCGCCTAGTCGCCGCGATTCAGGCGCGCGCCGAGCTCGCTCACGAGCACGGCCACGAAGATCGTGCCAAAGCCGATCGCAATGCGCGGCGTAACCAGCTCATGATAGAAGATCACGCTCGCCACCACGGCAAAGACGCTCTCCAGTGAGAGCAGGAGCGACGCCTGCGCAGGCGGCACGTGCGCCTGACCGAGGTTCTGGAACACCATGCACACGCACGAGGAGAGCAGCACGAGATAGCCCAGCGAGAACCACGTGTCCGGGCTCGCAAAGACCTCCGGCGCCGGCGGCTGCTCCGTGACGAGAGCCACGCCGAGCGCGAGCACCGCGCTCATCGCGAGCTGGACCACCGTGAGCGTCATGACGTCATGCGCAGACGAGAAGCGCGCCACGAGCACGATGTGCACGGCAAAGAGCACCGCCGAGACGAGTGTGAGCCAGTCGCCGCCGCTCATGATGAGGGAGAGGTCGTCCCCCAGGGCAACGAGCCCCACGCCCACGATGGCGAGAAGCGCCGCAATCACGTTGTTTTTCCCCGGCCGCTGCCTCACGATCAGCCAGTTGATGAACGGCGTCATCACGCAGTAGGTTGCCGTGAGGAAGGCGTTTCTGCCCGGCGTGGTGTCGTCGAGACCGATGTTCTGCACCACGAACGCGGCACCCGAGGCAATGCCCAGGATGGCGCCCATCACGAGGTGGCTACGGTCGAGGTTGTCCCTCAGCTTGCGCCAGAAGAGCGCGCCCACGATCACTGCAGACGCGGCAAAGCGGATGCCCATGAGCCACGCCGGCGGGATGTTGTCCAGCGTGTCCTTCATGACGACGAAGGAGCCTCCCCAGATGGCGGCGCACACCGCTAGGGAGAGCTTCCACGCCCACATGGGCACGGCGCCCGCAGGGGCGCGCTTTATGTCCCTATCTGCACTCATGAGGCGGAATTATAGCGTCTCTCCCAAGCCCTGGAGCTCTAGATGGCTCGCCTGCGCCCTGACTTCGCCCCGAAGTTCCACCGCGACTACGAGCGCCTCGTCAAGCGAGGAGTCGACACCGCGCCCCTACGCGAGGTCGTTAGCCTCATCCTCGAGAACACCCTCGCAGCCCGAGAAGAGCTCGTGCGGCGCCACAACATGCGCCGCCTCTCCGGAGCTTGGTTCGGCTCGAACGAGTGCCGCGTCTGCAACGCCGGCGACTGGCTGCTCGTATGGGCAGTCCGCGACGAGCTCGCCGTCTTCCAGCGCACGGGCACGCACCGGGAGATTTTCCGCTAGCCCGGAATGAGACAAATGAAGCGCCGCCACGCCCTTCTCGGCGCACGTTTTGCCGTAAACTAGAGACGGACTGGCAATAGGCCGGTCGCATGGCAGGCCTGAGTATTACGGAGAGGAGCACTACATGCAGTATTCCGCAGAAGTCGAGAATATGTGCCCCGTTGCCAAGGGCGCATATCACGGCCCCGCGCCCATCCCCGAGGAGGGCAAGTGGGTCCAGGCCAAGGAGATCAAGGACATCTCCGGCCTCACGCACGGTGTGGGCTGGTGCGCGCCCCCGCAGGGTGCCCGCACCCTCACCCTTAACGTCAAGGAGGGCGTCATCGAGGAGTGCCTCGTCGAGACCCTCGGCTGCTCCGGCATGACCCACTCGGCGGCCATGGCCTCCGAGATCCTCCCGGGCAAGACCATCCTCGAGGCCCTGAACACCGACCTCGTCTGCGACGCCATCAACGTGGCCATGCGCGAGCTGTTCCTCCAGATCGTCTACGGCCGCTCCCAGACCGCCTTCTCCGAGGACGGCCTGCCCGTCGGCGCCTCCCTCGA
>CASFQX010000112.1 GCA_949296375.1 uncultured Olsenella sp.
AGGTCATCTGACGGCAGAGCTTGTAGAGGCTCTCCATCGTGAAGGTCTTGCGACCCACGTCAAGGATGAGACCACGGACCGAGTAGAGCGGGTAGTCGCGGGCCTCGCCCTGGGCGATGGAGCCGTTGCCCTGCTCAAAAGCCTGAAGCAGCGTCTGGGCGCCCCAGTTGGCGCTCGTGCTGCCGTCCCACTCGGCGTCGTTGTTGGAGGCGGTCACGGTCACGCGGGTGCCGGTAACGGAGAGCTTGTAGCCCTCCTCGCCGAGGGCGATCATCTCGTTGGAGTCATCCTGCGCAAAGACGATGGCGTTATCGGCGTTGACGCCGTCCTGCTGAGTGGCAGTGAACTGCATGCCAGTGACCTCGGAAAGGTCGGAGGCAAAGAGGTCCACAACCTCCTTGAGAGCGTCAGAGGTGTAGATGATCTGCGTGTCCGCATTGAGGGTGAAGGTGCCCTCGCCGCCAAACCACTCGGAGAGCTCGGGGAGAATGACCGGGGCCTCGTTGCCCTGGTTGGCCTCGCCCATGGTGCCCGGGATGGTGACGGTCTTCTCGACGAACTCGTAGGTGCCGGTCTTGTCGTCGGTGATCTTGAAGGCGAGCTTCACGTCCTTGTTCACGAGCGGAGCGTTGATGTTGTACTCGGAGTCAACGATCTGCTCGTAGTCCGTGCCGCGGTACTCGACGGTGTAGCCGTCAACCGTGGGCAGGGAGACGCTCAGCTTAGTGTCGCCCTGCTTGGGGGCGGTGACGGTGATCTGGTCTGCCAGCTCGGCAGGGGACATGGGCGGCTCGCCGCCGTAGACCTCGAGCTCGTAGATGGACATGTTGCCCCAGGAGGTTCCTCCGTCGGGGTCGGCATAGGTGTTGTGCTCGATGTACAGACGGACGTAGCGAGCCTTCTGCACCTCAGCAAGCTCGATGGTCTGGGTCCTGGTCTCCGGACGGCCCTCGTTGCTGTAGACGGTCTTCCAGTCTGAGCTGTCAACGCCAGGGACGGTGTCGCCCGTGGCGATGTCGACGTGATAGCCGTTGGCCTTGCGCATCTCCCAGTAGATGCGGATGTTCTTCACGTCGTACTCGGCTCCGAGGTCAACATAGATCCAGTGCGGTCCACCGTCGGCGCTCTCGGTGGCATCCACCGCGGAGGCCCAGCGGGAACTCTTGCTCGTGGTGTCCCCGTCGACGGCCTTGTCGGCGCCGAGGGTGTTGGCCTCGGAGGAGTCGGCCACAGCGGTCTTGCCGCGGGCGACGTTCTCCTGCGGGTCCTGCGTGGGGCCCTCGGGCTCGGAGCCGTCACCCTCGCCCATGACCTGAATCTCATAGAAGCCCACGTTGGGCCAGTTCATGTCCGTCTCGCCGGTTCCGTTACCAGCATAGTCGCTCACGTAGACGCGAACAAAGCGAGCCTCGACAGGTGCGCCCTCGAGGGCAATCTCCTCGGTAGCCTGGTTGAACTCATCGCCCGTCTTCTCGTAGACGGTGGTCCAGCCATCCTCGTCAGCAGGAGCCTCGTCAGCAGGAGCCTCGTCAGCAGTGGAGACCTGAATCTCATACGCCTTGATATTGGGACGCTCCCAGAAGAGGTTCACCTGGTGAACCTTCTTCACGGCGCCCAGGTCAACGTAGATCCAGCGAGGCTCGATGGAGTCGCTCTTATCGGTGCCCCAGTGGGAATCCTTTCCCTCGGTGACACCGTCGAATGCCTTGTCGGCAGTGTAGGAGGTGCCAGCCTCCTCATTGCTGGCAACAGCGTTCTTGCCCTGGGCCAGGTTCACGAGCTCTGTGCCCGCTGCCGAGGCCTCCCTAGGCGAGGTAAAGGTGACTGCGAACGCCATCACGGCCAGGACCATCACGGCCAGAAGCGCCCAAACACCCCCTCTGTGCTTGATACGTTCGTGCATTCGAACCCCTTTCTCCAAGGACCCTGGCGTCCCGATAGACAGCAGTGCCCACGAAACAGCCTGATTCGGAGTAACTGTATCCGAGAGTTAAGCGCCTCATGTTCAGGAACTCAGTCTTAATTAAGGTATCTACGTGCACGTTCATCTATTTCAAAGGGAGCTGTCGTGGTATCGATTCCTTGGGACCACGTGTCTGTTCTTTTGACAAATGAGCACGTAGAATGCATTGTTTCTTATGTTCGTTGATGGACCAAATCTGGTCGCAGCACATTTTGACTTCACAAATTTATGTATGCGGACGGCGAGGGCTTTTAGGCGAGCGTACGCGAATCCCTCCTGAACGGTATTTTGAGCACTTCGCTGACACCCGACGTAATCCTGGTTCTCTTTGCCGACAAACTCCCGCTCTCTGCATCCTTATGCTTTGTCCTTCGAACACGCCTCTTGTGTTCTTGAGTGTTTGAACTTACTGATCTTGAGCTTTGGTTTTGTTCGTCATCTTTGCTGGGGAACACAGTCTGCTGTTTGTTGTAATCCGGCTTGGTCGAATCTTTAGTCGTTTGTTCGATGAGCTAACCGTCCTTCTAGTACAAAGAACGTCCCGTCTCCTGAGGACCACTCGTCACTCAGATAGGCGGGACGTGAGAAGAGCGCTGTTTGGTATCTCAGATTACAAGAGGTACTTCTCGCTACTTCTTGACCTTGCCGTTGCGGACGGCCCACTTGCGGCGCTCGATCTCCGAGAGCAGTCGCTTGCGCATGCGGACGCTCTTGGGGGTGACCTCCACCAGCTCGTCATCCATGATGTACTCGAGCGCCTCCTCAAGCGTAAAGGTGCGCGGAGGAGTGAGCTGCACCGCGATGTCGGCCGTACTCGAGCGCTGGTTGCCAAGGCTCTTGGTACGCGCGATGTTGACAACCATGTCACCGGGCTTGGAGCGCTCACCTACGAGCATGCCCTCGTAGCACTCGTCGCCAGGCCCCACGAACAGAGCTCCGCGCTCCTGGAGCGTACCGAGCGCGTAGGCAACGGCCTTCTCGGTGCTCATGGAGATCATGGCGCCGTTCTGACGCACGCCAATCTCACCTGCGTAGGGACCGTACTCGAGGAACGTGTGATAAAAGACAGCCTCGCCGTGGGTGACGTTGAGGATTCGGTTCTTGAGGCCCATGATGCCGCGCGTGGGGATCTTGAACTCAAGATGGGTCTGCGTGAGGCCGGCATCCATGCTGGTCATGGTTCCACCTGCATTGCCAAAGACCTCGATGACCTTGCCGGAGTACTCGCCGGGGCACTCCACAACGGCCTGCTCGACGGGCTCGGTGAGGTTTCCGTTGGCATCCTTCTTGAAGAGCACGCGCGGGCGTCCCACCTGGAACTCAAAGCCCTCGCGGCGCATGGTCTCCATGAGAACGGAGAGGTGCAGGATGCCGCGACCGGCGACCTCCACACCGGTCTTGTCGGGGAGCTCCTCGATGCGCATGGTCACGTTGTTCTCGCGCTCCTGCATGAGGCGCTCCTTGAGCTGGCGACCACCCACGATGTCACCCTCGCGACCAACGAGGGGAGAGGTCGACGGCTCAAAGACAACGGAGAGCGTGGGCGGGTCG
>CASFQX010000113.1 GCA_949296375.1 uncultured Olsenella sp.
GACGACAACCTCTCCACCGCGTGGGCGCCCCAGGCTGAGTCCACGGGTACGATGGCCTATCACGTGTCCGAGCCGCTCACGGCCGACGGCACCGCCTACGAGGGCGTCCGCATCATCTCCCGCGGCAACCCGACGGGCGCCACGGTCAAGGCCGTTGTCTACAACGACGCTGCCTTCTCCACCACGACCGAGGTCACCCTCGGCACGCTCGACCAGGTCTCCCAGGAGTTCCGCTTCGGCGAGCCTCTGAGCCTCACCCGTGCCGCCGCCCAGTACACGGCCGTCAAGGACATCAAGATCGAGTGGACGGGCGAGACCGTCCCGCAGATCGCCGAGATCTATCTGCTCGACACCGTGAAGTCCGCCGATGTGACCGAGCTCAGCGAGCTTATCGCCGAGGCCAAGAAGGTTGACACGTCCACCTGGACGACCGACTCCGCCGCCGCCCTCGCCGACGCCATCGCCGCCGCCGAGAAGGGCGTTGCCGGCGCCGACTACCTCACGGCTGACGCAGTGTCCACGCTGGCCTCCGCGCTCGAGAACGCCATGAACGGTGCCGTGACCAAGTACACGGGCGACCTCCAGACCCTCGTTGACGAGGCCCTCACGGATGGCACGGGCTACACCTCCTCCAGCTGGCAGGCCTACCAGGGCGCCGTCGCCGACGCCAAGGCTGCCCTCGAGGATGCCGGCAACCTGTCTCAGGCCAAGGGCGAGGAGCTTGCCGCTGCCATCGAGGCTGCTAAGTCCGCCCTTGCCTACGACGCCACCGCCGCCGACCGCGCCGAGCAGGCCGTCGCCGACGTCGAGGCCGTCTACACCGATGACAAGGCCGGCAACTACACCACCGGCTCCTGGAACGCCCTGACCGAGGCCGAGCAGGCCATCGAGGACCACCTTGCCGAGGGTGCCACCCCCTCCGAGTTCACCGAGGCTACGCAGGATCTCTACGACGCCGTCAACGGCCTCGTGGACGTGACCGCCCTTGTCGCCGAGCGCACGGCCTTTGAGGCCACCGACGGCACGCTCTACACGGACGACTCCTACGCCGCTTACAAGAAGGCGTACGACGACTCCACCGAGCTTCTCGCCAGCGGCTCTGCCGACGAGGTTGCCGCCGCGGTGACCGCGCTCCAGAACGCCAAGGCCGGCCTTGAGCTCAAGACCGAGGAGCCCGGCGTTGACCTCGACAAGGTCATCGCCGACGCCGAGGCCCTGAACAAGGACGACTACACCACCTCCAGCTGGGCCACGCTCCAGGATGCGATCGACGCCGCCAAGGCCGATCACGACCCGGCGCAGGACGAGGCGCTTGCCAAGGCCATCACCGACGCCAAGACGGCGCTCGTGAACGTCGTGGCGCTCAAGAATGCCATCGCCGACGCCGAGGCCCTTGACACCACCGATAAGACCGAGGAGTCCGTCGCCAAGCTCGAGGCCGCCATCAGTGCCGCCAAGGCGCTTCTCGAGGACGGAACCCAGAACGAGGTCAACGATGCCGTGGCCGCGATTGACGCCGCGGTCAAGGGTCTGGTTACCGAGGGCGGCTCCGAGCAGCCCGGCGGCGACGACCAGAAGCCTGGCGACGACCAGAAGCCTGGCGACGACCAGAAGCCTGGCGATGACCAGAAGCCTGGCAGCGACACCCAGAAGCCTGGCAGCGACACCCAGAAGCCGTCCACCGGTGGCGACTCCACGGTGCCCGCGACCAACGACCCGGCCCTGCCCGCCGTCACCGTTGCCATCGTCGCGATCATCCTCGTTGCCGTTGGCGTGGTCTTCTACGTGAGGAGCCGCAAGAACTAGCGCTTCTTGCCATACGCACTGCCCCCTGGACCGCCGAGCACCCCCACTCGGCGGTCTTTTTTGCGGCGACGCGCTCTGGGTCGACGCTTGACAATTCGGGGCTCGTCTCAGTCCTGGAGGCGGAAAACTTGACGATTCGAGGCTCGTCTCAGTCCAAAACGTGCCAAATCCTGAGACGAGCCCGCTTTTGTCAAGCGAGAACCGCGTCCGCCCTGAGACGAGCCCGCTTTCGTCAAGCGAGAACCGCGTCCGCCCTGAGACGAGCCTGCTTTCGTCAAACCCGCGCCGCACGCCCCGCCGTCCTTCTCGCCAGCACCTGAAAGAAATCTACTATGGAGACACTTAGATTTACGTATAGCCCCCGCCCGAGCGGGAACAATACACACTGACTAACCTCAGACCCAGAAGGGGGCACATCATGAGACTCGACAAGTGGGCCGTTACGGCCCAGGAGGCGCTGCAGTCAGCAGTGGGCATCGCCACGGACGCCAGCGCCGGACAGGTACAGCCCGTACACCTGCTCAAGGCGCTTCTCGGCTCCGGCGAGCGCAACCTCAGCGCGATTATCGAGCGCGTTGGCGCGGACCCTGCGTCCATCGAGGCGCAGGTCGACCAGGCCATCGCGCGCCAGCCGCGCGTCTCAGGAGACACGTCGCAGATGGGTGCCGGCGCCGACCTCGTGCGCGTGGGCGACGCCGCGGAGAAGCTCGCGTCCAAGATGGGCGACTCCTACGTCACCTCGGAGCACCTACTCTGCGCGCTCGCCGACAGCAAGGACGAGGCCGGCTCCATCCTCAAGGCCGCCGGCGTCACCGGCAAGCGCGTGAGCCAGGCCTACGACGAGCTGCGCGCCGGCGAGCACGTCACCAGCCAGGACGCCAAGCCCCAGCTCAAGGCGCTCGAGCAGTACGGTCGTAACGTCACCGACCTCGCGCGCCAGGGCAAGCTCGACCCGGTGATCGGCCGCGTGGAGGAGATTCGTCGCACCATCCAGGTCCTCTCCCGCCGCACCAAGAACAACCCCGTGCTCATCGGCGAGCCCGGCGTGGGCAAGACCGCCATCGTCGAGGGCCTGGCCCAGCGCATCGTCAGTGGCGACGTTCCCTCCACCATCCGCGACAAGGACATCGTGGAGCTCGACATGTCCGCCCTCGTGGCCGGTGCCAAGTACCGCGGAGAGTTTGAGGACCGCCTCAAGTCCGTGCTCAAGGAGGTCCAGAACTCGGACGGCCGCATCATCCTCTTCATAGACGAGCTGCATACCATCGTGGGCGCGGGCGCCACCGAGGGCTCCATGGACGCCGGCAACATCCTCAAGCCCGCCCTGGCGCGCGGCACGCTGCATGCCATCGGCGCCACCACGCTGGACGAGTACCGCAAGTACATCGAGAAGGACGCGGCGCTCGCCCGCCGCTTCCAGACCGTCATGGTCTCCGAGCCCACCGTGGAGGACACGATCTCCATACTGCGTGGCCTCAAGGAGCGCTACGAGCAGCACCACCGCGTCCGCATCACGGACTCCGCGCTGGTCAGCGCCGCCGACCTCTCCAACCGCTACATCTCCGACCGCTTCCTGCCCGACAAGGCCATCGACCTCGTTGACGAGGCCGCAAGCCGCCTGCGCATGGAGCTGGACAGCATGCCGGCGGACATCGACGCCGTTGACCGCCAGCTCACGCAGATGCAGATCGAGGAGCAGGCCCTCATGAAGGAGGAGGACGCCGCCAGCAAGGAGCGTCTGGAGACCCTGCGCGGCGAGATCGCCACCACGCGCGAGAAGCTCGACGGCATGAAAGCCAACTGGGAGAACGAGAAGGGCGCGATCGACCGCGTCCAGGAGCTCAAGTCGCGCATCGAGGACGCCCGCGTGGAGATGGAGCGCGTGACTCGCGAGGGCAACTACGCTCGCGCCTCCGAGCTGCGCTACTCCACGATCCCGGCGCTCCAACACGAGTACGAGGAGGCGGAGGCCGCGCTTACCGCCAAGCAGGAAGCTGGCGGACTTCTCAAGGAGGAGGTCACCAGCGAGGAGATCGCCGAGGTCGTGAGCTCGTGGACCGGCGTGCCCGTCTCCAAGATGATGCAGGGCGAGATGGACAAGCTCAAGAACCTCGAGGCGGAGCTGCACCGTCGCGTTATCGGCCAGGACGAGGCCGTCTCTGCCGTGGCCGCCGCCGTGCGCCGCAGCCGCGCGGGCCTCTCCGACCCCAACCGCCCGATTGGCAGCTTCTTCTTCCTCGGCCCCACCGGCGTGGGCAAGACGGAGCTCGCCAAGGCGCTCGCGGAGAATCTCTTTGACGACGAGCGCGCGCTCGTGCGCATCGACATGTCCGAGTACATGGAGAAGTTCAGCGTGCAGCGCCTCATCGGCGCGCCCCCGGGATACGTGGGCTACGACGAGGGTGGCCAGCTCACCGAGGCCGTGCGCCGTCGCCCGTACTCCGTCATCCTCATGGACGAGATGGAGAAGGCGCATCCCGATGTCTTCAACATCCTGCTCCAGGTGCTCGATGACGGGCGCCTCACGGACGGCCAGGGTCGCGTGGTGAGCTTCAAGAACACGATCATCATCATGACGTCCAACGTGGGCAGCCAGTTCATTGCCGGGGCCAACGCCTCGAGCGACCCGGATGAGGTCCAGCGCGAGGTCAACAACGCCCTGCGCCAGACCTTCAAGCCGGAGTTCCTCAACCGCATCGACGACGTGGTGGTCTTCCACGCCCTCGGCCTCGAGGACATCGAGAAGATCGTGGACATCCAGCTCCGCGACGTGCGTGAGCGCCTGTCCCGTGACCGCATCCAGCTTGAGCTCACGCCGGCGGCCAAGCAGTCGCTCGCCTTCGACGGGCTCGACCCGGTCTACGGCGCGCGCCCGCTCAAGCGCCTCATCCAGCGCCAGGTGGTGGACAGCGTGGCCAACCTCATCATCGACGGCCAGGTTCATGAGGGGGACGTGGTCCGCGTGGACGTGGGTGACGACGACCGCCTCTTCGCCGCGCGCGACGACGCCGCCTCTGAGCGCCGCCGCGCCGCCGGTGCTGCCGACTCGTCCGCCGATGACGAGCCGCTGGAGCCGGACGCGGTGGAGTAGGAGCGCTACCATAGGGTTGTTCAACGTACGGATGAGGAGGCGAGATGGCTGAGGTTGGGAGCGGCGGCGGAAGGACGGTCAGGATGAGCCCGGACGAGCTGCCGGACCCCGCCGTGCCTCTCGCCCCCAGCGAGCTGCCGGACCCGGCGGCCGTTCCGGAGGTCCCGGACCTCGCGGCCGCCCCGGTTGCGCCAGAGACCCCAGAGGTCCCAGGGGCCCCGGATCCCAACGCCACGCAGCTCTGCGACCCGGGCGCCGCGGTGGCCGCGCCAACGAGCGTTGCCGCCCGTGCCGCCCGGATCCCCTCGGTCGAGGACCCCGCGCTTTCAGGTTACGCCCCGCCCGTACCGGACGGCATAGACGCTCTGTCAGACCCGTACTTCTCGCCTGCCGCGCCCGAGGACCTCACGGAGGCCCAGCAGGTTGTGAGTATCCAGTCTCCGGTCGAGAGCCTGTCCGAGCGAAAGCGTCGCATGTCCGGCTGGCTCATTGCGCTGATCGTGGTTCTCGTGCTCGCCGCCGCCGGAGGCGTTGCTTACCTGACCTACTCGATGGAGCTCTGGGGCGGCAAGACCCTGCCCAGCGTTGTGGGACTCAGCGAGCAGGAGGCGCGCACGCGCCTTGAGTCTGCGGGCTTCTCCGTTGAGGTGGAGTACCGCATGGGCGACGAGAACGTGGGCATGGTGTTTGACGTGCGCCCCTCCGAGGGTGCGCGTGCCGACGCCTCCAGGCCCGTCACGATCTTCGTGACCGGAGAGCGCCTGGTGCCCGAGGTCGTGGGCATGACCGAGGAGGAGGCCACCCAGGCCCTCTACGACGCCGGGGCGGCTGACATCCTGGTGACGCGTACCAACTCCGAGGAGGAGCCCGGCACGGTGCTTTCCGTTGACCCACCCGAGGGCTCGGCGTTTGCCTCCGGCGATCAGATCACCCTCACGGTGGCGCAGCCCTTCACGGTTCCCGACGTCATGGGCATGACGGCCACGGACGCGCTCGTGCTTCTCAAGAGCCAGAACATCGTGGGGCACGTGACGTATGTGGATTCGGATGAGGCCGGAAACACCGTGGTTGACGTGGACCCGTCCGTGGGTGCGGCCATCGAGCCGGGAACGACGGTCGAGCTGAGCGTCTCGAGTCCCTATCCGTCCGAGCCGACCCACCTCGTGGACTACTTTGAGACCGCGCCCGAGGACCTGTCCGCCTATCTTGGCGACGAGGGCTTCTCGCTGGTCTACGGAGCGCGCTACGCCCACAACGGAAACGCGCACGCGGTATACAAGGGCGAGTCCGGCGACATGCTCCACATCACCGACGACCCGGAGACCGCCCACTATGCTGGTACCTCGACGGGTGACGTGCTTGCCGAGGGCTCGGGCGTGGGCGGCGTGCGCTACGCGTTCTCTGCCGAGACGCTGCCCGAGGGCGGCGGGCGCGAGAGCGAGGAGGGCGTCCGCGCCGTGATGGAGGCGTGCGGGTTTGAGGGTCTTGTCGACACCTGCACGCAGGATGACATCACGGTCCCGGAGGGCGTTGAGGTCTCCGACGACTACCACTTCATCTGCGCCTACGGGCAGCAGGGGGACTATACGTGGGCGATTCGCATCGGCGGGTCCGGGGAGAGTACAGGCGTCGTTGCCATGGTGGCGCCGACCTCGCACTTTGAGAGCGCCGACCTCTCTCTCACCGGCGGCAGCGCGTGCGACTACATTGCCTACATCGACCTGTTCACGGGGTGATGCTGATGGACGAGAAGAACGGCGTGAGCGCGGGGCAGGACGAGAGGGACGAGTTTCGCCGCGCGGAGAACGAGGACGACGACGGGTACGATCCGTACACCGACCGTCCACCGGACCCAGAGCCGCTCTTTGAGCGCGATCCCTGGGCGTGACAAAGGTGATAAAGAGGCCGCGGCTGCGATAGGGGGCCGCGGCCAAACGTTACATGGTTGAGCCCCAGTTGGCCTGCATGTACTCCCAGACAAGGAAGACCACGATTGCGAGCACGGCGAGCACGGCAAAGAGCGCGAGGGCGGTCTTGATGCGCGTGCGGCGCTCGCGCGAGGCGAAGATGTCTCGGCGGCCCTTGGGAATCTCGAGGTACTGACCATAGTGGAGGTCGCGGCGGAGCTGGGCGCCCTGGGCGCGGGAGCGGCGATACGCGCGGCCGGAGAAGGCGCCGCCGCGGACGGTGAAGTCCGAGTCGTGCGTGACGAGCTCGGAGTCATCCGACTCCTGGGCGAGGTCGTCGATGGGCTCCACGCTGCGGTGCACGGGCCGCTGACGAACATACGGGGTGACGGGCTTCTTCTCGTCGGCCGTGATGGGCTCGTTGCTCATGGGGCCTCCAGCATTCTCCTCGGTTTGGGACATTATGCTACAGCTTTCACGTTGCTCAAAATCTAAGTAAAGGACGCTTAGATATGGTGAGTATGTGTCGCTCAGAAAGTTGGAATTCCCCGGCATAATCCGCGGCGTGCGGGGAATAACTACCTACGAGCGACAGGGTGCCCCGGGAGGCGCCCACCACCGATAAGAGGAGTGATTACTATGGCAAGCATGATTCCGTACGACCGCTATTCGAGGGCTCTTCGCAGCTGGCCGTTTGACGAGTTCGACCGCTTCTTCGACGCACCGTTTGCAGCGCTCTCCACGGGCAACGCGGGCTTCAAGATGAACGTCGAGGACGCGGGCACCGCCTATGTGGTCACCGCCGAGCTGCCGGGCGTCAAGCGCGAGGACATTGACGTCGAGCTCAACGAGGGCCGCCTCTCCGTCTCCGTGGAGAAGAAGGAGACCGAGGAGGAGAAGGGCAAGAACTACCTCTACAAGGAGTCCGGCGAGTGGAGCGCCACCCGTGGCGTCTTCCTCAAGGACGCTGCCACCACTGGCCTCACCGCAAAGCTCGAGGGCGGCATCCTCACGGTGAACGTCCCCAAGCAGGACGAGAAGGCCAACGTCACCAAGATCGCCATCGACTAGCGGTTTTCGCGGCTGCAGCGGCGGCTCACGGGCCGGGACCTACGGGTCTCGGCCCGTTTTTGTGGGCCGTGGTTCCGCGCTTAGACTTGTCCGCGATCGGAGGGCAGACGCGCGAACGCGCTTAGGATTTGTGTCTGTTGGAGAGTCCTTCTCGCTGCGCGCTTAGGATTCGCCCCCGTTGGAGGGCCGATGCCCGCTCGCGTTTAATGTTGGCCCCCGTTGGAGCTCCGAACGGCCCGGGCGGCGAGAAGAACCCTCCAACGGCGGCGTCCCTTAAGCGCATTCGCGCGTCTGCCCTCCGATCGCGGCAATTCCTAAGCGTGCCCGCGACACACCGTCCTTCTCGGCAAATCCATGCCGCGCAGGACTGGCCGCTCACCACACAGAGAGCGGCCAGTCCTGCGCGGAGCAGCAGATCGTGAGTCGGCCGTCCGGCGTGCGAGCCTCGGGGCGACCGTCCTCGCTGGTCGCGACCTCGGCTCCCACGGCATCGGCCAGTGTTCGCACGCAGAGGCTCGGGCGGTTGTTCTCCTGCGAGAGGTGCATGGCCACCACGGTCTCGGTGTCCGGACCCACGAGGCGCTCCAGCGTCTCGGCGGCCTGCGCGTTTGAGAGGTGACCGGTGGGGCCGCCCACGCGCGCCTTGAGGTAGGCGGGGTAGTCGCCCGTTGCCAGCATGCGCTCGTCGTGGTTGGACTCCAGCGCGAGGATGCGCATACCCGCCAGGGCATCCAGGGCCTTCTCGCCAAGCTCTCCGGTGTCCGTGCAGAAGCCGATGGCGTCGTCTGTCGTGGAGAAGCGCAGGCCGATGGGGTCCGCCACGTCGTGCGAGGTGGGGAAGGTGCGCACGCGCATGCCCGCGAGCTCCAGCACGTCCTCGTTCCCCACGAGCGTGAACGGCAGTTCGGTGAGGTAGCGCCGCGCGGCGACGGTTCCCGCCGTCGCAAAGAGCGGCCCGTCAAAGCGGTTGCAGAACACGCTGAGCCCGCCCACGTGGTCCGAGTGCTCGTGCGTGAGGATGACGGCGACCACGCGGCTCACGTCTACGCCCAGCTCCTCGGCGCGGCCCATAAGCGCGCGCCGGGAGATCCCGCAATCCACCAGCACGGAGCCCTCGGGGCCCTCAACGATGGAGGCGTTTCCCTTGGATCCGCTGGCAAGCACGTGCAGGTGAATCTGAGGCGTCATGGGGATCCTCTCGATGCGTTTGCGTGCCCTCCCATCCTAGCGCATGCACGAACTCTGACTTTTGCACGAGCTGTCCGGCGGGGAAATTTGTTCGATGGTACATACGCGCAGGCAGCTGGCTTGCATGGCTGTTCTCGCCTGGCGAGAAGGACGGTGTGCTCGTGCAAAAGTCGGGAGTTGCAGACGGGCGCCCGACCCAGTCGCGCACAGCCGCCGAAGGCTACAATTCTGCGAGAGGAACGGTGCTGGTCGGGGCTGTTGGAGGTGGGCAATGCCGAGCGTTTCTCGCCGATATGGACGTGCCGGTGCTCGCTTTGAGCGACCGAGCGGGCTGCCGGACGCGGAGCTGGCGGGCCCGGTGATCCTCATGGTCTCGGGCGGCGCGGATTCCACGGCGCTGCTCGTCCTGGCCACCACCTCCACCCTGGACATCGATGACGGTCGCGGCAGCGCGCGCATCGCCCGCGAGCGGCTCCACGTGCTGCACGTCAACCACGGCCTGCGCGGGCTGGACGCCGAGGAGGACGAGGAGTTCGTCCGCGACCTTGCCGCGCGCTATGGGATTCCGTGCACGATACGCCGCGCAGACGTGGCGGCGCTCGCGGCAAGCACCGGCGACAACGTGGAGAACGCCGGTCGCGAGCTTCGCTACGCCGAGGCGGCCCGCCTGGCCAACGAGCTCTCCGACCAGCTGGGAACGCCGCGCTCCGCCGCACGCATCCTCACCGCCCACACCGCGGACGACCGCGCGGAGACCTTCTTCATGAACGCGATCCGGGGGGCCGGTGCCGCCGGGCTCTCGTCAATCCCGCGCAGGCGCAACCGCATCGTGCGGCCGCTTCTGGATCGTACCCACGACGAGCTCTGCGACCTGCTGCGCATGCGAGGCATAGTCTGGCGCGAGGACGCCACCAACGCCGATACCCGCTACCTGCGTGCGTACGTTCGCCACGAGGTGATGCCCGTGGTTCGGGCGAGAAACCCGCGCGTGAGCGAGAGCCTTGCCTCCACCTGCGACATCTTGTCCGACGAAGACGCCTACCTCACCTCCGTTGCCGCCCGTGCCCTGCGCGACCTCACGAGGCGCGAGGGCGACGGCCTGCTCGTGCTGGACGCCGCGCGCCTTGCCGCCCTCGAGGTGGCCATCGCACGACGCGTGGTGCGCGCGGCGCTGGGCGCCGTGTGCCCTGGGGTGCGGCTCGAGGCGCGCCACATAGCGGGCGTGCTGCGCGCGGTTGCGGCGGGCGAGGGCTCACTCACCATCCCGATGGGCGTTGGCGTGCGCGTTGAGCACGGACTTCTCGTCATGCGGGCGCGGGGCGGCGCGCCGAGCGCCTCCGCCGCATGGCTCGAGGTGCCCGGTCGCCTGGAGCTTGCCGACGGCCGCGTGATTGCCGCCCGCCTCGTGGAGGCAGAGCCCGGTACGGACCC
>CASFQX010000114.1 GCA_949296375.1 uncultured Olsenella sp.
TCGAGCCAGGACTGCAAAAACAGGCTCGCGGCGACCATGTCGACCTTGCCGCGCATGGAGCGCTCGCTGAGCCCCTGCTCCCTCAGGATACGCTTGGCCTCGGCCGAAGACAGCCTCTCGTCCGCAAACTCCAAGGGAAGTCCGCACGATTTGGCGATTTTCTGTGCTTGTTCGCGAATGCGGTCGGCCTGTGGGCCCTCCTCCCCCGCCATCGTACGCGGAAGGCCGCAGACGAGAAGGTCGGGCTCCCAGTCCTCGAGCACGCGGCGGAAGGTCACCGCGTGGGCGAGCACCTCTGCAGCGGGCAGCACACAGACAGGGGACGCAACGCGAGCGTCGGGATCGCTCACCGCGACCCCGACGCGAACCTCGCCGATATCAAGTGCGAGAACTCTCATGTCCCCGATGTGCTAGATCCCGAGCGCCGCGCGGGCGGCGTCGAGCGAGGCGTCAATGCCGGATACGTCGGAGCCGCCGGCCTGCGCCATGTTGGGGCGCCCGCCGCCACGGCCACCCACGAGGCCGGAGATCTCCTTGATGACGGAGCCCGCGGCAAAGCCCGCGGAGACGGCGCCGTCGGTACCTCCGGCGAGAAGCGCCACCTTGCCGTCGGGCGTGGCGGAGGCGATCACGCAGGCAACGGGCTCGCCATTCGCCGCGTCGCGGATGCCGTCCCAGGCGGAGCGCATCTCCTTGCCGGAGAGACCGTCGATGCGGGCGACCACGACCTTGTAGCCGTCGAGCTGGACCGCAGACTTGTAGGCATCGGCAACCTTGCCGGCGCCCGCGCCGGTCGTGGCAGCCTCGAGGGCCTTGCGGGTCTCGCGCAGCTCCGCCTGCAGGGCGGCCACGCGCGCAGCAACGTCGTCCGGGCGACACTTGAGCTCACGGGCAACGTCATCGAGGGCGAGCAGGCGCTCGTCCACGTACTCGATGGCGCCCATCGAGGTCACAGCCTCGATGCGGCGGGCGTTGGAGCCCACGGAGCCCTCGGAGACGATCTTGAAGAGGCCGAGGTCGGCAGTGTTGCGCGCGTGGGTGCCGCCGCAGAGCTCACGCGAGAACGGCGTGTCGGACTCGCCGGTGGAGACGACGCGCACGACGTCGCCGTACTTCTCGCCAAAGAGCGCGACGGCTCCGGAGGCCTTGGCCTCGTCGATGCCCATGACGCGAGTGACCATGGGCTCGGCGGCAAAGATCTGGGCGTTGACCATGCCCTCGATGCGCGCGAGCTCGTCGGCCGTCACGGCCTCGAAGTGGGTGAAGTCAAAGCGCAGGCGGTCGGGGGCCACGAGTGAGCCGGCCTGGGAGACGTGATCGCCCAGGACCTGCTTGAGCGCGGCGTCGAGCAGGTGCGTGGCGGTGTGGTTGCGGCGGATGAGCTCGCGGCGACCGGCGTCGATCGTGGCCGTTACCTCGTCGCCCACGGCGAGCGCACCCTCCTCGACGGTGCCGACGTGCGCGTAGAGCCCACCCTTGGCCCTGGTGTCCGTAACGTGGAAAAGGAACTGTCCCTTTTCCACATGGCCGGTGTCGCCGACCTGGCCGCCCATCTCGGCGTAGAACGGCGTGACGTCGAGAACCACCTCGACCTCGTCGCCCTTCTCGGCACGCTCCACCTGCTCGCCGTTCGCCACGATCGCGAGCACGCGCGCGAGGGCGCTGTCCTGGTCATAGCCGACGAACTCCGTGTCCGGCAACTGATCGGAAAGCGAGGTCCAAACGTCGTTGAAGGTGCCCCAGGCGTCGCGGTTGGCCGAGGCGCGGGCGCGCTCGCGCTGCTCGGTCATGCAGGCATCGAAGGCGTCCATGTCAACGGCGCGGCCGGCGGCCTCGCAGATCTCACGCGTGAGGTCAATCGGGAAGCCGTAGGTGTCGTGCAGCTTGAATGCCACGTCTCCGGGGAGCGTGGCACCGTCAGCGAGCTTGTCGAGCTCGGCGGCGAGCAGCTCCTCGCCGGCGTCGAGCGTGGCGCCGAAGCGCTCCTCCTCCGCTGCCACGATGCCGTCGATGAGCGAGCGGCTCTCCACGATGGCCGGATAGTTATCGCCCATGAGCTCGCAGATCTTCTCGACGTAGGCGCCAAGGAACGCGCCCTCGATGCCCATGAGGCGGCCATGGTAGACGGCGCGGCGAAGCAGGCGGCGCAGCACGTAGCCACGGCCCTCGTTGCCCGGGAGAATGCCGTCGCCAATCATGAACGTTACGGCACGGGCGTGATCGGCCACGATGCGCAGGGAGCGGTCGCGCGAGGCGTCGGTTCCGTAGGTGTGGCCGCTGAGCTTCTCGCCCACGCCAATGAGGCCCTGCAGCAGGTCGCCGTCGTAGTTGGTGCCCTTGTGCTGCATGATGGCGGCGATGCGCTCAAGGCCCATGCCGGTGTCGATGTTGCGGTGCGGCAGCTCGGGAAGCGAACCGTCCTCCTGACGGTCGTACTGCGTGAAGACGAGGTTCCAGAACTCGAGGAAGCGGTCGCAGTCGTCGCAGCCGGGGCCGCAGTGCTCGCCGCCGCAGCCAAACTCCTCGCCCTGGTCGAAGTAGATCTCCGAGCAGGGGCCGCAGGGGCCGGTGGGACCAGCGGCCCAGAAGTTGTCCTTCTCGCCGAGACGGGAGATGTGGTCGTACGGGACGCCCTGCTCGTGCCAGAGCTCGATGGCCTCGTCGTCGTTCTCAAAGACGGTCATGTAGAGGCGCTCCGGCGGCAGTCCCAGGTGATCGGGACTGGTGATGAAGTCGTAGGCCCAGGCGATGGCGTCGGCCTTGGAGTAGCCGCCAAAGGAGAAGTTGCCGAGCATCTCAAAGAAGGAGAGGTGCGTGGCGTCGCCGATGTTGTCGATGTCGTTGGTGCGCAGGCACTTCTGACAGGAGCACGCGCCGATCTCGGGCATGGTCTTCTTGCCCTGGTAGTACTCCTTGAACTGGTTCATGCCCGCGTTGGTGAGCAGAAGCGACGGGTCGTCGGGCACGAGAGACGAGGACGGGTACAGCTTGCAGCCCTTGCTCTCAAAGAAGCGCAGGAAGTCCTCGCGAATCTCGGCGGTGGTCATGGTCTTGTAGTCGGCGGTGCTCATGTGTCTCCCCTGTGGTCAGGCGGCGTTCTCGTATGCAACCTTTTTAGTATAGCGTTTAGCGGCGCTCATCATCGTTCGACGCCTGCTTCTCGCTTGGCGCCTTCGCCCTCTCGGTACCCTCGCCCTGCCCCGTCCCCTCGGGATCGGTGTTCTCGTTGGCGTCCACGCCCCTCTCGGCGTCATCGTGGAGGCGAGAGAGACCGGCGAGCAGGCGCGACCGAGCGATGAACTTGTCGTCGTCCAGGGCGTCAAAGGTGGGCTGCGGCCTTCCCGTAGCATCGTTGAACGGCGTGCTCCCAAAGAGTGCGCCGTCCTCGGAGACGAGCTGGCGGTTCGTGCGCGTCTCAAAGTAGTAGACAAAGAGCCCGCGGATGGCCGCCGTGAGCGGCACGGCAAGGACCATGCCCACGGCGCCACCGAGGCAGCCGCCGATGATGATCCCCAGGAGCGAGAGCGCCGGGTGAATCTTAACCGCGGAGCGCATGACGATCGGCGAGAGCACGTTGTCGGTGACGTTTTGTGCCACGACGGTGATCACGAGGGTCCAAAACGCCAGGACGGGACTAACGAAGAGGGCGAGAAGGACCGCCGAGATGGACGAGAGGAACGGGCCGATCACCGGCACGAAGTGAAGCACGAAGGTGGCGATTCCCACGAGGCCGGCATACGGGTGGCCGAGAAGAGCGAGTCCGGCGGCAACCATGAGACCGTTTGCAAGCGACGTTATGAGCGTGCCACGCATGTATCCGCCCATGGAGCGCGAGAGCACCGCAAGGGTGAGGATCATCTCCTCGTCGTACTCGGGACCGGCGATGACTGCCAGCTCGCGCATGATCTTGGGGTAGTCGAGCGCCAGCCAGTACGCCAGGACGAGCCCGAGGAAGACGGTCACGATGTGCCCCGCGGCATCCGCGATGTTGGTCACGAGGCCGGAGGAGAGCCCGCGGGCGAGCTCGGACGCGATCTGGGTCCCGGAGTCGGAGAGCACGCCCACCAGCGCGTTGACGGTTGCCTGCACGTTGGCGTTGCGGGAGTTGCCGAAGGTGTCCCAGAACGTGGAGAGCGCGTCCTGAAGCTGCCCAACGTAAGTGGGCACGTTGCGCAGAAGGACCATGAGCTCGCGCAGGAAGGGCCCCATGAAGAGCGCTATCACCGCCATGACCGCCACGATGATCGTGAGCAGGGCGAGCAGGGCCGCAAGCCCGCGCGGAACGCGGCGCTCCTCGAGCCAGTTCACTATGGGGCTGCACATGAAGCCCACGATCGTTCCCACGAGCAGGAGCTCGACCGCCTGCCCCACGAGCGAGAGCCCGCGGACCGCCAGGACGAGCAGTGCGATGGCGCCCACGATCGCCCATACCACGACCGCGCGCAGGCGCCACTTCTCGTAGGTTGTTGCCTGCGGCTTCACCGGCATCGACTCCCTTCGAGGAACTTCTCGGCACGCGGGCGAAGCGCCCGCGCGCGGACCGCTAGACGCTCATGATCCCCTCGGGATCGATCTTGTCCTGGAGGCGGCGCAGCGTGCGTCGCAGCAGCCTCGAGACCTGCACCTGAGAGATGCCGAGGCGCTCGGCGATCTCCACCTGCGTGAGGCCGTCCACAAAGCGCATGCGGATGACGTCCTGCTCGCGCGGGGAGAAGTCGGCGATGGCCTGCTCCAGGACGATGCGGTCGTCCGAGGCGGCGAGGTCGGCATCCTCGGTGGCGTAGTGGTCTATGACCGAGGGGGCCTCCTCGTCATCCGACGAGCCACCGCCCTCGAGCGGGACGGAGGTGTAGGCGCTGGAGGACTCCATGGCGTCGAGGACCTCGTCGACGGACGCGCCCAGGTGCTCGGCGATCTCCTCGACGGAGGGACTGTGCTGCAGCTGGTTGGTGAGTTCGTCCGTGGCCTGGTTGACCTTGGCAGAGAGCTCCTGCAGACGACGCGGCACGCGCACCGACCAACCCTTGTCGCGGAAGTGGCGCTTTATCTCGCCCATGATCGTGGGCGTGGCGTACGTGGTGAACTCGAGGCCGCGCTCGGGGTCAAAGCGGTCGATGGCCTTGATCAGGCCGATCGTGCCAACCTGGACCAGGTCCTCGACCGGCTCGCCGCGGTTCTTGAACTTGGACGCGAGAAAGCGCACCAGATTGAGGTGGTTCACGATGAGCTGGTCGCGCGCCGAGGCGTCGCCCTTGCTCTTGTAGCGTCTGAACAGCTCGCGCGTGCGGTCCTTGTCCCATGCGACGCGCCCCTCGGAGGCGTGACGCGCGGCGTGGGACGAGCCCTGTTCTGCGCGAGGCCTCGTCCTACTCTCCATCGGACTCGCCCGATGCGCGAACGAGGTGAAGCGTCGAGCCCTCGTCCTCAAAGGAAAACTCGTCGCACACGGCGGAGAGAAGCACCCGGACCAGGTCGACCGACTCGTCGGACGGCTCGGTGTCGCCAAGCGAGAAGTCCATGGTCACGCGGCCCCTCTCGAGGGAGAAGCGCACCTCCACGCTCTCCGGGGCAGTCGCGCAGGTGTAGACGAAGCCCTCCTCGGCGATCATACGGACGTCCTCGACGTCCTCGACGCTCATGTCACAGCTCACGGCAAAGGTGGCTGCCGTCATGCGCACCGAGCGGGCGAAGACCGCGTCGGCGGGGACGCGCAGCGAAGCGTGCTTCTCGTCCATCAGTTGTCTCCCTCTTCAGTATTGGCCGCGGGCTCGGCATTGCCCTCGGCAGCGGGCTCCGTCTCCTCGCTGGCAGCAACCTCAGCGTAGTCCACGTAGCGGACCTTCTCCTGCGGTCGCTCCTCGCGCATGGGGCGCCCGGCATCGACGCCCTTCTCCGGGCCCTTCCCGTCCAAGCGCGGAGCCTCGCCCTGAGGCCCGCCCTTCAGCCGAGAGACCACGCCGGCGACACCGGCGGCGGCGCTCTCCGCAACACCCTTGACCGCGCCGGTCACGCTCGAGGCGGCACCTGAGACGGAGGAGACGTCATCGAGAATGGCGTTGAGGCGGTCGAGCGATCCCGTGGCCTCCCCCACCGCGACCTCGGTCTTCTCGAGCAGCGGGGTCACGCGCTTCACCGCCGGCTCGAGCTCGTCCATGATGCCGTCGAGCTTGGCCACAACGGGCTGCGCCTGCTCGACCACCTCGCGAGCGGAGGTGGTGATCTGCTCGACCTCACGGCGCGCGGTCCTCATGGTAAGCGCGATCTCCACGACGGCCCATACGCCGGCAACAACCAGGACGACCAGGGCAATCTGAATAAGGAGTTCCACGTTCATGGCGCCCTCCTCTGGGAGCTTGGTATCCGGAGAATAGAATCCTAGTCTCTCATTCTACCCAACCTCGCCGCGGACTTGCACACGGGTGGTTGAGCGGCGAGCCCCTACGCCTCCCCCGCGCGGTCGCGGCCGATGGCCTCCTCGCGCCAGGCCTCCCAGCCCCGGCCGCTCGGATGGTAGAAGCAGCCGCGCTCGAGCCCCTCGGGCAGATAGCGCTGGTCGACCCAACCACTTGGGTAGTTGTGCGGGTAGAGGTAGGGACCGTACTCGTCCGATCCGGGACGGTGACGGTCGCGCAGGTGGTTGGGCACCTCGCGGCGCGGGCCGCGCCGCACCTCCTCGAGGGCGGCGTCGATACCGGCCTCGGCGGCGTTGGACTTGGGGGCGAGCGCCAGGTAGGTGGCGGCCTGTGCCAGGTTGATGCGGCACTCGGGCATACCGATGACCTCGGTGGCGCGGAAGGCGGCGTGAGCCACGTGCAGCGCCTGCGGGTCCGCGTTGCCTATGTCCTCGGAGGCGCAGATCATGATGCGCCGTGCGATGAACTTGGGGTCCTCGCCGGCATCGAGCATGCGGGCGAGCCAGTAGAGCGCGGCGTCGGGGTCGGACCCGCGCATGGACTTGATGAAGGCCGAGATGATGTCGTAGTGCATGTCGCCGGCCTTGTCATAGGAGAGCCCACGACGAGGGTTTGCCTCGAGGACGTGCTCTCGCGTGATGGTGGCCGGCGAGCCGTCGTCCTTCTCGTCCACCATCTGGCTCGCGAGCTCGAGCGAGGTGAGCGCCGCCCGACCGTCCCCGCCGGCGAGCGTCACGATCTCGTCCTCCGCCTCGGGCGCGAGCTCAAAGCGCCCTGCCAGGCCACGCTCGTCCGCAGCGGCGCGGCGCAGCAGCTCGCGGAGGGAGTCGTCGTCCAGGGGGCGAAGCTCCACCACGCGGCTGCGGCTTATGAGCGCGGAGTTGACCTCGAAGTAGGGGTTCTCGGTTGTGGCGCCGATGAGCACGACGGTTCGGTCCTCAACGGCGTGGAGCAGCGCATCCTGCTGGCCGCGATTGAAACGGTGGATCTCGTCCACAAAGAGGATGGTGCGCCTGCCCTGCGAGAAGAGCCTGCTTCGCGCGGCCTCGATCTCTCGCCGCAGGTCCTTGACCGTACCTGTGACGGCACTGACCTCGACGAACTCGGCATGCGTGGTATTGGCGACGATGCGTGCGAGCGTGGTCTTTCCCGTACCCGCCGGGCCGTAGAGGATGACCGAGGAGAGCGTGTCGTGCTCGATGGCGCGCCGCAGCCAGCTGCCGGGACCCACGGCCTGCGCCTGCCCGACGAAGCCCTCCAGTGTGGTGGGGCGCATGCGAGCGGCAAGCGGCGCGTTCTCGTCGCGGCGCGCGTTCTCTATGTGCGTGAAGAGCGTATCCATGGGAACGATTGTACGCCAGTGCGTGCGGCATCGTCGGGGACGCGAGGTTGTGCGCACCCTTTCAATGCTGATGCTCTTCTCGCCAGGCTTCTGACCTGCACTTATTCCAAATGGGATTGCAGATAAGCATTTGAATTGCGTACACAACCTTTGAAGGGGTGCGCACAACCTCTTGGAACGTCAACAAAAAAGGCGCGGCCCGCCGAGAAGGACGGACCGCGCCGAAGCACATCTCGGACGGGACTTACCCGCGCATACGACGGAGGGCGACGCCACCCGCAGCGGCGGCAACGCCGGTGAGCGCCATCGCGAGAGACGACGCGGCGCTCATCGGGTCGGAGGTCTGGGGGACCTCATTCTCGACGGGGGCGCTGGGCTTCTCCGTGGGCTCCGCGGGCTTCTCCACGGGCTTGACGGGTTCCTCGAAGGAGTTGGTGAAGGTGGGGTCGTTGCCCTCGACCTCAGCGACGAGATGGCCGAGATAGTCGTTGGTCACGTGGACAGCAACGTTGTGGACCGTGCTGTCGTAGGTGACGCCCTCGACGCCGGAGGCAACCTCGCGCACCTGGTAGGCGTAGTCGCCGGCAGCGTCAAAGGTGAGCGCGTCAAACGCGACGACGCCCTCCTCGTCATTGGTGGCCGTTGCGACGACCGTGCCGCTCTCATCCACGAGCTCGAAGGAGAACTGGCCGTCGGCGAGGGTCGCGCCCTCGAGGACCTTGTGGGCCGTGATCTGGACGTCAACCGGGGCCGCGGCCTTGGGGGCGTTGGAGATGCTGACCGTCAGCGTGCGGTTCTCGTCATCTCTCACCACGTCGCCATAGGTCACCTCGTAGTCATCGCCCTCCTCGGCAACGCCAATCGTGAGGTCTCCGAGGGTGTCGGGGTCGGGCAGCCCCTCGAACGTGGCGCTCCAGCCGTTCTCGGCGTTCAGCTCCACGGTGTCGAGCTGGTAGGAGCCCACGGTCAGGCGCACGCTCACGGGCTTTCGGTACTCCTCGGGCACGTCGTCCCACTGCTTGTTGACGGTGAGGGTCCAGGTCTGCTCGACCTCCTCGCCGGGCGTGCGACTGGGGCCGATCACGACGGCGCCGTTGGTGCCGATGCCACCGCCGCGCTGGGAGCTGTTGCCCGTGATGAACACCTTTGCGAGGCTCGATGCGAGCTCCGCCGCATCATCGGAGACAACGCTCTTGAGGGCGAGCTGGCCGTCCTCGTTCACGATCCCGGGATGGGCCGAGGTCGCGCCCTGGCCGTCGTAGCGCGGCGCGTCCGGGTCGGCATAGCCGAGGACGGACTCGACGCCATCAGGGCTCGTGGAGGTCACGGCACCATCGTCGTACCAGTTGGCAGCACCGCCGCCGAGCGCTCGATCCGCAAGCGTGATCGTGGCGGTCCTCCCCTCCTGGGGAACGGACGCGATGTCATCACCAGCGGTGGCACCATCAGCGGAGGTCGCCGAGTTGCCTGAGATGAGGGCACCGTTGGAGACGGAGGTGTGGGCGTCGCCCGTCGGGCAGAGCCACATGCCGCCGCCGAGGATGGAGGCTGTGTTGTCGGTCACGAGGACGTCCTTCATGTGGAGGACGTAGGGCGTGGAGCCAACGTACACGCCGCCGCCCTGGCGCTCGGCGGTGTTGTTGGAGATGGTGCCGGCAAAGATGGAGCAGGTGTTGGAGGCAACGTACACGCCGCCGCCGCAGCCTCCGTCATTGCTGTCAAGGAACTCGAGATAGTTGTAGACGGCGGTGTTGCCCGTGATGGTGCCACCGGTCATCTCGAAGCGAGCGGGGCAGTTGTACTTCTCGCCCCAGTCCTCAACGGAAATGGCCCCGGAGTTGCCCGTGCTCTCCACTGCGGACTTATACAGGTCGGAAGCAGCAACGCCACCACCGATGGGCGCCAGGTTGCTGGAGATGGTGCCACCCTTCATGTAAAAGCTGCCCGACGTCCAGATGGCAACGCCGCCTCCGCAGTAACCAGCCTTGTTGCCGGAGATGGTGCCGTCGTTCATCGTGAACGTCGCCGTGGACATGTAGTCGGGCTGGAAGCGCTCTCCGACGAAGACGCCGCCCATGAAGCCGACGTTGTCGGAGATCTCGCCGCCGTTCATCGTGAAGGTGGCGTTGCCCCCCTCGCCGCGGACGTAGACCGTGGAGTTGTTGATCTGGCCCTGGTCGGAGACGTTGTCCGTGATGGCGCCGTCGTTCATCGTGAGCTCGCCGCCGCGCTGGACGGTGATGATGCCGCCCATCTGGTTGGTGAACTGGTTGTTGGTGATCGTGGCGTCGTTGATGGTCATCGTGGCGCCCTCGCCGTCCACGAGGAAGCATCCCGCCTCGTACGACTTGCAGACGGCATTCTGGTAGGTGCCGCCCTCGAGGGTGAGCGAGCCGTTGACGGTGGCGAAGGAGCCAACGTAGCTGCTGCCTGAGCCAATGCGGAGGGCGGTGGCATCGATGTTGACATCAAGCGTGAGCGAGCCGCCCGCGTCAACGTCGAAGAACGACTTGCCGCTCGCGCCCTCCTGCCAGGTGAGCGTCACGTCATCACTCGCACCCTGGACGGTCACGCTCTGACCGGCGGCAACGGTAACGGTCCCCTCAAAAGCAATATCCTCGCCAACGGTGATGATGGCGTCGTCGGTCGCATCAGCAACCGCCTGCTGAAGCTCCTCGAACGTGCTCACCGTCTTGTCGGCGGCGCGAGCGGCAACCGGGGCGAGCGCGCACACAACGGCAAGCACCGCTGCGACAACGGCCAGGAAAGCCGCACCCCTTCTAAAGATTGACCTCTTCCCCATACTGTTCCCTTCTGCTGCGTCTAATCCGTAGCCGCGGCCCATCAAAACCATAAGCCGAGGCTGTGGGGCATTTGGCCCCCACCAAACGGCGAGGGCAAAAGTGAAGGAAACTCTAGCACCGATTACTGGTGTATGCGTTGAGTTTTTTATTTTCTATACAGTTTGTTTCCGCAGGAAATACTATGTTGACAAGCTACATATTATGGTAGGGGGTACCTTTGTGGGCAGAGCAGTGTCACGCCGAGCCCCTGCACAATCGGTAGCTTGGCGCACATTACTTGGGATTTATTTGGCGGGATATAAATATCCCCGGGGTGCGTTACTAGACGCTCACCCACCACTACCCCAGGTTCTTCTCGAGAAAGGCGTCAACCGTGAACCAATAGAGGTCTGGGTTGGTGCTGGCGGAGAGACCGTGGCCGGCGCCCTCCACGACGAGCTTCCCCTTCACCTCACTCGCGCAGGCGTCATAGCACTCGTCGAGCATCGAGAAGGGCACGAACTCGTCCGCGTCGCCGTGAATGAAGAGCATGGGCACGCGCGCCTGACGCAGGCTCTCCACAGCAGATGCCCCCTCGAAGGTGTAGCCCGCGCGCAGCAGGCACGCCGCATCGGCAACGTTCAGAATCGGAAAGCTCGGCAGGCCAAAGACGTTGTCCAGCTGAAGGGCAAACTCGTCCCACACGCTCGTGTAGCCGCAGTCCTCAACGATCAGGCGGACGTTCTCCGAGAGTCCGTCCAGCCCGGACGCCATCATGACCTCCGCGCCGCCCATGGAGACGCCAAAGAGCATGATGCGAGCCTCCGGGTCGCGAGCCACGATGTCATCGATCCAGCCGAGAAGGTCGTGGGCGTCCTGCCAGCCCATCTGAATGAGACCGGTGTCCACGTTGCGCTCGTGGGCCCGAGCCGCCGGCGCGACCACGTTCATGCCCAGCTGCGAGAAGTGATAGGCGTACTTGGCCATGTCCGCCGGCTCGCCGATGTAGCCGTGGCAGACCACCGCCCAGGTGTGCCCGTCCGCATAGGGGCCCTCCCCCGAACCGGGGAGCTCCCAGCCAAGGAGCACCGTGCCATCCTCGACCTGGTGTGCAACGGAGACCTTCTGCGCGTCAAACCATGCCGCAGCCTCCTCGGCGTACGCGGCGTCGAGCTTGGGAGCCTCGGTGTAGTCCAGGCCGTCAACGTTCCCGGCGCGCATCGTGTTTGCCATGGAGTTCTCGGCGTGTGGGTTGAGCGCAAAGTCCACGAGAAAGTTGCCGGCAAAGCCCAGGGCCACGACAACAAGGACGACGACCGCCGCCACCGCAATGAGGACCCGCCTCGTTCTTCTCGCCAACGCCATGAAACTCCTTTCAGCTTTCGATGACGGGCCATTCTAGCACGCGTCCCAGCCTCAGGATGGGGTTGAGGGACCGATTGAAACCTCAGGAAAACGAGGTATAAACGAGCGGTCGAAAGCGAGGGGGACGTGTGCTCCCACCTCGCGCGACCCGCTCTCCTACGCCCGCACGCCGTCCGCGAAGTGGCCGCGGCGCGGGAAGAGCTCCGCCGCGCGCGGGAAGAGCACGGAACAGGTGGCCATGAAGTAGTCGTCGGTCATCGAGGAGATGAAGTCCACCACGGTGCGGTCGAGGTCGCTCTCCCAGTCGTAGCTGCGGCCGTAGAACGCCTGGCGCCGCTCGAGCGGTCCCACGTGGTGCGCAAAGATCGCCGCCCGCTCGTCCCCTGAGCGCAGCGCCTCGAGCTCGTGGTCGTAGAGCGCCGAGAAGAGCTCGGCGATCTCGTGTGAGAAGTCCCCGTTGACCTCGCCCGCACCATAGATCTTCTCGTAGTTCTCGCGCTTGGCGCGGCGCATCTCGGCAAAGCCCTCCTCGGAGAGCGCGATGTGGTCTTCGCCCACGCTGTTCTCCACGACGTCCGCCACAAAGGCGGCGAGCGCCCAGGCGTTGTAGCCGCCGCCCAGGCCGTCGTCAAAGGTCCCCTCGTCGGCAAGGCCCGCCGTGATCGCGTCCTGGCGGTCTTTGCCCACGTAGGCGATGATGTCAGAGACACGCACCACACAGCCCTCGAGCGTCATGGGGCGCAGGTGAGAGATCGTCTCGGCCCCGCGCTCCCAGCAGCAGGCCACCACGCGCTCGAAGGTGTCGAACTCCGCCAGACCGCTCGTCTCAAAGCGCTGGAGCTCAAACTCCCCGTTGTGGCAGAGCGCGCCGTCGAGCACCTGCAGGCTCACGTTGCGCCCGGCAAGCTCGTCCATGACGCGCACGCTCTGGACGTTGTGGAAGAACCAGCGGCCCGTGCGCTCATGATAGGCGTCGGAGAGGAAGCGCTCGCCGGCGTGGCCGAAGGGCGTGTGACCCAGGTCATGACCCAGGGCAATTGCCTCGATGAGGTCCAGGTTGAGGCCGAGCGCGCGGCCGATGTCACGGGCCACCCGCGCCACGAGCTGCACGTGCAGGCCACGACGGCAGAGGTCGTCGTCGGCGCGGAACGAAAAGACCTGCGTCTTTCCCGCCAGGCGATTGTAGGCAGGGAGGTGCATGACTTTCTCGGCATCGCGCACGAAGGCGGGGCGCAGCGTGGTGTCACGGTCGCGCTCGCAGGGGTCGCGGCGGATGGCTGAGACGTCACGGCAGGCAAACGGCGAGAGGCTTCCGGAGGCCAGGCGCTCGGCAACCAGGGCCGAGGCGCGCTCGGAGAGCCGACCGGTGAGGCCGGGCGCGAGCCTGTTCTGGGGCATCGACATGCTAGTCCCTGACGACGAGGCAGCCCATGGTGGCTCGGTTGGACCACGGGCCGTGGCTGCCCTCATAGCCGCCGCGCGCGTAGACGCCGCCAAACTGACCGCGGAAGAGGTGCAGGCCGAGGATGTTCTCGACCTCCACGGTCTCGCCGGCGCGGCCCTCGTCCTCGCCGACGGCAGGGGCGCCCAGCACCGCAGGCGAGCGATAGGCGCTCGGACGCTCCTGGATCACGCCGCCCTCCTCGGCGCAGGCGAGAAGGACGCGCCACCAGTCGTCGCGGTCGTCGTAGGAGTCTCCGGCAACGGCCTCGTTGGCACGATAGGCTCCCATCGGGCGGGCGAGCCAGCGGCCGGGCTCGGCGAGATAGGGCGTTAGGTCGCTCTCTCGCGTGAGCAGATGCGTCTCGGGCACGTGCGCACGGACGAAGGCAAGCTCCTCGTGGTCGAGCACGTCCTCGACGGCGTCGGAGGAGAGCACGGCGAGAAGCGCGTTTGTGGAGACGGGCCACGTCCTGAAGCCGCCGATCACGCAGGCGAGGCCGCGGCGGGCGGCCTCGACGAGCGCCTCGGCTCCGGCACAGGGCTTCTCGAGCATCTCGGAGAGGAGCACGCGGCGGTAGACGCAGCCGATGGGGCCCTGGGAGTCGACGAGGCGACGGTGGCCGCCGGCCTCCTCGATGCGCAGATCGCGGATGTCAACGAAGCGCGCGAAGACGCCCTCGTCGGCGAGGCGCTCGATGATGTCCGAGAACTCGCTCGCGGAGGCGGACTCGGGATAGTCCACGATGCCCACGGCGGGGCGCTCCGGGTGACGCGTGCCGGTGTCGGCGTTCGCCCAGGACATGTAGGTCTCGCGCAGGGCGTCGATGACGCCGCCGGTGACGTCGAAGGTCTCCACCTCGGGGTGGAGCTCGGCAAAGCGACGGTAGGTCTCGGTCAGCTGGGCGGCGCGCGTGACCTCGACGGAGGCCGTCATGCCGAGCGAGCTGTCCGTGGCGGCGCCCACCACGGTGAAGCCGCCCGTCCCCTCGTCGAAGAGCACGTCGATGCGTGCGAAGGGAATGAGCTGCTCGTAGCCGGTGGGGACGAGCGAGAGGGCTTCGGCCTCCTCGGGGAGGCAGAAGCGGGCGCGGAAGTCCTTGTCGCTCAGGAAGCGCGCCGTGACGCGCTCGAGAATGCGACCCATCGTCTCGGCGGCGTCGCGCAGGATGCCCAGTTCGGCGCTGCAGAGGATCTTAGGGGTGACGGACCAGGTGGGCGTTCCCTCCCGGTTGGCAACGGGGTGGGCAGAGGCAAGGTAGGACGCGGCGATCTCTCGACCCTCCACGTCCCCGCCAAGGTCGCGCATGATGCCGAGATACTCGTCCTCGAGCGCGCGACCATGAAGATTGCTCATGGGTTCCTCGATTCGTATTGGCGCCGCAGGGCGGCAGGTAACGAGACAATTTTACGTTTTACCCATCGGAGAGGCAAAAACCAGCGACTTTGAAGCCGAGATTTGTGGTTCTTCGATGAAGCGACGAGGGGGCTTTTGCGGGGACGCCGAGTGATGCGCGGGTTGTGCGCACGCTTCATAGTTTGATGCTCTTCTCGCCAAGGCGTTTGCCTGCGACGACGCGGTTCGCCGGCATTTATCAACATCTTAATTGTGCGCACAACCTGCGAGGGGGTGCGCACAACCTTCCAGAGACTGGGTTTGGGTGCCGGCCTAGCTGCAGAGCGGGGGCGAGAAGAGCCTCAGCGCCGAGAGCGCCGAGACTTGCGGCCATTCGAGGAGGGATGCTTCTTGCGCTCGCCCTTTTTTGGACGGGCCTTGGGAGCGGCGGGACGAGGTGCCGCGGTAGGCGCGGGCTTCTCGGCCTCCGGCTCGGCGGGCGCGGGCTCCGACCTCTCCTCAGCGGGCTCCGAAGGAGCCTTGTCGAGAAGATCGAAGATGCTGAGCTGCGGCGCACGGCGGACGCCCTTCGTTTCGGCGGGCGCGGCGGGCTCTCCCGTCAGCTTGGGCGCCTCCGGCTCCTCGGGCGTCTCCCGCTCAGCCGATCCCTCCGACTCTTCCCGCTCCTCCGGCTGCGCCTCAACGTCCTTCTCGCCAACCAGACCCATGACGCCACACAGGCGCTCCGCGATCATCTCCTGGCCGCGCGGGCCCGGGTGGTCGGAGCCGTCCGCCAGAAGCTCACCGAGGCGGTCCCCGTCAAGCAGGGTCGAGGCGTCCACGAGCGTCATGGAGGGGTGCCTTCCCGCCGCATCCGCGATGATGCCGTCCACCTCGGCAAAGCAGCTCCTCGGATGCGTGGGGTAGACGTCCTCGGTGTGGGGCGGGACGCCGAGCACCCACGTGGGCGTCTCCGGCCAGGCGGAGGCGACCTCCGAGAGATAGGCGCGCACGTCGCGGCCTATCGCCGAGGCCGAGCACGGCTCGTATCGATAGTTCTCGCCAAACTCCACAACGATCGCCGCGGGGTCGAGCTCCTCCATGCCCCAGAGCGAGCCCGGCTGGAACACCTGGCCGCCAATGCCCTGGTTGACGAGGTCGAGACCAGCCCTCCTTGCGAGAAGCGCCGGCCAGGTAGCGGCGGGCTGATCCGACACGAACCCCTGTGCTATGGAGTCTCCGAGCACGAGAAGGGCCCTTCGCTCGGCAACGGGGCCGAGGTAGCCGCCGTCGAAGAAGACGTCGCGAACCGCGCAGGCCGTGAGACAGGGAAGCCACACGCGCACACGCCTGTGGCGGCCCATCCCCGGCAGGGCGACGGGGTCGGCGGGGTCTGCACCCGGCTCCGAAAGGTCAATCTCCACGAGGCGGCGGTTATCCGGGCGCACCGCCACGGGCGGGAGGTCGTCGATCTCCACGGATACCACGCCCGGGTCAGGAGCGGATCCCGAATGGCGCTCCACGTCTCGCAGCGTCGAGACGGTACCGCGTGGGACAGCCCCCAGGGCGACCTCGACGCTCACGTGAGAGGCATCGGTCTCAAACTCGAGGCAGACTCCGGCCGTGCACGCGGCCATGCGCTTGTAGAGGCCGGGATGCCAGGCGCGCACGCTGCCGAGCGCGCGCAGCTGGGCGGTCGTGAAGCGCACGGGGCGCACCCAGCCCTCGCCCTCGGGAGCGCATCCCACGCAGCCGTGGAGCAGGTCTGCCGCACGCGACGTTGTAGACAAAGCCATGGAGTACCTCGCTCTTGACGGATAGCTTCCCACCCATTGTCACACATGTGACACGTCAGGCGTCCGCTCAACCCAAGAGCGCGTCTTCGTTTGGGTTTCCGTGGCTCACTCGCCCTCGAGCACGGGCTCGTAGAACTCCTCGCCGTCCTCGAGCCTCACCATGAGCACCTGGCCAAAGCCGGCACCGCCGGCGGCGCCGCAGTCGATGTCCCAGCGGTCGCGCTCCTCCCCCACGCGAACCATGCGCGCGAGGCCATCGTCGGAGACGGGAGGGCGGTCGAGGGAGAACGCCATGTTCTGGAGGTAAGGCGTGGGCGTGTGCCCGGCGATCACGATGGGGCCGGAGCCGTCGGCCGTGAGGCCCCTCTCGGCACCCCAGAACTCCTCGCGAATCCACGTGAGGTCCTCGGGCTCCTGGGCGAGGAGATATGCCTGTGCCCCCTCCTCGTCCCAGACCTCCGGAACCGGGACGCCCAGGCGAACACCGGCGTGAGCCATGAGGAACAGCTGCTCGCCCACACGAGCAAACGCCGAGCGCGGAAGCTCTGCCACCCAGTTGAGGAGATCGTTCGCCTCGTCCACGTCTAGGGCCTCGAGCCCATCGGAGGTGGACGCTCCCCCGTTGATCGCCCAGTTCATCGATGCGAGGGGGTCGTCGCGGTTATCTATGCACGAGAGCATGAGGTCCTCGTGGTTCCCCATCAGGGCAACCGCGCCCGGGAGCGCGCGAACCAGCTGGAGCACGCCCACGGGGTCGGGACCGCGGTCGATCATGTCGCCCAGGCAGATGATCCGGTCGTCATCGGAGGGCGAGACGCGCATGAGCACGCGCTCGAGCGTCGCACGATGACCGTGCACGTCGGAGAAGACATACGTGGACATGGACTCAACCTCCTCGAAAAGCTCCCGGGGCCCATCCGCTCAACCAGACTAGCACCTCGCGACGCCCGTGTCTGCGCCGGAAACGCCGGACGGGCGCCTTTGCCCTAGCGGCGCCTGCCCCGACGCCGTCCACGAGCCGCGCGCAGGCGCCATGCGGGAGACGACCCAACGTCCACCACATGCGCGGGGAGGCGCCCCTCCCCCGCCTCGCGGACCTCGGCGACGATTCTTGCCATCGTAGCGTCAAATCGCTCGCGCTTGAGCTGGCACTCCCAGACAACGAGCACCGTCCACCCAGCCTCCATCAGAAGCCGTACGTTGCGCTCGTCGCGGGCACGGTTGCGCGCGAACTTCTCCTCCCAGAACTCTGGGTGTGTCTTGGGGCGAGAAGGACCGCAGAACGGGCACCTATGCCAGAAGCACCCATTGATCTGAATCGCCACGCGCCTGCCCGGAAAGCAGACGTCGGGCTTGCCGGGCGCCTTCTTCCAGTGGAGGCGGTAGCCGGTGAGGCCCGCTTCCCTGAGCGCAGACCTGACCCTGAGCTCGGGTCCCGTGTTCTTGGACCGGTTGGCCTGCATAACGTGGCGCGTCGCCTCGGAGGACGCCGCGGGAACGCCCGAACGAGCTACCACGCGATCTTCTCCCCAGGCTCCGTGGGGTTGCCCTCAAAGTTGAGGTCCGCCGTGAGCTCGCGCGAGGCGGCGAGGTCAAAGTCAGGCGAGAAGAGCTCGTCGACGGTCGGCAGCACGCGAGCGCGGGCGGCGTCGTAGAGGTCCCAGAAGCTCGCGGTGCTCTTCTCGTGCGTGAAGGGGTTCTCCCACGGCAGGTGGTCGCGGTTGTCAAAGTCGGAGGTGTCGCAGGCGCGGGCACGGTGGGACATCGAGCGAACCAGCGAGAAGGGCTCGCGGGTCACCAGGCGGTCAAAGGAGCCCAGAATGGCTCGCTTCCGCCCGGACGGGGAGTCAAAGACACGCTGGACCAGGCGAAACTCCCGCACCGCCGTGGAGAAGGTGCGCGGGTCGACGGCGCGCTCGAAGATCCAGAGCGCAGCGTAGAAATAGAGCTTGTCGATGGCGGCGAGGGTGGCACGCGACGCCGCGAGCGTGCGCTCGTGCGGACGCCAGCGCTCGACGGTGCGCCCCGTGAGCGAGAAGAGCACCATCTCGTCCAGGTCTCGCTCCACCTCGGCGTGGACGCGGTCGGCCGCAGACTCGTCAAGGCCGGGCACACCGGCGGAGGTGAGGCCGTTCTGCCACCAGTAGATGAAGGGGTGAACCGTGGAGTCGAGCAGCCAGTGGCAGGCGAAGCCGGCCACATAGGCACGAGCGACGGAGCGCTCGCGGCCCTCCAGGCGCAGCGCCGCCTCGCGCATGGCGAGAAGCACAGTGGCGCCCGAGGCGTCGTGCAGGGCGCTTCCGAGCGGCGCCCACTTGTGCATGAGGGGGTCGATGACAATGTAGAAGAGCGGGTCAGGCCCCTGGTTGCCCAGGAGGAACGCGTCGCGCTCGTCCAGGGAGCGCATGCCGAGAAGGCTCGTCACGTCCTCGAGGACGCCGCGGCCAAAGAGATCGTGCGTGAGAATAGCAGGCATGGGGGCCCTTTCGTCGTCGCCTGTGTCGATTATGCCCCATTCGGCGGGACGTCGTTCTTCTCGCCGCCCTCTCACCGGCGTTACGCACTTCTTACGCGCAGGGAGGCGTGCAGACGCGTAACATTGGGATGTTGTGGCATCGCAGGAAAGGAAGCACATGGCGCAGAAGATGACCAAGGCCGAGAAGAGCTGGATCGCCTACGACGTGGGCAACTCCGCGCTCGTTCTTCTCGCCACGAGCGTTATTCCCATCTACTTCTCCTCCCTCTCCCCCGACGGCGGGGTCGTGGTTGCCTGGAGCTACGCCGAGACGGTGGCGTCGCTGATCATCGCGCTGCTCATGCCCGTGCTGGGCTCGATCGCCGACATGCAGGGCATGAAGAAGAAGTTCATCGTGGGCTGCGTGGGCACGGGCGTCGTTGCCACGGTGGCGCTCGGCTTTGTGACCACGGCGCTGGCCTTCCTGATCATCTACGTAATCTCCTCCGTGGCGCTCAACTCGTCGATGGTATTCTACGACGCGCTCTTGGTGGACACCACCACCGACGATCGCATGGACGAGATCTCCAGCCAGGGCTACGCGTGGGGCTACATCGGCAGCTGCGTGCCGTTCATCGCGTGCCTTGGCGTGGTTTTGGGCTATGAGGCCCTGGGCATCACGCTGCAGACCGCCATGCAGATCGCGTTCATCATCACGGGCGTGTGGTGGGCCGCCTTCACGGTGCCCCTGCTCAAGAACGTGCAGCAACTCCACTTCAAGCCGCGTGAGCCGCACGCCGTGAGCCGCGCCGTCCGCGGCCTGACCGGCACACTGCGCGAGATCTGGGCGAACAGGGCGATCCGCTACTACATGATCGCGTACTTCTTCTACATCGACGGCGTGCACACCATCATCAAGCTCTCCACGAGCTACGGCACCGAGCTGGGAATTGACTCCACGCAGCTCGTGCTGGCGCTTCTCGTCACGCAGTTCGTGGCCTTCCCGAGCGCCATCATCTACGGGCGCCTCTCGTCCAGGTACGGCACGCGCCGCATGCTGCTGATCGCAATCGCGGCCTACTTTGGCATCACGCTCTTTGCCGCCTTCTTCCTGCGCTCCGCCGCGGAGTTCTGGTTCCTGGCGGTGCTCGTGGGCATGTTCCAGGGCGGCATCCAGGCGCTCAGCCGCTCCGAGTTTGGCAAGCTCTGCCCCAAGGAACGTGCCAATGAGTACTTTGGCTTCTTCGACATCTTTGGCAAGTACGCCGCAATTCTCGGCACGTTCTTGGTGGGTACGTTCACCGCGCTCACCGGCAACTCCAGCCTGGGCGTGCTCTCGATTGCCGTGCTCTTCGTGGTGGGGTTTGCCACGATGCTGCGCGTACCCGAGCGCGCGGAGGCGTAGAGGGCAAGAGCTCGGGGACTCAGCGTCCCCGAGCACACGGATGCTTGGGCCCCGCATTCCAGCATGGGCGGAGATAGGGGGCAAAGAAGCCGTGTTTTCAGCGCTTTCCGTTTCTAGGTGTTTTTTTGGTTACCCTCGAAGTATCACCCTGCGAGTAGCATTTCTCTACCTGCAGGTTTTGCGTCGAGCGAGAGTCGACTACTCAACGGTTTTGAGAAAAAACACCTAGAAACGGAGCAATCGGGGAAATCGGGACACAAAATGACCGAGCGTCCGGGGGGACCCCGGACGCTCGGTCGCATTATGCCAGGAAATCAGGCTACGCCAGGCGGTTGATGAGGGCCTCGAGGCGGTCACAGGCCTCGTCGACCTCCTCGACCGTAATCGCGAGCGGCGGAAGGAAGCGCAGGATGGAGTCTCCGACGTGGTTCATGACCAGACCCTCGGCGAGGCCCTCCTCCACGACCTGCGTGGCGATGGGCACGTCGAGCTGGGCGCCGCGCATGAGGCCGTGGCCGCGGACCTCGCTCACGTGCGGCATTGCCGTGAGACGGTGACGCAGGTGGCGCCCGACGGAGAGCACGTACTCACCCGTCTCGCCCTCCTCAAGTGCGTTCACACAGGCCAGGCCCACTGCGCAGGCGAGCGGGTTGCCGCCGAAGGTGGAGCCGTGGTCTCCGGGCTGCAGCAGGTCGGCCACCTCGGCGCGAGCGGCGACGGCGCCCATGGGGAAGCCGTCGGCGATGCCCTTGGCCATGGCCACCACGTCCGGCTCGATGCCGGAGCGCTGGAAGCAGAACGGCGAGCCGCAGCGGTAGAAGCCCGTCTGGACCTCGTCGATGATCAGCAGGAGGCCCTTCTCGGTGCAGAGCTCGCGCACGTCACGCAGGTAGTCGTAGTTGGCGTTCCAGACGCCGCCCTCGCCCTGGACGCACTCGAGCATGATGGCGCAGATGCCGCCGCGCTCCACGCGCTCGCGCAGGGTGTAGATGTCGTTCAGCGGCACTGAGACAAAGCCCTCGGGCAGCGGGCGGAAGCTCTTGTGGAACTTGTCCTGGCCGGTGGCGGCGAGCGTTGCCAGCGTGCGACCGTGGAAGCTCTTGTGCGCGGTCACGATCGTGCTGGCACCATCGAGGTTTATCTCGCCCCATCGGCGCGCCAGCTTGATGGCGCCCTCGTTGGCCTCGGCACCGGAGTTGGCAAAGAAGGTCTTCCAGCGCGTGCCAGTGGAGCCCATCTCGTGACCGCCCTCGTCGGTCGTGGTGGAGAGCAGAGCCGAGAGCATCGAGGCGAGCTCGCCGCGGTTCTCGGCATAGAAGTAGTTGCCCGTCTGCCAGATCTTGCCGGCCTGCTCGCGCAGGGCCTCGACTACTGCAGGGTGCGCGTGGCCAAGGCTTGAGCAGCCGATGCCACCGAGAAGGTCGATGTACTCGCGACCAGAGGCATCGACGAGCGTGGCGCCATGCCCGCTCACAAACTCGATGGGCAGGCGTCCGTAGGTGTGCATCACAAAGGTGTCGTCGAGGCGCTTCTCCTCGGCATTGACGGCGATGAGCTGGTCGTTCTTCTCGTCTTCGGACATGGGTGTCTCTCCCTTCGCCTGGGCGAGCCACGCGGGGATGCGCGGCTAGTCTCTGGTGAACATGGTACCGCAGCCTGCGTCGGTGAAGATCTCCAGAAGCAGCGAATGCGGGAAGGTTCCGTTGAGGATGACCACCTCGGAGACGCCCCCGTCTAGGGCCTCCGCGATCGAGCGGATCTTGGGCAGCATGCCGCCGTCCAGCTCGCCGGACTCGAGCAGCATGTGGGTCTCCGAGCGGGTGAGGGTCTGGATGAGGGAATTCTCGTCGTTGACGTCTCCGTAGAGGCCGTCCACGTCCGTGAGGTAGATGAGCTTGTCGGCGCCCATGGCCTCGGCGATCTTGCCGGCGGCCACGTCCGCGTTGATGTTGAAAAAGCCGTCCGGCGCGCAGCCCACCGTGGCGACCACGGGGATGTAGCCGTCCTCAAGGATGGTCTCGATGAGGCTCGGATCAACCTCGCGGATGCGGCCCACACGGCCGAGCTCGGGGTCGATCTGCTCGGCCTTGAGGGTCTTGCCGTCGGCGCCGGAGATGCCCACGGCGTTGTGCCCGTACTCGTTGAGCGCCCAGACGAGGTCCTGGTTGACCTTGCCCACGAGCACCTCGCGCACTGCCTCCATCGTGGCGTCATCGGTCACGCGCAGGCCGCCCTTGAACTGCACGGGCAGGTCGAGCGCCTTGACGTGCGCACTGATGGCCTTGCCGCCGCCGTGAACGAGCACGATGCGAATGCCCAGCAGCTTGAGCATCTCGATGTCCGCCACCACCTGGCGGCAGAGCTCGGGGTTCTCCATGGCCGAGCCGCCGTACTTGATGACGAAGGTCTTGCCGGTCATGCGGTGAATCCACGGCAGGGCCTCGTTCAGGACGTCGACCTTCGATGCCGCGGCGTCACGCTGCTGCTTGTCACGCTGCTTCATATCTGCTCCTTAGATAGACCTGTCAAAAGGGGACAGGTACAGATCCGCAGGTCAAACCTGTCAATAATAAGTGGGCAGGCACTTTTGGCAGGTTTGACCTGCGATTGTGTACCTGTCCCCTTTGGCAGGTTAAGTGCGGTAGTCGCCGTTGATGGTGACGTAGTCGTGGGTGAGGTCGCAGGTCCAGACGCGGGTGGACGCCTCCCCCATGCCCAGGTTTACGGTGATGGGGATCTCGGGCGCCTCAAAGCGGCGCAGCATGTCCTCCTCGTCCATGGGGACGGTGAGGCCCGCGCGGCACACCGGCACGCCGAGGAAGTCGATGTCCACGCGGGTCTGGTCGAAGGGCACGCCGCACTTGCCGGCGGCGGCCGCCACGCGGCCCCAGTTGGCGTCGTGGCCAAAGATCGCGGTCTTCACGAGCGGCGAGTTGGCGATCGCGCGGGCAACGGCGTCGGCGTCCGCCTCGCTCGCGGCGCCCGTGACGGTCACGGTGACGAGCTTGGTCGCGCCCTCACCGTCTGCGGCGATCTTGCGCGCGAGCTCCACGCACGCGGCACGCACCGCTGCCGCCACGACCGGGTACGCGGGGTGCGCGAGGTCGATCTTCTCGCCCCCGGCCGCGCCGGTGGCGAGCAGGATGCAGGTGTCGTTGGTCGAGGTGTCCGAGTCCACGGTCACCTTGTTGAAGCTCTGGCCCACGGCGGCGGTGAGGGCCGCCTGGGCCGCCTCGGCCGTGAGCGGGGCGTCGGTGGCGAGCACCGCGAGCATCGTGGCCATGTTGGGCTGGATCATGCCCGAGCCCTTGACGAAGCCGCCCACGTGGACGGTCACGGAGCCGCCGGCGACCTGCGGGACCTCGCCCGCAAGCGCGACCTCCTTGGGCCGGGTGTCCGTGGTCATGACGGCACAGGCGGCGTCGTGAGCGGCCGCGGCGCTCGGCGCGAGCGCGGCGACGGCGGCCGGCACGCCGGTCTCGTAGGGCTCCCAGGGCAGCGGCACGCCGATCACGCCCGTCGAGCACACGAGCACGTCCTCCGCAGAGCAGCCCAGCTCGACGGCCACGCGCTCGCAGGCGCGCTCGGCGCAGGCCAGGCCCGGCTCGCCAGTGGCAGCGTTGGCGTTACCGGAGTTGAGCACCACGGCGCGGACGCAGCCGTCTGCCACATGGGCGCGACTCACCGTAACGGGTGCCGCGCAGAAGCGGTTGGTCGTGAACGTTGCCGCCGCGACGCAGGGCTCGTCAGCAGCAACGAGCGCAAGGTCGAGACGTTCGGGGTTCTTGCGGAACCCGGCGGAGACCCCAGCGGCGCGCACACCGACGGCCGCGCAGATGCCACCCTCGCAGGGGGCAAAGCCGCAGGCCTCGGGCGTGTCGGGCGCCACGGGAACCGCGAGCGGTGAAAAATCAGTCATGGGTTCTTCTCCCTTGGAGGCCCGGGAGCACAGTTTCCGGGCGCTAGATGAGCGGCGCCGGGGCGAGAAGCCCCGTGGTCTCGGGAAGCTCCAGCACGATGTTGGCGCACTGGACGGCCTGGGCGGCCGCGCCCTTCCCGAGGTTGTCGATCGCGCAGGACGCGATGATCGTGCGTCGTCGTCGGTCGTCGAGCGCCACACCCACCTGGGCGCGCGCGGTGGCGGCTACAGAGGCCGTCGCGGGCATCTTTCCCGCAGGCAGCATCGTGACCAGCGGCTCGTTCGCATAGGCGCGCTCGTAGGCAACTTGCACGTCCTCGGCGCTAACACCGGGAGCCGCCTCGAGGTAGACCGTGGAGAGCAGCCCGCGCGTGAGAGGCGCCAGATGCGGCGTGAAGACCACGGACATCTCGCGACCCGCCACCTCGGTAAGCGTCTGCTCAATCTCCGGGGTGTGACGGTGCTTTGCCACCCCATATGCCTCGACGGACTCGTTGGCGTGGCAGAAGTGCGTGCGCTCGTTGCAGCCGCGACCTGCGCCGGAGACGCCTGAGATGGCATCGGCGATGACCAGGTCACCCGTCGCGATGCCAGAGGCCAGTGCCGGGGCGGCGGCGAGCGCCGTTGCAGTGGGATAGCAGCCCGGCACTGCCACGAGCACGGCCTCGCCAGCGGCGCGACGCTCGGCGAGCGCCGACACGCCGGCGCGGAAGAGCTCCGGCAGGCCGTAGACCGTCTTGCCCAGGAGCTCGGGCGAGGTGTGCGGAGTGGCGTACCATGCCTCGTAGACGGCCGGATCGTGCAGGCGGTAGTCTGCGGAGAGGTCGATCACCGTAACTCCGCGCGAGAGAAGCTCCGGAGTGAGCGCCAGGCTCGCGGTGTGCGGGACGGCGAGAAACGCCACGTCGGCAGCAGCGGCGATGGCGTCCGGCTCGGGCAGCGAGAGCACCACGTCGCAGCATCCGGCAAACGACGGGTACACGGCGTCCAGGCGCGTCCCGACCTGCTTGCGGTCGGTCGCCATGGCAAGCTCGAGCGCCGGATGCCCGAGAACGAGGCGGCACACCTCGATCCCCGCATAACCCGTCGCACCAACCACGCATGCCCGCACGCGCTCCATGAAAACCTCCCTGACGTCTGTGTCACACAGACAATGGCGCGTGCCGGCGCACCCGTCAAGGAGCCGTCACCTGCTTGTCACATGGGGGCGCAACATAGGGGCGCAAACCGAGGTCCTTCTCGCTCTTCTCGCCCGCGCCATCTTTGCTGCCGCAAATCTTGGGCGAGCTTCTGGGTTTTCCCAGTTGGCACAAAACCTCGGGTGACTTTTGTGGGGCGTCAGAAAACGTGCGCCGCAGACGGGACGTACCGAGAAGAACGCACGCTCGCAGCCTTCCCTGCTGCCCTATCGCAGGACCACGCCCTCGCGCACGCGCTCCACGGCCTCGTCGCCCAGGAAGTGACGCACGATCTCCAGGCCAAAGAGCATGGCAGTGCCCGCGCCCTGGCTCGTGATGAGGTTGCCGTCAACCACGACGGGCTCGTAGGCGAGAAGCTCGGCGCCGTGGTCGGCAAGGACGTGCTGGAAGCCGGGGTTGGACGTGGCGCGTCTGCCCTCGAGCAGGCCGAGCTCGGCTAGGATCGACGGCGCCGCGCAGATCGCGGCAAGGGGACGGCCCGCCGCGGCAAACTCACGCAGGGCGGCGCACAGCGGCTCGCAGGCGCGCAGGTTGGGGGTGCCGGGAATGCCGCCCGGCAGAACGAGCATGTCATACTCGTCAAACGAGAAGCCCACGTCCTCGATGGAGAGGTCGCACACGATGGTTACCTCGTGCGAGGACGTCACCTGCCGCTCGGGCGTGACGGCTACGGTATCGCACGGCACGCCGGCGCGAAAGAGCAGGTCCACCACCGTGAGACCCTCAATCTCCTCGAGGCCCGGAGCAAAGAAGACGGCAACGTGCGCGTCGCTTGCCTGCTTGAACATGAGACACTCCCCCTTCGCGGCGGCCCCCCCGAGGCCGGACAGCGGATATGGCAGCTACTCCTCGGAGATGCCCGCCTCGACGGCAGCCGCGATCTCCTTGGCATCCTCGGAGCCGCGAACGAGATTCTTGAACTCGTCCCTCATGAGGAGCACGGCGGTCTTGGAGAGCAGGCGGATGTGCGTGTTGCCCGCCTCGTCATCCGGCACGAGCAGCGCGATGACGATGTCAACGGGCTTGCCGTCAAAGCTCGGCCACTCGACCGGGTGGTCGTTCTTCACCACGAGAACCGTGGGCGCGGTGATGGCGGCAGACTTGGCGTGAGGAACCGCAAAGCCGTCGGTCATGCCCGTCTCGCCCATAGCCTCACGCGCCATGAAGGCATCGTAGGCAGCGTCTGCGTCGGATACGCACCCGAGCTCAAGTGCCTTGTCGCAGACAAAGCGGATCATCTCCTCTCGAGACGCGATGCTCTGGCCTACAAAGACGTTAGCCTCGGTGACAAACTGGCTCATGAATCTCCCTCTCAGACAAGTGCGCCCAACGGCGGATACAGCCCTATCTTAGCCCACGCCAGTCAACGGTGCGGCGAGAAGAGAGGCCGAGAAGGACAACGGGCAGCCGGCATATCGGCCTAATGAGCGGGCGGCTCGATTCCCAGATGGTCGAAGGCGGCGGGCGTCGCCTGGCGGCCCTGCGGTGTGCGCACGATAAGGCCGCACTGCAGGAGATACGGCTCGTAGACGTCCTCGAGCGTGGCGGGGTCCTCGGAGACGGCGCTCGCCACGGTTGTGAGCCCCACCGGGCGGCCGCGGAACGTCGAGCAGAGCGCCGTGAGGATGCGCACGTCCATCGTGTCCAGCCCCAGAGAGTCGATCTCGAAGAACTCGAGCGCCTCGGCCGCCACCTCACCGGTGATGGTGCCCTCGCGCTTGACCTGCGCGTAGTCGCGCACTCGCTTGAGCAGGCGGTTGGCCAGACGCGGCGTTCCACGAGAGCGCGAGGCGATCTCCGCGGCTCCCTGGGAGTCTATGCCCACGCCGAGGATGTTCGCCGAGCGGCTCACGATGACGGAGAGCTCGGCAGGCGCGTAGTAGTCCAGGCGATACGAGATGCCAAAGCGGTCGCGCAGCGGTCCGGTGAGAAGACCGGTGCGCGTGGTGGCGCCCACCAGGGTGAAATGCGGCACGTCGATGCGGATGGAGCGCGCCGCCGGGCCCTTGCCGATGACGATGTCCAGGAAGAAGTCCTCCATCGCGGGATAGAGAATCTCCTCGATCTGGTGGTTCAAGCGGTGGATCTCGTCCACGAAGAGGACGTCGCCCTCCTCGAGGTTGGTGAGGATTGCCGCGAGGTCTCCGGCGCGCTCGATGGCGGGGCCGGAGGTGGTGTGCATCTTCGCACCCATCTCGTTGGCGACGATGCCCGCGAGCGTGGTCTTGCCCAGACCCGGAGGACCCGAGAAGATCACGTGGTCGAGGGTCTCGCCGCGGTCGCGCGCGGCCTGGATGAGCACGCGCAGGTTCTCGCGGACGCGCTCCTGGCCGATGTACTCGTCGAGGGTGCGCGGGCGCAGCGTTCGGTCCTGGTCGAGGTCGTCCACCGTAAGCTCGCCGGTGACGTCACGTCCGGCAGGCCGCTTGGGCGCGGCCCCGGCGAAGAGGTCCTTCTCGCTCGCCTCCCACATCATCTACCACTCCCCAGGCGGCGCAGCGCGTAGGCGAGCACCTGCTCCACTGTGACGGCGCCCGCCTCGGCGTGACCGTCCAGCGCGAGCTCCGCCTCCTGTGAGGTGAAGCCCATCGAGAGCAGCGCCTCGGTGGCCTCTGCCTCGGCACCGGCGGAGGGGGCGGCTGCAAGCGGCAGCGCGGCATCGGGCTCCGTGAGGCCAACAAGACCGCGAAGCTCGGCGTTCTTGGAGAAGACGTCAGAGAGCTCCACGAGCAGACGGCTCGCCTTCTTGCGACCCACGCCCGGAACCTGCGCCATGCGCCCGGCGTCCTGCGCCAGCACCACCTGTGCGAGCGCGGCCGGGGAGAACGTGGACAACACGGAGAGAGCGAGCTTGGGACCCACACCGGAGATGGCGCGCAGCTGATCGAAGAGGGCGCGCTCCTCGCGCGTGGCAAACCCGTAGAGCTCCATCGCGTCCTCGCGCACGATCATGCGCACGAGCACGCTCACGCCCGCCTCGCCCGCATGGGGCAGCGCGGCGGCAGTCGTGGAGGAGACGCCGAGCTCAAAGCCAACGCCGCTCACGTCTATCACCACGCGCGAGGGCGTGACCTCAAGAAGCGTTCCTGTCAGCTGGACAATCACGCGGGAATCCTCCTTGCCTTTCCAAGACTCGTCGTTCTGGCCACGTTCGCATGACACACCGCCGCTGCCAGCGCGTCCGCCGCGTGGTCCGGCCGGGGCTCGTGGTCAAGCGCGAGGATGCTCCTCACCATGTAGGCCACCTGATGCTTGTCGGCGGCACCGGTGCCCACGACGGCCTGCTTGATCTGCATGGGCGTGTACTCCCCCACCTTGAGGCCGGCGGACGAGCACGCCACGATGGCCGCGCCACGAGCCTGCGCCGTGGCGATGGCGGACTTGGTGTTCTCGCCAAAGTAGATGCTCTCTATGGCGAGTTCGGTGGGCCCGTACTTCTCGATGACCTCGCCGAGGGTGCGGCAGATCCTTCCCAGGCGCACGTCGATGGGCTCTTCCGCCTTGGTGGCGATGCAGCCGTAGGCGCGGGCGCGGCACACGGTGCCCCGCGTCTCCACCACGCCCCACCCCGTGTGGGCCAGTCCCGGATCGATGCCGAGGATGATCATGTCCCTCCCTCTTGCGAACGTCCGTTCTATCCTATCACATGTGTGGGACGCGGCAATCGGCGAGCGTCAGTTCTCCGAGAAGGGGCCCTCCCACGGCCCGCGATGGTGGCCAGGGCCGTCCGCCCGCCCGTCCTCGGAACCGCGTTCCCTCTCGTGACCAAGCCCAAAGGCCGAGAACGCCCCACCGACCGAAAAGTCTCGCAGGTGGCCCATGATGTCTCTGATCTCTCCGCTCGTGGGGGCGGAGACAGGAGACTCGGTGCTGGGGTGCCCCTCGTCAGGGGCGTCGCTCTCGGAGAGGACGCTGCCAAGGAAGGCCCCCATCCGCTCCGACTGCTCGCGCACGCGGTCACGCCAGACAAATCCGAGCGGAGAGCGAGCCTCATCGAGGGTACGCGAGGAGAGCGTCAGGGCAAGCGGGCGAGAGGGGCGTGTCATCTCGAGTTCGCTCATTCGTCCGATGACGGAGAGCACCGCCTCGGCATGCCCACGCTCGGCAACGATGTCGGAGACCGGGCGCTCCCACTCAACGTAGCTGGCAAGGGCGAGGTCAATGAACTCGAGGGCCGCCTCGTTGGAGTCGAAGGCGTCACGGACGCCGGGAACCTCGGGAACACAGTAGGCGTCGAGCAGGCATGCGGGGATGACGGGTGAGATCATCGCCCTCATACGGGCCAGCTCGAGAAGATCCGAGCGATAGAGGTCGGCAAAGGGCTCGAGGGCCGCTGCGGAGAGCCCTGCGGAACACGCATCGAGCGCCCGGCCGGTCTTGTCGCGAGAGCCGAGAACAAGGCCCCCCTTCCGTCGAGCGAGCGCCGCGAGCGCGAGCTCGACGAGGTCGCGCGCCGCCATGGCGTCCTGGGCACCGCGCGCGTCCACCCGCTCGACGTTCTCCTCGGGAAGGCGCAGCGCCCTCGCGAGCGCACAGCAGGCCTCATCCGCCTCGCGCTCGCCCGTCTCGGGCACGACCACGCGCACGTTCATGGGACCGAGGGCGTCGACCGCGAGCACCGCGAGAAGCGCGTCGGAAAGGGACCCGCCCACAGCGGCGCACACAGCAGCAGCGCCCGCCCCGTGCACGAGGTCGCTAAGTCCCGCAGTCAATGCGCCCCAGGTCATAAGCGGTGCGTCGTACACCTCCGGCGCGAGCGGCTCGGAAAGCGGGCCCTCCGCCGAGGGGTCCACATCGTAGACGAGCAGATCCTCCTCGAACGAGGGCGCCTGAGCAGCAAGCTCCCCCCACGGGGCGAGAACAAAGCTCGAGCCGCAGAAGACCTGCGCGTCGTAGCAGCCGAGCGACCCCACCCCCACGATCCAGGCACCCGTGGCCTCGGCGTCTGCCATGAAACGCCCCTCCTGGAGCGCGGCGCCGAGGGCGCTCGAGGGATCGTCTGCGGCAAAGCCGTACCCCGACAGAAAGACGATGACGTCCACGTTGTACTCGTAGTCGTCATAGGCATCGAGGTCCTCGTAGGTAAAGGCGACTCCGAGACGCGCGCCATGGAACGAGAGCTCGGGCAGGGCGTCCACGCTCGGGTCTCCCCCCTCGCGACCACCCGCCGAGGCGAGCCGCGCCGAGAGGCGAACGGGCTTGATCTCCCTACCCTCAACGAGAAGGGCCTCCGGCAGCGGCGAGCCGTCCGCGCTCAGGACCATCGGGATCAGACACGGACATGCCAGGTCCTCGAGCTCCGGCGCGAGGGTCTCCATCAGGTCGAGAAGAAAGCCCTCGCGGTCCGCGCTTTGGACCGGCGTCACTCCCACGAGCGCAGCCATCGGAAAGATGAGCAGCTCCACGCCCTTCTCGGCAGCACGGCGCGCACACTCCCCCAGACGCTCCACGTTCCTCTCGAGGTCTCCCGCCTGCGTCTCGATCTGTGCGATGCCGATTCTCATTCGCTCTCCCCTCGTTCTTGTCGCAACTCAATTGTGCCACACGGCAGACGACCCCCATCCCTCTCGCCCAACATGCCCCCAACACGAGAAGGGCCCCGTTGCCGGGGCCCCGCTCAGAGCTGGTGCTGTTGGCATCGTGCCTAGAGAAGGTCGCGCTTCCAGAGGCCATGCAGGTTGCAGTAGGCGTAGACCGTGCAGCCGTACGTGTGGGTAACGCCAAAGACCGCCCGCGGCTCCTCCTCCCACCTGAGGAACTTGAAGCAGAGGCGCCCGTCGCACTCCAGGGCGATCCACTCGATAAGGTGCTCCGCCACCATGTCGTGGCGAACCTCCCCCACGCGCACCACAAGGTGATCCCCCTCGCGTTCGCAGACGGGAACGTGTGTCTCCTCGCCAACGCCCTCCGTCATCGGGAGAAGCAGCCCCATGGGCTCCCCGCAGCAGCTCGGCGGATTCTCGCCGTCGCTCACAACGGCAACGACGTTGCCGCAGTGGCCACAGTGGTAGAACTTGGTCTCGGCCATGATTGTCCTCTCTTCTGGGCGGGGCGCCCTCTGCGCCGACGCGTTGCCCCGTACGTACCCCGTCTCCGGGGCCCTCCCCCGCCGCGCACGAGGTGCCGAGAAACCCTCGCCAAGTTGACACGTCCCTTCTCGTCGGCTGAAACAAGGCCCCGAGAGCGGGCCGCGCGCCAAAGAAAAGGCCCCGGCTTGACCGGGGCCCGAGTCGCTGAAAGATATGAGCCGTGCTCTGTGCCGCTAGACGTCTGCCTTCCAGAGGCCGTGAAGGTTGCAGTAGGCGTAGACCGTGCCGCCCTCGGAGCAGCAGGCGCCAAACTTGGTCTTGGGCTCATCACCGGGCGCCAGGTGCTTGAGACAGAGCTTGCCGTCCGTCACCAGCGCAACCCACTCGATGTAGTGCTCCGGAATCATGGGATGGGCCACCTCGCCCACGGAGACCACGATGTGGTTGCCGTCACGCGTGACGACGGGCACGTGCTTCTCGGTGGCGGCGTCGGTGGAGCCGGCAACGAGCAGCTCCATGGGCTCGCCGCAGCAGCTCGGCGTCACGCCCCCGTCCTTCACGACGGCCACGATGTTGCCGCAGTGGTTGCAGCGGTAGAACTTGACCTCGGCCATGGGAGTTCCTCTCTCTTGAGGGGCGCGAGCGCCCGTTGCGCCCGCTTCTCTCCTTGTGCCCGTTTATTCAGGAATCTATGCCGAGAAGGACGCGTCCGCCAAAAATCCCGCCGAGTGCGCGCTGGGATGGAGGTTTGACCGCGCATTCGACGCGTTTCTCGTCCAGACGGACATAATTCCCGCCGAGTGTACGCTGGCGGGCGCGCACTCGGCGGGATTTGTGGCAACAACGTCCTACAGCAACGTCGCGGCAGCCTTCGCCACGAGCACCTTGCCCTGACGACCAACGAGGTCGGTCATCTCGGCGAGAAGGACCATGTTGCGCGCATCAATCCGACAGGGCAGCTCCATGCGCATGATGTCTCCGGAGGCAGACTCCACGCGCAGCTCAACGTGGTCGAGGCCGGGATAGCGGCCGAGCACGTCGCTCAGGCTCTCCATGTAGGGGCCCGTGAGCAGCGAGACCGGGATGTTCAGCTCGAGGACCTTGGGGCGGTTGCTCTTCTCGTCTAGCACGAGCGGCTCCACGGACATGCAGATGACCTGGTTGCCGCGGTCGGAACGCTCGAGCTTGCCCTCCACCTTCACAAAGACGTCGCCCGTGCTCTCGCCGGTCTCCATGTCCACCTCACCCGCGAGCGTACCCGCGCACTTCTTGTAGAGCTTGGGGAAGACGACGAGTGTGACCTCGCCCTCCATGTCCTCGAGCGTGACGATGGCCATGGAGTCGCCGTTCTTGGTCGTGCGCTTCTGAACGGAGGAGACCATGCCGGCGAGGCGGATGACCTTGCCCTCGGGGACCTTGTAGCGCTCGTGCACGGCGCCCGTGGGATCCACGTACTCCTCCGCGACCTCGATGTCCGAGACGGTGTAGTCGCGGTTCTTGGCGAGCGCGTACTCGTAGGGGCGCAGCGGGTGGTCGGAGACGTAGAGGCCCAGGACCTCGTGCTCGCGGGCGAGCTTGATCGAGCGGTCCCACTCCACGCCATCCGGCTCGGGGACGCTGTTCTCAAAGCCCGAGCCCGCCACGTCACCAAAGAGGTCGAACATCGAGACCTGACCCGTGGCGCGCTCCTTCTGGCGGCGGGTGGCGGCGTCGATGATGTTCTCGGGGTTGTTCTTGTCCACGAAGCGCATCAGCTGCATGCGGGTGTAGCCGGTGGAGTCGAAGGCACCTGCGCAGATGAGGGCCTCCACCACGCGGCGGTTCGCCTGGCCGGAGTCCATGCGGTCAACGAAGTCGTGGAGGTTGGCGAAAGGTCCGTTCTTCTCGCGCTCCTCCATGATCGCCTCGCCCACGCCCTCGCCCACGCCGCGGATACCGGCAAAGCCAAAGCGCACGCCCTCGGGAACGGCCGTGAAGTCGCGGCCGGACTCGTTGATGTCCGGCGGCAGGATGGCCACGCCCTCGTGGCGGTAGGCAGTGACGTAGTGGACGATCTTGTCGGTCTTGCCCATGTAGGACGTGAGGACCGAGGCCATGTACTCCTTGGGGTAGTGGGCCTTGAGCCAGGCCGTCTGCATGACGAGGATGGCGTAGCCCGCGGAGTGGCTCTTGTTGAACGCGTAGGACGCGAACTCCAGGACGTCGTCCCAGATCTTCTGGGCCGTCTCCCTCTTGTAGTCGTTCTGGACGGCGCCGTTCATCCAGTGGTCGTAGGTGGTCTCGTCCTTGCCATCGTCCCAGTGGAAGACCGTGTCCGTGAGGAGCTTGATCTTCTTCTTGGCCACGGGCTTTCTGATGCGGGAGTCGGACTCGCCGGCCGAGAAGCCCGACATCTTCATCGAGATCTTCATGACCTGCTCCTGGTAGACCATCGTGCCGTAGGTCTCGCCCAGGATGTCGTCGAGGCGCGGATCGTAGGAGACGGCCTCCTCGCGCCCGTTCATGCGGTTGATGTAGCTCGTGACCATGCCGGCGCCCAGAGGGCCGGGGCGGTAGAGGGCGATAAGAGCGACCACCTGCTTGTACTCGGTGGGGCGCATGTTCTTGATCGTGGACGTCATGCCCGCGGACTCGATCTGGAAGACGCCGGCGGTGCGACCCTCGCGCATGAGCTTGAAGATCTCCGGGTCGTCGAAGGGGATCTCGTCGACGTTGATGTCTATGCCGTAGTTGGCCTTGATGTTGGCGAGCGCCTTGGAGATGACCGTGAGGGTGCGCAGGCCCAGGAAGTCCATCTTGAGCAGGCCCATGTCCGCAACCGAGTGACCCTCGTACTGGGTGATCTCCACGCCGCCCTTGGTGTCCACCTTGGTGGGCACGTGGTCGTTCACCGGCGTGGGGGTGATCAGGACGGCGCAGGCGTGGACGCCCTCGCCGCGGTGCAGGCCCTCGATCGAGAGCGCGGCATCGATGATGCGGCGCATGTCGGCGTCGTCGTTGTAGGCGGCCTCGAAGTCCGGCGAGTACTGGTCGGGGTGCTTCTCGCTCTTGTGCAGGGCGGCACCCAGCGTGAGCTTGGGGTCGTTGTTGAGCATCTTGGAGAGCTTCTGGCCCTGCCAGACCGGGAAGTCCAGCACGCGCGCGGCGTCGTTGATGGCCTGCTTGGCCTTGATCGTGGAGTAGGTGATGACGTGGCAGACGCGCTCGGGGCCGTAGAGCTGGCGGACGTGCTCCACGACCTCGAGGCGA
>CASFQX010000115.1 GCA_949296375.1 uncultured Olsenella sp.
ACCTCGGGGTTCATGATGAGGTCCACGTAGCGCTGACGGTAGCGGACCTCGCGGTCGGTGAGGCCGTGAAACTTCTCGGGGAGGGGCCGCAGGGACTTGGAGAGCACCGTGAGCTGCGTGGGCGAGACGGAGAGCTGGCCGCGACGCGTGCGAAGCACCGTGCCCGTGGCGCCCAGGATGTCACCGAGGTCGAGGTTGGAGAGAAGCGCCCAGCCCTCTTCACCCAGCACGTCATGGCGGCAGAAGAGCTGGATGGAGCCGCTCACGTCCTCGAGCACGATGAAGGCGGCCTTGCCCTGCTTGCGCAGCGCCCGGATACGACCGGCGACGCTCACCACGTCCTCGGTGTCCTCGCCGTCTGCGAGCTCGGCGTACTTGGTCTCCAGCTCGCCGGCGTGTGCCGTGACCTCGGAGGCGATGGGATACGGGTTCACGCCCGCGTCGATGAGGGCCTGGCGGCGCGCGCGGCGCATGCTCCGCTCGTCGGTGGCGGCGCTTGCGGTGGTCTCCTGGGACATGTTCTCTCCTGTCATTTCACAGATGCGCCCCGTACCTGCGTCTGCAGACACGGGGCGCCTCGCTTGCCTTGGTGGAAGTAGCCTAGCGGGAAATCCCCGTGATGGTGTACTTCCTCGTCTTGCCGGAAGGCGCGACGACCTCGATCTTGTCGCCCTTCTCGTGACCCACGAGGGCGGCGCCCACGGGGGACTCAACGGAGATGCGGTGCTCGAGGGAGTTGGTCTCGGTGGTGCCCACGATGCTGAACGTGGACTTCTTACCCTTCTCGTCCTCCAGCTCGACGGTGGTGCCGATGGAGACGGTCAGCGTGTGGCCGCTGCCCTCCACGACCGTGGCCACGGAGAGGATCTGACGAATCTCGTTGATGCGGGACTCGTTCTTGGACTGCTCCTCCTTGGCGGCATCGTACTCGGAGTTCTCCGAGAGGTCGCCGAAGCCGCGGGCCTCCTTGATGCGCTCGACGATCTCGTCGTGCTTCTCGCCCTCGCGATAGGCGAGCTCCTCAACGAGCTTCTGGCGACCCTCGGCGGTGAGCTCGATCTTCTTGGCGTTGTCCATGCTTATGTCTCCTAGCTAGATGTCTGCGGTGCGGGTGGGTGCGGCTCTCCGGCTACTTGCTGCTCGGGAGCTTGGCGCCGCACTTCGAGCAGAAATCGGCGTCGGCGGCGTTCTTGGTGCCGCACTTGGAGCAGAACACGGGCTCGTCGGCGTCCTCGGGGGCGTCGGCGTCATCCTCGTCCTCGACGACCTCAACGTCCTCCTCGTCGTGAGCGTGGACGGGGGAGTCATCGCTGGCCTTCTCCTCCAGCTCTTCCTTGCCCTCTTCCATGCCCTTGCGGACGTTCTTCACGGTCTTGCCGAGAGCGGAGCCGATCTTGGGGAGGTTCTTGGGCCCAAAGATAACGAGAACCACGACGACGATGAGAACGAGCTCAAGGGGGCCCATGCCAAGAAACATATGATGTCCTTCCAGTGTGTAGACGTGTGAGTGGGCCATAGGCCCAATACAGCATCAGCTAGTATAACCGAGGTTGCGTGCTACTCACAATCTACAACCGCGAGAAATGCGCTTCTCGCCCGGTTTCCCCAGCCCCGCCCATGACCCTGGGAGGTTTCTTGAGAGAGCTCTTGATCGGCCTTGCCGTGCTGACCGTCGTATGCACGGCCGTCCTCGCTGCGCTGCCCTGGCTGCTGCGCAAGCGGGGCGTGGAGATGCGCCGCACCAAGTTTGGCCTCACGCTCATCTTTGAGGCAGACAACCTCGACGGTACTCCGGTGCGCCTGCTCAACGTCAACGGCACCTTCCAGAGCGGCTGTTACGTGCCCGAGGACCTGCGCTTTGAGCTGGCCTGCGAGTACCACCGCGAGATGGCGCGCGTGATCGAGAAGCTAGTCGAGAGCCGTGGATGCACGCGCGAGCGACCGCTGCGCGTGATGGTGATGGGCGGCGGGGGCTACTCGCTCCCCAAGTACCTGGCGACGTACGTTCCGGAGGCCCGCGTGGACGTTGTGGAGATAGACCCGGCCATCACGAAGATCGCGCGCGAGTTCTTCTTCCTCGACGAATGTCTGGAGAAGACGGGCGCCGAGAAGGACGGGCGGATTCGCCTGGTCAACGACGACGCCTGGGGCTTCATGCGCGCCGCTGGCGAGCCCTACGACGTGATCGTGAACGACGCCTTCTCCGGCAACCGACCGCTCGGGCCGCTCACGAGCGCCGAGGGCGCGCGCACGGTTCGCGAGCACCTGGCCGAGAACGGCGTCTACCTCGCCAACGTCCGCTGCGCCTGCGAGGGCCGGCGCGCGAAGACACTCCGCGAGGTGGAGGGGGCCTTTGGCGCGGAGTTCGCACACGTGGGCTACGTGCCCGAGTGGCCCGACGAGCCCGAGAAGCCCGGCAACAACGTGCTCGTTGCCACGGGCGCAGACGGCGTCATGCCCCGCGACGCGCGCGTGACGAGGTAGCTAGTCAATCGCCCTAGAGTGCGGAAGAGCCAGAAACTCCAGGCGATCCTCCCGTTCGGAATAGCGATAGACGATAACATAACCCGCTATGGGAAGCTTTCTCAGTCCGCTGCCAAAGCGCTCGACAAGCGTCGGCCTCACGTCCGAAGATCCCATGAGCGGAAAGGACTCGATGCTAGCGAGGCGCCGGTCCAACTCATCAAGAACGCGGCCAGACCAGACTTGGGCAAGATCCGCCGCAAACGACTGCGTATAAACCACCTCACGCACGCAGCCCCTCCTCGCCTCTCCGCAGTCGCTCAGCCTCAGCAAACATTGCCTCGCGCGAAGTCAGGACGCGTCCAGCCTCCACATCCGCCACGCCCCGAGCGATTGACTCGGCAAGATACGCCTCGTACGCAGCGTCCTGTCGCTCGCGGTCCACGATCATGCTCAGCACCTCCTCACTCATAAAAACGAAAGCCCCGCGCCCGTTCTCCGTGATGCGAACGGGACCCTTTTCTGCCTCCGCCTTGACGGTCTTTACATCCTTGGCAAGCGATGTGATTGGATAGATTGGCGCCATCGAAAGCTCGGTCATAATTCCTCCAATAATCAGCAGATAATAGGATTATATACCGATTATTGGTTGATTATCATTAGATATGCTCCACGAGAAGGACCTCGGCCTCGGTAAGGGCGCCGGCGCGCAGGACGCGCGGCTCGACGCCGGTGGCGTCGACGATCGTGGAGGCAACGCCCACCGGGGCTGCGCCGGCATCGAGCACGAGGTCAACGGCGTCCACGATGGCCGACTCGAGCCCGGCACCAGAGGTCGCCGCGGGCGCACCGTGCGTGTTGGCGCTCGTCTGCGCGAGGGGCGAGCCCACGGCGCGGGCGATGGCACGATCCAGCGGCGAGTCTGGCACGCGCAGCGCAATCGTGGCGCCACCCTCCCCGGGCTGGGCGTACTCGGGTGGCACGGCGTCCGAGGCGCGCACCACGATTGTGAGGGCCCCCGGCCAGTAGCGCTCGGCAAGGCGAAGCGCCCACTCGGGCACGTTTCGCCCGTAGACCGCGAGATCCGCCGCGTCCGCCACAAACCATGGAAGCGTCTGGGCGCGGTCACGGTGCTTGATGTCAAAGATGCGCTCGTGCGCGGGGTTGCCCGGCGTGGCGGCGCAGCAGATCCCGTAGACGGAATCTGTTGGAAGCACGGCAACTCCACCGGAGCGCAGCACCTCTGCCGCGCGCTCCACAGTCTCTGAACTGGGGTTTGTTTGACTAGTGGCAAGAATGGCGCCCATGTCATGCCTCTCTCTTCGCAACAAGAACGCGTGGACGGTTCGTGAGGTCCTCGCGCACCTCGACCGATGCCCAGCCGCCCTGCTCGCGCACAAGGGCGGCGGCGTCTTCGAGCGAACCCTCGAAGAGCTCCACGGCGAGCGTGCCGCCCGGGGCGAGCGCGACGGGCGCGAGCTCGAGCAGACGGCGAAAGACGTCCAGGCCGTCCGCCCCGCCGTCGAGCGCGAGCGCGGGCTCGAAGTCCGCCACCTCGGCGGGGACCTCCTCGGAGAGGACGCGCGTGGGGATGTAGGGCGGGTTGGATACGAGAACGGCAAAGCTGCCCATGAGCTCGGGGTCCACGCCGGAGGCGAGGTCGCACTCCACGATGTCGACCTCCCCCTCGAGGCCAAGCGCCTCGCGGTTGCGCGTGGCGAGCTCGATCGCGCGCGGGGAGAGGTCGGTCGCCGTGACGTGCACTCCCGGGCGCTCGGAGGCTATCGAGAGCGCGATGCAGCCGGTGCCGGTACCCACCTCGAGCACGCGCGCGAGCGGCGGGGCGAGCTCGTCGTCCTTCTCGGCATCCGCGTCCTTCTCGGACGCGCGCGCAAGCGCCTCGTCCACGCCCTCGAGCGCGGCGTCCACCAAAATCTCCGTCTCCGGCCGGGGAATCAGCACGCCTCGCTCGCAGCGCAGCACGATGTGCCTGAACGGCATCTCTCCGGTCACGTACTGGAGCGGCTCGCCCGTGGCCCTGCGCTCGATTGCGGCGTGCATAGCGGAGAGCTCGCCCTCCTCGAGCGGCTTGTCAAAGTTCACGTAGAGTTCCACGCGCGACATCCCCGTGACGTTGGCGAGCAACCACTCCGCAGAGAGCCGCGGGTGCTCGTCCCCCTTGCGCTCAAGGTAGCCGCACGTCCAGTCCAGAACGCGCTTGATGGTCCAGATCTCTTGCTGCGCCACGCGCACCTCCCCGTCGAATCCGTCACAGCATCATAGCGCGGCGACGCGTCACCGGACGACCTCGTCGCAAAGTCTGACTTTTGCACGAGCGCTCCCGACCCAATTTTGGTTTGACCCTACATGTGTGCAGGTAGACGAAGCGCCGCGCCTTTCTCGCTTGGCGAGAAGGACGCGGCGCTCGTGCAAAAGTCAGATTTCGCGCGGAGGGGGCCGGGGGACGGCCGGCGCGCTACACCGCCTGGGCCAGCTTCTCTGCGCGCTCGGCGGCAGCCAGCGCCTCGATCACGCTGGAGAGCGAGTCTCCCAGCAGCACGCCGTTGTAGGTGCCGTTGAAGCCGATGCGGTGGTCGGTCACGCGGTCCTGCGGCTGGTTGTAGGTACGAATCTTCTCGGAGCGGTTGCCGTGGCCGATCTGCGAGAGGCGAGCGGCCCCCTGCTCGGCCTGCTGCTTCTCGAGCTCCATCTCGTAGAGGCGGGCGCGCAGCATCTGCATGCAGACCTCGCGGTTCTGGATCTGCGAGCGCTGGTCCTGGGACTGCACCACGGTGTTGGTGGGCAGGTGGGTGATGCGCACCGCCGAGTAGGTGGTGTTGACGCACTGACCGCCGGGGCCGGAGGCGCAGTAGGTGTCGATGCGCAGGTCGCCGGGGTCGATCTGGATGTCGATCTCGTCCGCCTCGGGCAGCACCGCCACCGTGGCCGTGGAGGTCTGGATGCGACCCTGGCTCTCGGTCTTGGGGATGCGCTGCACGCGGTGCACGCCGGACTCGTACTTCATCACGGAGTAGACCTTCTCGCCCAGGACCTTGAACTCGATGGTCTTGAAGCCGCCGGCCTCGGACGGGCTGGACGAGAGGAGCTGGATCTTCCAGCCGCGACCCTCGCAGAAGCGCTGGTACATCTTGTAGAGGTCGCCGGCAAAGATGGCAGCCTCGTCGCCGCCCACGCCGGCGCGGATCTCCACGATCGTGTCCTTGTCGTCGTTGGGGTCGGCCGGGATGAGCAGGTACTTGATCTCCTCCTCGAGGGCCGGGAGCTTTGCCTCGTTGGCGGAGATGTCCTCCTGGAGCATGGCCTTCTCGTCGGCGTCCGCCTCGTGGAGCATCTCCTTGGCGGCGTCGATGTCGTCGAGCGCGCCCAGGTACTCGCGGGCGCGGGCCACGAGCTCGGCCTGGCCGGCGTGCTCCTTGGCCAGGCGCGCGTACTCCTTGGG
>CASFQX010000116.1 GCA_949296375.1 uncultured Olsenella sp.
CGGGGCTCCTCGGTGACGGTGGCCACGACGGTGGCCTCGAGGTTCTCCTCGTGGGCGTAGCGCATGAACTCGTCAACGTCCTCGGGCGCCAGCGCCACGGCCATGCGCTCCTGGGACTCGGAGATGGCGAGCTCGGTGCCGTCGAGGCCCTCGTACTTCTTGGGAACGAGGTCGAGGTTGATGTCCAGGCCATCGGCCAGCTCGCCGATGTCAACGGAGACGCCGCCCGCGCCAAAGTCGTTGCAGCGCTTGATGAGGCGGCACGCGTCCTCGCGGCGGAAGAGGCGCTGGAGCTTGCGCTCGATGGGCGGGTTGCCCTTCTGGACCTCGGCGCCGTCCTGGGCGAGGGAGTCAACGTTGTGGGCCTTGGAGGAGCCGGTGGCGCCGCCGATGCCGTCGCGACCGGTGCGGCCGCCGAGAAGCACGATCTTGTCGCCGGGCGCCGGGCACTCGCGGCGGACGTGGGATGCCGGGGTGGCGCCCACGACGGCGCCGATCTCCATGCGCTTGGCAACGTAGCCGGGGTGGTAGAGCTCGGAGACCTGGCCGGTTGCCAGGCCGATCTGGTTACCGTAGCTGGAGTAGCCGGCGGCGGCGGTGGTCACGAGCTTGCGCTGCGGGAGCTTGCCCTCCATGGTCTGGGACACGGGGACCGTGGGGTCGGCCGCGCCGGTCACGCGCATGGCCTGGTAGACGTAGCTGCGGCCGGAGAGCGGGTCGCGGATGGCGCCGCCGATGCAGGTGGCCGCGCCGCCAAAGGGCTCGATCTCCGTGGGGTGGTTGTGGGTCTCGTTCTTGAAGAGGAAGAGCCAGTCCTGGTCCTCGCCGTTGACGTCCACGGTGACCTTGACCGTGCAGGCGTTGATCTCCTCGGACTCGTCGAGGCCCTTGAGCTGGCCGGTGTGCTTGAGCCACTTGGCGCCGATTGTGCCCATGTCCATGAGGCAGACGGGCTTGTTCTCGCGGCCGAGCTCGTGGCGCATCTCCATGTAGCGCTCGAAGGCGGCCGCCACGACCTTGTCGTCAAACTGCAGGTGCTCGAGGGCGGTGCCGAAGGTGGTGTGACGGCAGTGATCGGACCAGTAGGTGTCGATCATGCGGATCTCGGTGATCGTGGGGACGCGCTTCTCGCCGGCGAAGTACTCCTGGCAGAAGGTGATGTCCGCGAGGTCCATGGCGAGGCCCAGCTCGTCAATCATGGCCTGGAGCTGCGTCTGGTCGAGCTCGAGGAAGCCGTCGAGGACCTTAACGTCGTCCGGCTCGGGGTAGCTCTGACGCAGGGTCTCGCGCTCCTCGAGGCTCGCCTCGCGGGACTCGACGGGGTTGATCACGTAGTGCTTGATCGCGGCGAGGGCCTCGTCGGTGCAGGCACCCTCGATCACGTAGACCTTGGCGCAGCGCACGGTGGGGCGCTCGCCCTGGGAGATGAGCTGCACGCACTCGGCGGCGGAGTCGGCGCGCTGGTCAAACTGGCCGGGCAGCGCCTCCACGGCGAAGACCCGCACGTCCTTCTCGCCCTGCTGCGCCGGCAGCTCGCGCGAGGTGGTATCTACCTGCGGCTCGCTGAAGACGATGGGGACGCAGCGCTCAAAGAGCTCGGCGTCTATGCCCTCGACGTCGTAGCGGTTGACGATGCGCAGTCGGGCGTCGGGGGCCAGTCCCTCGGCGACGACGCCCGCGAGCTCGGCTCTGAGCTGCTGCGCCTCGACGTCAAAGCCCGGCTTCTTCTCCACGTAGATGCGAGAGACCATGCGCTGCTACCTCCGGTGTGTGCACGGGATTCGATAGAGGCCTCTATTCTACGGCAAACGGGGGCTTTGCGTCTGCGAGCGGTTGGGGCCGTGCCGATGTTCCTCCGAGAAGTGCGCTGCGCGAAACTTCTCTCTGGAACATCGGCACGGCACCCTCTGGTCGAAACAACCGTCGTTGCGGAGGCCTCGGTCGAATCCCGTGCGCGGCCGGCAGCAGGCGATGGGTTAACCGAGGAGGGCGAGCGCGAGGATGAATGTTGTTGTGAGGGTGGCGGCTATGAGGTCGCGGTGGGTGAGACGCTGCTCGTGGTAGTGGGTGCGGCTGGTGCCGCCTTCGTAGCAGCGGGCGTCGAGGGCCCGGGCAAGGCCGTCAGCGTGGCGCAGTCCACTGGCGAGAAGCGCCACCACCACGGGCACGAGCGAGCGGATGCGACGGACGGGCCCGCCCTCGTCAAAGGCGCCTCCGCGCAGAGCCTGGGCGTCCATGATGGCAGAGGCCTCGTCGGCGATCGTGGGAACAAAGCGCAACATGAGGGCAAAGACCATGGCGATCTCGTGTCCAGGCAGGCCGACGCGCGAGAGCGGGGAGAGCAGCGAGTCAAAGGCGTCGGCGAGCTGCGTGGGTGTGGTGGTGAGCAGGATGAGCGAGCCAAGTACGAGCGCGAGCGCAAAACGCGCCGTATAGAGGACCGCCGCCCGGATTCCGCCCGTGGTTATCGCCAGGGGGCCAAGGGACGCCAGCACGTCTCCGCTCTGCACGAAGAACAGGTTGAAGAGCGAGAGCACGGCGAGAAAGACGACGAGCGGCCGCACCGAGGCGAGGACGCGCCCGCCCGGCACGCGCGAGGCGACGAGGACAGCGAAGGTGAAGGCCGCCGCTGCGACGAGCTGCGCCGCGCTCGAGACGCAGAAGATGGCGACGAGCGCCGCGAGCGCGCAGAGGAGCTTCGCCCGTGCATCGAGCGCGTGGACGGGGGAGTCAGCGGCGTAGTACTGGCCGATTTCGATTCTCAGCGCCATCAGGCATCGCCCCCTGAGAGCGCGAAGACGAGCTCATCGGTGGTGAGGGGGTCGCCGAGGGACGGCCAGCCGCGACGCTCCAGCTCGCGCGCCACGCGAAGCGCGCGCGGGATGCCGAGGCCTCTCTCCGTGAGGCGATTCTCGTTTTTGCGCGAGAAGACCTCACCGGGAGTGCCGTCTGCGACGAGTCGGGCCTCGTCGAGCGCGATCACGCGGTCCGCGCGGGCGGCGTCCTCCATGCTGTGCGTGACCTGTATGAGGGTGACGCCGCGCTCGCGCAGCCGGGTGAGAACGCGGCGCAGCATCGCTCGCCCGCGCGGGTCGAGGCCTGCCGTGGGCTCGTCGAGCACGAGCACGGTGGGCTCCATGGCAAGGATGCCGGCAAGCGCACAGAGACGGCGCTGCCCGCCCGAGAGCTTGAAGGGCGAGACGTCGCGTCGCCCCGCAAGGCCCACGAGCTCGAGCGCCTTGGTCACACGCCGTGCGACCTCCTCCTCGGCGCAGCCGAGGTTGCGCGGCCCAAACGCAACGTCCTTCTCGACGGTCTCAGCAAAGAGCTGGCGTTCCGGGTGCTGCATGACGTAACCCACGCAGCCGCGCGCCGCCTTGCGCCCACGGCGGCGCGAGGTGTCGTTGCCGGACACGATGACGCGCCCCTCGTCGGGAGTCTCCAGGCCGCAGAGCAGCCTCAGCAGTGTGGACTTTCCCGACCCCGTCTGCCCGATGATCGCCGTGGAGGTTCCGGGCGCGATCTCAAACGACACGTCCTCGAGCGCCCTCCCGCGCCTCCCATACCCAAAGCTCGCATGCTCCACCTGCAAAAGGGGACAGGTACACATCTGCAGGTCAAACCTGTCAAAAGTTGGCGTGTGCAAATTGGGGCCTGCCATCTTGCGCGGCAGGGCGGGGTTGGGCCCCGTTTTGCACAGCGCGTCGAGAAGGGCGGTCTCGTCGCAGGTCCAGTGGAGCCCCAGCCGCTGCGAGAGCCGTGCGGCAAACGGCACCTCGAGCCCCAGCTCCGCGATTTTCTCGCCCTGCGCGAAGACCTCGTCCGGAGTGCCGACCAGCGCCACGCGGCCGTGGTCCATAACGATCACGCGGTCCGCCTCGAGCGCCTCCTCCATGAAGTGCGTAACGTGGACGAGCGTGGTGCCCGCCGCGGCGAGTCGCCCCATCACGCGCAGGATAGCCGAGCGCCCGCGCACGTCCAGCAGCGACGCCGGCTCGTCCAGCACGAGCACGGCGGGCTCCATCGCGAGCGCGCCGGCGATGCACACGCGCTGGCGCTGCCCGCCCGAGAGGCGCGACGGATCTGCCTGCGCGTAGTCGTCCATGGCAACGCGGTGCAGCTCACGGGCCACGCGCGCGGCGATCTGATCGCGCGGTAGGCCGAGGTTCTCCGGCCCAAAGGCCACGTCGTCCTCCACAACGGTGGTGACGATCTGATCGTCGGGGTTCTGGAACACGAGGCCGAGCGAGCGCCGTGCGCGGCGGTACGCCTCGAGGTCGGGCGCGCCGCCCGCGCACACCCGCTCGCCCACGAGCTCCACCTCGCCCTCGTCTGGGGCGAGAAGCCCACAGATCACCGAAGCCAGCGTGGACTTGCCGGAGCCGTTTGCCCCGAGCACGCACAGCCGCTCGCCGCGCCTCACCTCGAGCGAGACGTCGTCAAGTGCCGTGACGCCCCCCTCGTAGAAGAGGCTCACGTGTGCAAGGCGCACCAGGATGTCACGCTGCGACACCACGTTCTTCTCGGCGGTCTAGCGGTTGACGAGTGCGGAGACCGGCTTGTAGATGAGGGCCGTAGCCACACTCGTAATAATAACCTTAAGCAGATTGAAGGGCAGCAGGATGGGGACGATACTCTGGATGACCACCTCGACCGTGGTCTCGGTATAAAGCGGCGTCACAAAGATGTTGCCGACCACGCACGCTGCCACGGCGATGGCGCTGCCCGCGACCATGCCCAGCGCGAGCCCGCGAGCACCGCCCACGCGGCGTGCTACGAGCGTGGCGGGAACGATGAGCGCCACGCCGGCGAGAATCGCCATGAGGTGGCCCCAGGGGTTGAAGCTGAAGAGGGTCTTGAGCACCCATGGCAGCACCACGGCCAGCGCTCCCGTGCTCGGCCCGTAGATGAGCGCGGCGACAAACGCCACGATCGCCGAGGGGTCGTACTGGAGCCACGGCGCGGGCGGGAAGATCGACACCTCCACAAACGTGAGCACAAAGGACAGCGCGCAGAGCAGCGCCGTCGTGGCGATGCGCTGGGTGGACCAGGCGCCGCCGGAGGTGGTGGAGTGAGTGTCGTGCGAGACGCGCGAGTGCGTGGAAGCAGCCATGACGGCCTCCGTTTCTTCCATCCGGACTGTAACCGTTGGTCCCGGAGTCGCACCGGGTCAGCCGCCTTTTGCGCGGGTCGCGGACTGGGGGCGCCGCTCACGGCCGCCCGTCACCGCCAGTGGGGACTTTCACCCCGCCCTGAAACTGACTGCGTCAGTGTAGCACTTTGGGAACGGGCCGGCGCTGCTATACTGGGACAATCTGATGTGCGTCGAAAGGAAAGCATGTCTCAGAGCGAGAGCCCCCGAGAGCCCCTCGAGTGGCGCCTGCGCGCCATTGTTGGCGAGGAGAACGTCCTCGAAGACGAGCCCATGAGCGAGCACACCACGTTCAAGGTGGGCGGGCCGGCCGATCTCTACGTCATCCCCGAGAGCTTTGACGAGGTGCGCGACGTGCTTCTCGCCTGCGACGAAGCGGGCGTCGACCGCTTTGTGCTGGGGCGCGGCTCCGACCTCCTGGTCTCCGACGAGGGCTATCGCGGCGTGATCGTGGCGGTGGGCGAGGGGCTCATGGGCGTCTCCGTGGACGGCACCGAGATGACCTGCCAGGCGGGTGTGGACCTGCGCGAGGCCTCCGAGATGGCCTGCGAGCTGGGCCTCTCCGGCCTGGAGTTTGCCTGTGGGATCCCGGGCTCGGTGGGCGGCGCGTGCTTCATGAACGCGGGTGCCTATGACGGCTGCGTCGCGGACGTGCTCAAGTGCGTGCGCGTGCTCATGCCGGACGGCTCGCAGGACGCGATTGACGTGAAGGGCCTTGACCTGGGCTATCGCCGCAGCCGAGTGGCCTCGGACGGCCTAGTGGTGCTCTCCGCCACCTTTGACCTCGAGAAGGGCGACCCCGAGAAGATCCGCGCCAAGATGGACGACTTCACGCAGCGCCGCGAGGAGAAGCAGCCGCTCGAGATGGCGAGTGCGGGCTCCACGTTCAAGCGCCCCGAGGGTCACTTCGCGGGCAAGCTGATCATGGATGCCGGCCTCATGGGCTATCGCGTGGGCGGCGCCGAGGTCTCCACCAAGCACGCCGGGTTTGTCGTCAACACGGGCGGCGCCACGGCGGCGGACGTCCACGCGGTGATCGAGCACGTGCAGGACGAGGTCGAGCGCCAGTTTGGCGTGCGCCTGGAGCCCGAGGTGCGCTTCCTGGGGTAGCCGCGGCCGCACGTTCTTCTCGGCAGCAAAACCTCGCACCTAGTCAATGTTTTGTTTAGATTGCGTTATACCTATAAAGTAATAGTATTATTTTTTTCGAATACTACTTACTAGGTGCGAGGTTTTACAAGGAGGGCGCCATGGACGCCTTCGTGAGTCACGAGTCGGCGTGCAACGTGCTGCGCCTGGTTGGCGCCGCCCCTCGCTGGCCGGATGGGATCCGCCCGCTTCCGCCCGCCGACGCCTGCGTGTCAGGGCAGCGCGACTTCAGAAGCCTCCGCGTTGGCGAGCGCCTGGGCTCGCTTGGCCTGACCGACCGCCCCGTTGACCTCATCGTCCCCGAGAAGAGTGCCCGCAGCAGCGGGCGCCTCGTTCGCGCTCACACGTGGCACGGTGTCGTCCCTTGCCGCTCGATGCTGAACCTTGGAAACGGGCTGCTGGTCAGCGGGCCAGAGCTCGCCGTGATTCAGTTCTGCTCGGCTCAAGGCAAGCTCGACGCGCTGCTGGACGCCCACGCGAGCGCCGTTCGCGCGGAGGCGGAGATGGCGGCGGAGCTGGGGCTTGCGGAAAAACCGGCGATAGACCACCCCCTCAAGTGGGAGCGAATTAGAAGGTTGATTGCCGCAACGGTGGTTGCCTGCGAGTTCGCGGGCACGTATCGTCTGGCGGCAGGCGAGAAGAACGTGAACTACCGGGCTCCGCGCCTCATGAGCGCAGCCACCCTGGCCGAGACGATTGCCGAAGTTGGGGACACGTCGGGCACACGCCGCGCGCGCCGCGTCTGCGACCTCATGCTCGAGGGGTCGGCCTCGCCCATGGAGACCGTCCTTGGCCTCATGCTTACGCTCCCAGTGGAATATGGCGGCTTTGGCATCGAGAAGCCGCAACTCAACTGCTCTATCGACGTATCTTCTCACCGCGGGGAGCTTGCCGACCGCAACGTGGTGACCCCAGATTTCCTCTGGCCGGAGCGAAGGGTCGCGGTTGAGTATGACAGCAACGAGTTTCACGCGGCGCGGGCTGGGGAAAGGTCCGCACACGACGCCGCCCGTGCGAACATTCTTACGGTGCTTGGGTTCCACGTTCTCAGGGTAACACCGCAGACGATGTGGACGCTTGGGGGCGTGGTCCTTCTCGCAAGGCAGATTGCCTTTTTTCTTGACACGAAGCTGGAGCCTACGACGCCGTTGCAGGACCTGCGGAGAAGAAAGCTCTACTTGGAGCTTATGCCGCAGGTGCGTTTGTAGCGCCGCGACGTGGTTGTTCTCGGGAGCAGAAAACCTCGCACCTAGTGTTTGTTTCGGCAGCAAAAATTCAATCACTTAAAAGATAGAATTAAGAAATTTTGCAAAACAAAGACTAGGTGCGAGGTTTCTGTTTGAGAAGGGCCACGGGCCGAGAAGAGCTACGGGTCGAGAAGGGCCACGGGACGAGAAGGGCTACGGGCCGAGAAGGGCCTCGGGCCGAGGCCCTTCTCGCTAGTTCTTGAGGCTGTTGAGCGGGGCGGGGAAGCGGCCGCCGCGGTGCGCGAAGACGCTGCCTGCGAAGCGGTTGACGGGCATGACCGGCGCGGAGCCGAACAGGCCGCCAAACTCGAGCATGTCGCCCTCCGCCCGGCCGATGGCCGGGATGAGGCGAACCGCCGTGGTCTTGGTGTTGATGACGCCGATGGCCATCTCGTCGGCGATGATGCCGGCGATGGTCTCCACGGAGGTGTCTCCGGGCACGGCAATCATGTCAAGGCCGACGGAGCACACGCAGGTCATGGCTTCGAGCTTCTCGAGCGACAGCGCGCCGTCCACGGCTGCGCGAATCATGCCAGCGTCCTCGGACACGGGGATGAAGGCGCCGGACAGACCGCCCACGGAGGAGGATGCCATGACGCCACCCTTCTTGACGGCGTCGTTCAGCAGCGCGAGCGCGCAGGTGGTGCCGGGGCCGCCGCACTCGCCCACGCCGATGATCTCCAGGATGCGGGCCACGGAGTCGCCGGCGGCCGGCGTCGGCGCCAGCGAGAGGTCCACGATGCCCTTCTCCACGCCCAGGCGGCGGCTCGCCTCGCGGCTCATGAGCTCGCCCGCGCGCGTGATCTTGAAGGCAGTCTGCTTGATCTTCTCGGCCACGTCCATGAGGCTCGCGGACTCCGGAAGCTCGGCCAGGGCCGCTGCCATGACGCCGGGCCCGGAGACGCCAACGTTGATCACGGCGTCGGCTTCGCCGGAGCCGTGCACGGCGCCCGCCATGAACGGCGAGTCCTCAACCATGTTGGCAAAGACCACGAACTTGGCCGCGCCGTAGCAGTCGATGTCCTCCGTGCGGCGCGCGCACTCGAGGATCGTCTCGGCGGAGAGCAGCACGGCGTCCATGTTGATGCCGGCGCGCGTGGACGCGATGTTGAGGGACGAGCACACGCGGTCGGTGGTGGCTAGCGCCTCGGGGATGCTTGCGATGAGGCGGCGGTCCGTGGCGCCCATGCCCTTCTGCACGAGTGCGGAGAAGCCGCCCATGAAGTCGATGCCCAGGGACTCCGCCGCGCGGTCCATGGCGTGCGCGAGCGGGGAGAGGTCCTCGTCGGCGCAGCCGGCGGCAATCTGCGCGATTGGCGTCACCGAGACGCGCTTGTTGGCGATGGGGATGCCGTACTCGGCCTCCAGGTCCTCGGCAGTCTCAACGAGGTGCTCCGCCGTGCGCGTGATGCGGTCGTAGACCTTGTCGCACATGCGGCCCATGTCCTCGTCGGCGCAGCCGGCGAGCGAGATGCCCATCGTGATGGTACGCAGGTCGAGGTTCTGCTCGGCGACCATCGAGATGGTCTCGGCTACTTCCTGGGGGGTGATTTCCACGTTGGGCCTTTCGTCGCGGTTTGCTCGGCGTTCTATTATACGGACCTTGGGGTGCGGACACCGCCGAGGCGAGAAGAACCATCTCGTCGCAACGGTGGCGTAACTAACGCTTCGTGAGCATCGGCGTGAGCGTACCCTGGGCGAGCACGGTCACGCGGTGCATCGCGCGGGAGAGCGCGGTGTAGAGGCGCCGGCGTGCGAGCGGCGTGTCCGGGTAGACCTCGGCCTGCGCGTCCGGCACGATGACGTGGTCAAACTCCAGGCCCTTGGCAACGCGCAGCGGCAGCAGCACCACGCCCTCTGCGGGCAGGGAAATGCCGCCGCGAATCACCGTCGCGGCATCGCCTAGCTGCTTGGAGAGCCAGCTCACGCGCGCGTCACTCTCGGCAACGATTGCCGTGAGGCCCTCGCCGGGCTCGGCCACGGCCGCGCGCAGCGCCGCGAGATAGTCGTCCTTCTCGGCAAACGAGCGAATGACGGGCGCCACGCCCGCGCGCTGCACCGAGGTGAGGCGTCGGCGCTCGTCCGGCTCCAGCAGGCCGCAGAAGAGCTCCGTGATCTCCGGCGAGGAGCGGTAGCTCGTGAGCAGGCGACACTCGTCGACGCTGCCGTGCGTGGCGCCAAAGATCTCCGCGATGCGCCCAAAGGTGGCCGTGCCCTCGTAGATGGCCTGGTGCTCGTCTCCCAGCAGCAGGAAGTGCGCGCGCGAGAAGAACCTCGCGAGCACCATGAGCTGGGCCTCGGTGTAGTCCTGGACCTCGTCCACCATGACGAAGCGGGCGTCGCGGCTGCCGATGCCCGTGAAGATGAGCCGCAGGTAGAGCCACTCGGTCGCGGAGAGGGCCTGCGCGCCCAGCATGCGCATGCCGATGCGGTCGAAGCGCAGCCACGCGAGCGCCTCGATCTTCTCGTGGGCGTCTTCGTAGAGGTGCTCCACGTAGCGCTTGGCATAGGCGAGGGTCTCGTCCTCGTCGTCCGGGGAGAGCGTCTCGCCAAAGATTTCGTACTGCTGCTCAACGTCCAGCCCGAGCATCTCCTCCTGGAGCTCGTCGTTGCGCGCGATCTGCGCGAGTCGGCGGTTGAGGCGGTCGTGCAACTCCTCCTTCACGAGCGCGGTGAAGCGTGGGCCTACGTCAAACTCCGCGAACTTCTCCACGGCGCTTCTGACCTGGCTCACCTTGAGCAGCGTCTCGTCCCCGAGGCGAATCTCGCGCAGGTCGTCCGGCTCGAGCGTCAGCCTGCGCGCCGCCTCGTCCATGCGGCGCAGCGTCTCGGGCGTGGTGGAGAGGCCCAGGTCGCGCTCGCCGGCCCCCTGGGAGGCCACGAAGTCGCGCCAGGTCACGGTCTGCGGGTTGGACTCGCCCATGCTGGGCAGAACCGTGTCGATGTAGCTCTCAAAGACGTCGTTGGGCGAGAAGAGCCAGACCTGGCTGGGGTCGAGCGTCTTGCGTTCCTGGTAGAGCAAAAACGCGATGCGCTGCAGCAGCACGGACGTCTTGCCCGAGCCTGCGATGCCGTTCACCAGCAGCACGGGAACGTCCTCGTGGCGCACGACCTCGTTCTGCTCGCGCTGGATCGTGGCCGTGATTGCCTGGAGCTTCTCGGTGTGACGCTTCTTGAGGGCGGAGAGCAGCAGCGAGTCCTGGATCGCTACGGTGGTGTCGAAGTAGGAGCGCAGCTCGTCGCGCACGATGTCAAACTGTCGGCGCAGCGTGAGGTTGACGTTGCGGGTCTTGCCGTCCACCTTGAAGCTGGTGGGGCCCATCTCCTGGTTGTAGTAGGTCTCCGCGACGGGCGAGCGCCAGTCAACCACGAGGGGGCGGCTGCGCTCGTCGGTCATGCCCGCGGCGCCGATGTAGACGTCGCGCGGCGGCCGACCGGGGCGCATCTCGAGCGTGACCTTTGCGAAGTAGGGCTGCATGAGCAGAAGCATCACGCGGCGGAGCTTGTCAACGTTGAAGTCGTGGTGCTGGTTGTAGGCGTCGATGACGGAGTTCAGCGTCTCAATGGCGGCGAGCGTCTCCATGGTCTCGTCCGCACCGCCAAAGTCCAGGCGCACCTCCTCGGACATGTCGATGAGGTCCTGGCGGGCGCCCTGGTGGCTGCTCTCCAGGTCCGTGGTGATGTCGTCGCGGATCTTGAGCAGCTGGGCGTAGAGCTCGGAGAGGTGGTCCTGCTCGGCCTGGAGGATTGGATCCTGGTCCTGCATGGGCATGGCGCTCCTTCGGCATTGACGCACGTTTGCGCACGGAAATTCGAACAATCAATGGTACGCCATCTTGAACACACGGTACAGAATGCAAGGCCACGCGACGCTCTGTTGCCGCCGGTCGTATTCCGGTAATGACGCGCGGTCTTGCCGACGCTCTTGAAATTGACGTTTCTAGGTGTTTTTTCCGGTACCCCTCAAGTATCGAACTCATTGAGATTTGAGTAATCCCAGCTAGATGAGGTGCCATGCTGAATCGTTACCCTAGTATGGGTCAAAAAAACACCTAGAAAAGGAAAAGCGGGCTGCTGTTCCACTTGCGGCGAAATTGTCCCCACTCGCAGCGGCAAAAACGTGAATCTCTTGTGAGCTGACGGCAACGGCAGCGCTTCTACCTCCCGTGTCAGTTTGGCGTCAGTTAGCGGAAAGTTACCGAGCGCGTTGTCTGAATACGATTTTCCGATCAGTTGTCGGCCAAAGGGGGCGCGCATGTCACTGTTTCTCAGTCACGACTCCTCGTTGCGATATTGGTTGACCAAGACGGGCGACGAAGCCGTTCCCGACGTAGCGCCGGTTTGTGACCTTGAACGGGCGAGCGCTTCGAGCCGGGAGCTTGGGACGTCATTTCTTCCCGTCGACTACTCGGCGGAGAATCCCGTTCACGTGCTCGTCTCCGACCCCGCATGCCTGCATTCCTCGAGCATGCTCATACCCCACCTGTGGACCGGTCCTCTGCCCGTTGGCGCGTTCAACGAGCTCAGTGGGGCAAACTACGTGAGTTCCCCGGAGTTTACCTTTTTACAGACATCGGCGAAGAGGAGCTTCCTCGAGTCCCTTGAGGTTGGGCTCTACCTCTGCGGCACCTTTTCAATTGGCGACGAGGGACGGGGATATGTTGGAGGACGCAGATGCCTCACGACCCCAGAAGCCCTGGCAAGCTTCCTCGGTCGGTGCACCGGGGCATATGGAGCAAAGAAAGCGCGTGCCTCGCTTCGTTACGTCCTTGCCCGGGCGGCGTCTCCGATGGAGGTGCTGCTCATCCTGGCGTTCACGTTGCCCCCCCGTTTAGGCGGCTGGGGCTTTCCAGAGATCGTTCCAAACGAGCAGATAGCCGTTGACGAACACCTCAGGGAGGTGGCGGGGACGGGCTATTTCGTCGGGGACATCTACATCCCCTCCGTTAGGGGAGATGTGGAGTTTGACAGCGAGGAGTTCCACACGGGCCGCTGGCGCGCCGACCACACCCAGGCGCGTAGAAACGTGCTCGAGGTGATGGGCATCAAGACGATGTCGGCCACCTGGCGCCAGATCAACACGTTTGAAAAGTTCAAGACGTTCATCTGGATGGTCAAGGAGCGCTTTGGCCTCCCACATCGCGACTATACCCCCAAGGAGACCGTGGCGCAGATTTCCCTCTACGAGCAACTGGCGGACTTCCGTCGAAAGCTGTTTTAGGGGTTTTGCGCTGCAATTCCGTTTCTAGGTGTTTTTTCGGGGATGCGGCGGGTAGCAATAGCTCTCATAGATCGTCTACCTGCTGTTTCTTGGTAGTTGGGAAGAGGGCTACTTGGCTATCACCGAAAAAAACACCTAGAAACGGAAAATCGTTCCGTAGTGACCTCGCGCCGCTACTCGTCGTCCACAAAGCCCACGCGATAGGCCGAGAAGACCACGGCGCCCTCGTCCTGCGTGGCGTCGAGGTCCACGTCACCCCAGATGCCAAAGTCGCGGTCGTCGTCGGAGTCGCGGAACACCTGGTGCACGTGCCAGACGTGCGCGGACCGCTCGTCCTTCTCGTCTATCGAGAAGTACGCGGCGCTGCGGGCGTCGGCGTCCAGGAGGATCTCCTCGTGCTCCTCGTAGAAGCGGTCCAGCGCTCGGCGCCACACGGGCATGCGCCAGCCCCACTCGGCATCGAGCTTGCCCAGCTCGTCGGCGGCATCGTGCGCAGCCAGCCGCACGCGTGCGAAGAGCGCGTTGCGCACGAGCAGCGTGAGGCCGCGCCGGTCGCGCACGACCTCCTCGGCCGCGGGCGGTGCGGCGTCGAGCCCCTCCGAGGTTCCCTCGCCGGCGGCAGCCCACTCGTCCACGAGCGAGGAGTCAACCGTGCGCACCACGAGCCCCAGCCACGCGATGATGTCGCGCAGGCGCTCGTCACGCTTCTCGAGCGGGACCGTGCGGTCGAGCGCGCGGAACGCCTCGGAGAGATAGCGCAGCAGCAGGCCCTCCGAGCGAGCCACGTTGTAGCGGCCCACGTACTCCTTGAAGTCGCTCGCGGTCTCCACCATGTCGCGCAGGACGGACTTGGGCGAGAGCGCAAAGTCACGCGCCCACGGAACCTGTTCGCAGTACTGGGCAAACGCGGGCTCGAGCAGCTCCTCGAGCGGCTTGGGCCACGTGACCTCCTGCAGGCGCTCCATGCGCTCGTCGTAGTCGACGCCCTCGGCCTTCATCTCGCTCATCGCGCGGTCGCGCGCCACGCGCTGCTGGGCGCGCAGGATCTGCCACGGGTCCTCGAGGGTGGCCTCGGCCATGGAGATGACGTCGAGAGCGTAGGTCTCAGACTCGGGGTCCAGAAGCTCGAGCGCCGCCAGCAAGAACGGCGACAAGGGCTGGTCCAGCGCAAAGTCGTCCGGCAGGTCCACGGTCGTGGACCAGGACGCGCCCCCGTCGGGCATCTCCTCGCGCGTGACCACGCCGGCGTCGAGCAGCGTGGCAAAGATCTCGTCCGTGCGCGTTGCCAGCGCGACCTTCTCATCCGCCGGCTGAGCGGACTCCTCCACGAGCGCGTGCACGCGCGCCCAGGCGTCGCCACCTTGCTCGACTTCAGCGAGCACCATCGAGTGCGTCACCTTCATGCGCGGACGCAGCGGCTCCGGAACGGCGGCGATCAGCCGCTCAAAGGTCTGCTTGTTCCAGCCCACAAACCCCTCGGGCGGCTTCTTGGTCTTGATCTTGCGAGCCTTCTTGGGATCGCCGCCGGCCTTGGCGAGTGCCCGTGCGTTCTCTATGTCGTACTCGGTTGCCTCGGCGATGACGTGGCCTTCGGTGTCAAAGCCGGCGCGGCCGGCGCGGCCCACGATCTGGTGGAACTCGCGCGCGTTGAGGTGGCGCATGCGCCGTCCGTCAAACTTCGAGAGCGCGGTGAGCACCACGGTGTGGATGGGCACGTTGATGCCCACGCCCAGCGTGTCCGTGCCGCAGATGACCGGCAAAAGTCCCTGCTGCGCGAGCTTCTCCACCAGAAGCCGATAGCGCGGCAGCATGCCCGCGTGGTGCACGCCCACGCCGCAGCCCAGCAGCCGCTGCAGCGTCTTGCCAAAGGTCGTGGTGAAGCGCGTGCCCTTGATGGCCTCCTTCACGGCCTCGCGCTGCTCCTTGGTGGAGACGCCGTAGCTGGCAAGGCTCTGCGCGCTCGCCAGAGCGGCGTCCTGCGAGAAGTGCACGATGTAGAGCGGCGCCTCGCCGTTGCGCAGCGCAAGCTCCACCGTGCCCTCGAGCGCCGTGTCCACGAACTCGTAGGACAGTGGCACCGGGCGCGGCGCGTCCGCGATGGTGTCCACGGTGCGCCCACCGGTGTGCTCCGAGAGCGCCGCGGCAATCGTGGAGGTGTCACCCAGCGTGGCGCTCATGAGCAAGAACTGCGTGTTCGGCAACGTGAGCAGCGGAACCTGCCAGGCCCAGCCGCGGTCCGGGTCCGCGTAGAAGTGGAACTCGTCCATTGCCACGCAGCCCACGTCGCACTTCTCGCCCTCGCGCAGCGCCTGGTTGGCGAGGATTTCGGCGGTGCAGCAGATGATCGGCGCACCCGCGTTGATGGACGCGTCGCCGGTGATCATGCCCACGTTCTCGCGGCCGAAGAGCCCAACGAGGTCAAAGAACTTCTCGCTCACCAGCGCCTTGATCGGGGCGGTGTAGTACGCGCGCCTATCCGTGCACACGCTCATGAAGCACATGCCCAGCGCCACCATGGACTTGCCGGAGCCCGTGGGCGTGCCCAGGATCAGGTGGTCGCCCGCCGCAAGCGACAGCAGGGCCTCCTCCTGGTGCGGCCAGAGCTCGATCCCGCGCGAGTCCACCCATCCCAGGAAGAGGTCGAGCGCCTCCTCGGCGGGGATGTTGGGGTACGTCTCGTCATCCGGCCAGGGGATGAGGCGCCCCAGCGAGCCGGGTGCGTTGGCTCCCTCGTCAACGGTCTCTGCCGTGGGAAATGCGGGCATGGTCCTCCTTTTCCGTAGGGACACATTCTAGCGCGCCCGTGGGCGGCTATACTCGGGTCATGCCAACAAAGGGAGGCTCCCATGACCGATTTTCTGCAGCTTGCGCACGACCGCTACTCCTGCCGCGCCTTCTCCGACAAGCCTGTTGAGGCCGAGAAGATCGATGCCCTCGTGGAGGCTGCCATCGCGGCGCCCACGGCGGTGAACAAGCAGCCGTGGCGCCTCTGGGTCGTCAGGGATCCGGACGCCGTCGAGCGCCTCTCCGCCTGCACGCGCTTTGGCTTTGGGGCCAAGATCATCCTCGTCCTCGGCGCCGCACCCGATGAGGCGTGGGTCCGCAAGTACGACGGTCGAAACTTTGCGGACGTGGACGCCTCCATCGTGGGCACCCACATCATGCTCGCCGCGCACGACCTCGGCCTGGGCACCACGTGGGTCGGCCACTTCAACGCGCCTGCCGTTGCGGATGCCTTCCCGGAGATGGCTCCCTACGATTTGGTTGCCCTCTTCCCGCTGGGGTATCCCGCGCAGGACGGCGGCCCGGCAGCGGGGCATCTCAGCCGAAAGCCTGTCGACGAGCTCGTGACAAATCTCTAGCGCCGTGAGAAACGGTTGAGTGACGAGAAGGTCACGTGCTTTTTCTCTCTGAACTGGTAGTTTTATAGGCCCGCAAGTTTGAGTTGAACCCCGGTTGCGGGCCCTGATTCTGGTCTTTGACTCATCATGGGATGGATGATATGGCAAGGAGAACTACCTCTCGTCACGATACGCACTGCTCGTCAGGACAGCGGCAGAGCGCAACGCGCCGTTCCGCCGCCGCGCGCTCAAGCGCAGCTCGATCCACCGCTTCGCGCTCCACGGCGTCCCGCTCCAGCGCCTCTCGCTACACCGCCCAGGCGCGCCGCTCCTCTCGCGGTGCGCGGAGGTTCACCGTGGTGGCGCTTCTCGTTTTGGTCGCGTTCTTTGCCGGAGGCGCCTATCTCTGGCTCAACCGCTCGGTCAACGTGAACGTCAACGGCTCGCACCTCGAGGTCAAGATCGATTCCACGCTCGCAGACATCGTCGAGGCAAAGGGCCTCGAGCCCGCCCCCGGAGACCTTGTCTCCGTGAGCGGCAACGTTCTCGAGGAGGGCAAGGGTGCTCCCTTCTCGGCAACCGTGGGCGGTCAGGAGCTGGATGCCGCCGGCATCGACGCCTTCCGCGCCAAGGGCAACGAGAACATCACCATCGGTGACGGTGCCGACCTCACCGAGTCCTCCCACGAGGAGGAGCGCGAGACCCAGCCTAAGATGGAGCCGTACGAGCGCATCGGCGCGGTCACCTACGTGGCCCAGTGGCCCAAGGCGGGCAAGGGAATCTACGCCGTGGGCGACGTCTCCGGCGAGTCCGTACTCAAGGAGGAGATTCAGCCCGTCCAGAATCTCGTGATCGAGAGCATCAACCCCCAGCCCGAGGACGGCTCCAAGGTCGTTGCCATCACCTTCGATGACGGTCCGAGCTCCTACACCAAGCGCTACCTGGACATTCTTGACAAGTACGGCATCAAGGCAACGTTCTTCTGCCTAGGTCCGGCGGCGGAGTCCAACCCGGAGCTCATCCAGGCGATCAAGAACCAGGGATCGCAGGTTGCCTCGCACACCAAGACCCATGGCGACCCGCTCTCCAAGCTTGACCCCGAGACCCTGCGCTCGGAGATCACCGACGCCTTTACCTCCATCGAGGGGGCCGGCGGTGGTGCCACGACGGTGATTCGCCCGCCCTACGGCGACTTCAACAACGACACCTGGCTAAACTCCAACGGCACGCTCTCGGCTTCCGTGATCTGGAACCTCGACAGCGAGGACTGGACCCTTCCGGGCGCCGATGCGATCGTCTCCAACTGCACGAACGGCGCGTACTCCGGCGCCATCATCCTCATGCACGACGGCGGCGGCAACCGCGACCAGGACCTCGAGGCCCTGCCCAAGATCATCGAGAACCTCCAGGGAAAGGGGTACAAGTTCGTGACCATCAACGAGCTCATGGCCATGGACAGCCGCATCCCAGAGGACGTTGCCTCCGGTAACGCCACCATGCCCGAGGACTGCGTCTGGCCCACGGAGATGGTGGAGTCCGAGTAGGGCATAGCATCGCATGACGAGAAGCCCCGTCCGGCTGCGCGCGAGCAGCGGACGGGGCTTCTTTTCTCCTCCGTTTGGGAGATCGGCTACTTGACGCCGTACTGCTCGTAGTAGGCGTCGATCGCGGCACGCAGCTCAGGGGTGATCACGGTGCCGTCGAGCGCCTCCACGACGTCGGCCATGGAGACGATGCTCGCCACGGGGAAGCCGTACTTCTCTTGGATCTCCTGCTGGGCGGTCACGACGCCGCCCTTGCCGACCTCCATGCGGTTGAGGCTCACGATGAGACCCTTGATCTCAACGTCGGCAGCGCCGGTGACCTTGGGGTAGGTCTCGTCGATGGACTTTCCCGAGGTGGTCACGTCCTCGATCATGACCACGCGGTCGCCGTCGGCGAGCTTGGTGCCGAGCAGGCCGCCCTTGTCGGCACCGTGGTCCTTCTCCTCCTTGCGGTCGGAACAGTAGCGGACCTCCTTGCCGTAGAGGTCGTGCAGGGCGATCGCGGTGGTCACGGCAAGCGGGATGCCCTTGTACGCCGGCCCGAAGAGCACGTCAAAGTCCAGTCCAAAGTTGTCGTTGATGGCGTGGGCGTAGTACTCGCCCAGGCGCTTGAGCTGGGAGCCGGTCACGTATGCGCCAGCGTTCATGAAGAACGGGGACTTGCGGCCGCTCTTGAGGGTGAAGTCGCCAAACTTCAGGACCTGGGACTCAACCATGAAGTCGATGAACTCGCGCTTGTAGGCTTCCATAGGGGCTCCTTCCGGGGGTGGGCTTTTGTCGCTGCATTGATTCTAGCCGACCGCCCTTCTCGCCCGCGCGTCTTTTGCGGCTGCAAAAGTCACGCGAGCTTTATGGCTATCTGGGAAAACCCAAATCCTCGCCCGAGATTTGCGGCCGCAAAAGTCACGTGAAGATGAGTGGCCTCCGATGCGCTAGAGTTAGAGGCTGGAAATCAGGCGAGAAGAACCATCAAAGGAGTACCCGTGGAACGCACGCACATCTCGCAGCTCTTTGCCGACATGGAGACCTTGGGCGGCACCACCGTCACCGTTGCCGGCTGGGTCCGCTCGGTCCGCGACATGAAGAACTTTGGCTTCGTGATGCTCAACGACGGCTCCTGCTTCAAGGACCTGCAGGTCGTCATGAACCGCGAGGCCCTTGCCAACTACGACGAGATCGCCGCCACGGGCGTGGGTTCGGCCCTCGTGGTCACGGGCGTACTCGCGCTCACTCCGGAGCGCCCGCAGCCCTTTGAGCTGCAGGCCGAGAAGATCGTGGTGGCTGGTGCCTCCGCGCCGGACTACCCCATGCAGAAGAAGCGCCAGACCCGCGAGTTCCTGCGCACCCAGCAGCACCTGCGCAGCCGCACCAACCTCTTCCGCGCCGTCTTCCGCGTGCGCTCGGTTGCCGCCTACGCCATCCACCGCTTCTTCCAGGAGCGCGGCTTCGTCTACGTGAACACGCCGATCATCACCACCTCCGACGCCGAGGGTGCGGGCGAGATGTTCCGCGTGACCACTCTCGACGTAGAGAACCCGCCGCGTACCGAGCAGGGCGCCATCGACTGGTCCCAGGACTTCTTCGGCCACGCCGCCAACCTCACCGTCTCCGGCCAGCTCCAGGCCGAGAACTTCGCGCTCGCCTTTGGCGACGTCTACACCTTTGGCCCCACGTTCCGCGCCGAGAACTCCAACACGCGTCGTCACGCCGCCGAGTTCTGGATGGTGGAGCCCGAGATGGCCTTCTGCGACCTCGCCGGTGACATGGCGTGCGTGGAGGACATGCTCAAGTACGTGATCAACTACGTGATGGACGCCTGCCCGGACGAGATGGAGTTCTTCAACAAGTTCGTGGACAAGGGCCTGATCGAACGCCTCACCCACGTGGCAACCTCGGACTTCGCTCACGTCACCTACACCGAGGCGATTGAGATCCTGCAGGAGGCCGCCGCCTCTGGCCACGTCTTCGAGTACCCCGTGGAGTGGGGCTGCGACCTGCAGACCGAGCACGAGCGCTACCTCACCGAGGAGCACTTCAAGCGCCCGACCTTCGTGACGGACTACCCGGCCACCATCAAGGCCTTCTACATGCGCCTCAACGACGACGGCAAGACCGTCGCCGCCGTGGACTGCCTCGTGCCGGGCATCGGCGAGATCGTGGGTGGCTCGCAGCGCGAGGAACGCCTGGACGTGCTGGAGCGCCGCATCGCCGAGCTGGGGATGGAGCCCGAGCAGTACAAGTACTACCTCGACCTGCGCCGCTACGGCGGATGCGAGCATGCCGGCTTTGGCCTGGGCTTTGAGCGCATGGTGATGTACCTCACCGGCGTGGACAACATCCGCGACGTCATTCCGCACCCGCGCACCGTGGGCAACGCGGACTTCTAGGAGGCATCATGGCAGCACGAGACCCGCAGCTTACCCGTCGATCGTTCCTGACTGCGGCGCTCTCGGGCGTCACGCTCTTTGCAGCTGGTTGCTCGCAGCCCGCGTCCGAGCAGGAGCCCGCGCCCGAGCAGGAGCCCTCGCGGGAGATCCTCTATGACGAGGTTGCTCCCAAGGAGGTCTCGCTCGTGATGGTGGGAGACATCCTCGTTCACGACGGCGTGTGGCGCAGCGGAGTGCGCGAGGACGGGACGCGCAACTACGACCACCTCTTCGCGCAGGTCGCGGATGACATTTCGGCGGCGGATCTCGCCATCGTGGGTCAGGAAACCGTCTTGGGCGGGGAGGAGCTGGGCTTCTCCGGCTATCCCGCGTTCAACAGCCCGCAGGAGATTGGCGACGCGGAGGTCGCGGCGGGCTTTGACGTCTCTCTCGGGGCGAGCAACCACGCGCTCGACAAGGGCATGGCGGGCATCGAGTCCGCGCTCGGCTACTGGCGCTCCAGCCACCCGGAGATTCTTGTCACCGGCATGTACGACAGCCAGGAGGCCTTTGACGCGCTGCCCATCATCGAGCGCGAGGGGCATCGCATCGCGATTCTCAACTACACCTACGGCACGAACGGCATTCCTCTCCCGCAGCCCTGGGCGGTGCGCCTGCTCGACGAGGCCCAGATCGCGGCTGACGCCGAGGCCGTGCGTGCCGCGGGCGCCGAGGCGATCATCGCCTGCCCGCACTGGGGCACGGAGTATACCGAGGGGCCAACGGACGAGCAGCGCCACTGGGCGCAGGTGCTCGCCGACGCTGGGGCGGACGTCATCATCGGCGCCCATCCCCACGTCATGCAGCCGTTTGAGGTGATTGAGGACGCCGACGGCCGCGCCGTCCCCGTGTTCTGGTCTGTGGGCAACTTCACCTCCACGCAGCCGTTCAAGGAGACGATGGTCGGTGCGATGGCGGGGGCGACCCTCACCTTCGAGGACGACGCCTGCCGCGTGAGCTCCTGCAGCGTGGTCCCGGTGATCACGCATCGCGCCCAAGGGACCGCCTTCACCACCTACCGGCTCTCGGACTACACGGAGGAGCTCGCCGCCGTGAACCAGATCCGTGGGATGTCCGGCTGCGGTGACTTCACCCACCAGTGGTGCGTGGACTTCTGCGCGGGGCGCCTGGGCGAGGGCTTTGACGCCGCGTCTGGGGAGCTCGTCTGGGAGGCCTGACAAAGGGGTACCATCAGAGAAACGCCGCTCTAGGAGGGTCCCATGGGTCTTCACTGCTCTGACTGTGTCTACGCAACGTTTACGCTCCACGAGGAGTCGGGCCTCTACCAGGGGGCCTGCAGTCGCGGCTACACGCTCACCAACCCGCACGTGCGCACGAGCCCCGAGGACCACTTCGCCGAGACGCCCGAGGGTCTGGTTCCCACCATCGATCCCTTTGGTGCGGAGTACCTGCGCACCTCAAACGTCTGCGAGCGCTTCCTGCTGCCGCGTAACGCGCACGGAGCCCCGCATCGTCACGAAGAGCCATTCCACAGGCGCGGCGAGAAGAACGTCTAGCTCCGCACCGTTGGCTCGGTCTGGGAGTGGTTTGTTTGCACAGGGTGTGACGCCGCGCCTCTTCGTGCCGTTTACGGAGTCAATTTCACCCAGCTCGCCTGCCCACAGGGAATCGCTCACGAGCGCTGTCGCTATCAGAACGCGCACCAGTATGGGTACTTCTCACTTTGAGGACTCGGCGGCGCTCCATGGGCGCCACTTCGAGCTCAGCCTGACAATGGCGCCGGGATCATCTATCGGGATCCGCCTGCGGGAGGATTGCGAGCTCTCGTATGATTTTGCGGTGGGCGAGCTCGAGCTGCGCATGGGACCCGTCTGCGGCGCGGGGCGCGATGAGCGCCGCATGCGGCTGCCCGAGCTCACGGACCTGCGCCTCTTCGTCGACGACACCACGCTCGAGATCTTTGTCAATGACGGCTGGGCAACCATGACGAGCCGCATGTTCGGTACGAGCGACGAGGTTCGTGTGGAGGCACCGGGGTCAACGGGTTCGTTCTGGGAGATGCGCGGGTTTACGGTCGAGGGGTAGACCACGAGGCTCGAGCGCACCATACAATCCGTCGTTCTTCTCGCAAAACCGCTGATGGCGAGAAGGTCGTCGTGCGGAACGCAGAGTGTTGAGTCAAAGAGAAGCGCCGCCGGGCGAGAAACCCGACGGCGCTCTTCTCGTGCTTGTTTGAGGCGCGTTGACTAGGCCTCGA
>CASFQX010000117.1 GCA_949296375.1 uncultured Olsenella sp.
GAGGCGGAGGGCATCGAGTACTTCTACACGCTGATCGACGACGCCGTGGCCCGCGTGGTCAAGTCCGAGGGCGGCTTCATCTGGGCGTGCAAGAACTACGACGGCGACGTCATGAGCGACATGCTGTCCTCGGCCTTTGGCAGCCTGGCGATGATGACCTCCGTGCTCGTGAGCCCGCACGGCTACTTTGAGTACGAGGCGGCCCACGGCACCGTGCAGCGCCACTACTACAAGCACCTGCGCGGGGAGGCAACGTCCACCAACTCCGTGGCCACGATCTTTGCCTGGACCGGCGCCCTGCGCAAGCGCGGCGAGCTGGACGAGCTGCCCGAGCTCGTAGACTTTGCCAACCGCCTGGAGGCGGCCACGGTCAAGACGATCGAGTCCGGCCGCATGACCGGCGACCTCGCGCGCATCACGTCGCTCGAGAACCCGGAGACGCTCAGCACCCGCGAGTTCATCCTCGCCATCCGCGAGACCCTAACCTGCTAAAAGGGGACAGGTACACTTTCGCAGATAAAACCTGTCAATAGTTGCCTAAGCGAATGACCCAAGGGGGCGAGGCAAATTGGGACGCTCGGTTCGTCCCGGTCTGCCCCGTCCTTTTGGGTTGTTCCTTTTGGGTCGCCTTTCGGCGCGGGGTTCTCCCCGGACGCCGTCACATGTCTCCGGTGAGAATGTTCTTCGCAATCGCAAAGCACTCGCGCAGCATCGCCTGCGGCAGGTAGAGCGGGTTCGTCTGCGCGGCAAGGCCGTGGGCGCCGGGCAGACCGTTCTTCTCGGCAATGCGCAGGGCCCGGTAGAGGTGGAAGTCGTTGGTGACCACGGCAACCGTGGCGCCCGGGGCGAGAAGCTCGGAGGAGTTGCTCATGTTCTCCGCCGTTGTGGTCGAACGGGCCTCCTTGGTCACGCGGCTCTCGGCAAGGCCGTTTTCCACCAGGTACTCCTCCATGGCCTCAGCCTCGGGGCGCGTCTCGCCAAAGCCCTGCCCGCCCGAGACGATGCAGGTGGTGTTGGGGTTCTCCTCGAGGTAGGCCAGCGCGGCGTCAAGACGGTAGCGCAGGGTCTCTGTGGGCGTGCCGTCGGGCCGCAGGCCGGCGCCCAGCACCACGATGACGTCCAGACCCGCCGGAGGACGAGCGGCGGCAGTAGTCCCCACCAGGGCACAGACCCCGGTCACGGCGAGAAGCACGATCACAGCAGCGCCGCAGATCGCGCGGCGCACCCATATGCCGAGATGATCCCAGCGCCCTGTGAGCACGGCCCAACCCGCCACCACAAGCGCCGCACCGATCGCAATCCACACAAGGAAGAACCCGCCAGCGGGATAGAGCGCAGCCATGAGGATCCCGTAGGCGAGCGAAAGCGCCCCGAGCCCTAGCAGCACATACGCCATAGTCTCCCCTTTTTGACAGGTTTTACCTGCGAGAGTGTACCTGTCCCCTTTTGACAGGCTAGTCGCGGCCGGTCCAGCAGTAGGTGCAGATCTTCTTGCGGTCGATGCCGATGGCCTCGAGCATGCCGTCCAGGCTCTGGTACTCCAGCGAGTCGAAGCCCATCTCCTCGCAGATGGAGCGCAGCAGGCAGCGGCCGCGCTCGCTGTGACCGTCGGCGTACTCGTCGAGGTGCTTCTCGCCCTCGTCGCCCTCGAGCTCGCGGACCTTGCGGCGCGCGATGAGCTCGTACTCGGAGCGGCTGCGGGAGAACGAGAGGAACTTGCAGCCGTACATGATCGGCGGGCAGGCC
>CASFQX010000118.1 GCA_949296375.1 uncultured Olsenella sp.
CCGTGGTGCCCACCCACTATGGCAGCATCGTCGGCACCTACGCCGACTTCGACGCCTTTGCCGCCGAGGTGGACCCCGCAATCGAGGTCATCCGCAAGCTCGAGCGATGATACGAAGGGACAGTCCCTTCGTATCATTTCGAATAGAACTCCGCGAGGTCGGCGCCCATCGCCTCGAGCGTGGGCACGTCGACGTAGGCCATGTGGCCGCAGCCGTAGAGCCTGTAGCTAACGCGCTCCTTGAGGGCAGGCGGCAGGAACAGGCAGGACATGTCGTGCACCACGTTCCAGTAGGTGGTCGCCGCGTCGTAGCGGCCACCGAGGATGAGCAGGCGCATCGTGGGGTTGCGCTTCATGGCCACGGCGATGTCGTAGGTGACGTTGGGCGCGGTGGCGGGCTCCTCCGTGCCGGGCTCCTCGTGCGTCCAGTTCCACGCCGCGCCCACCTTGGCGTAGTTGCTCACGAGGTAGGTGGGCGCGCCGGCAAAGCCGATCTCGTCGAGGTGCGCGCGGAAGGCGGCGTGCCAGACGCTCTCCACCGCGTCGTCGGCCGGGTCCTCCGCGGCGAAGAAGGCCGTGGAGCCCTGGACCGGCAGCGGTGCGGCGGAGGTGAAGCGCATGTCCAGGCGACCGATGACCAGCCCCTCGTCGGCGAGCAGGCTGCGGCGGAAGGTGTCGAGGTCAACCCGCAGGTTGCAGCGCTCGATCTGCTCGGCGGGAAGGCCGATCAGCTTGGAGATGCGCCGCGCCACGGAGGCTTTCTCGCGCACGGGCAGGCGGTCGCCGCGCAGGAGCGCCGGGGCGTAGACGCGCTCGGTGAACTCCATCGCGTCCTCGAACCACTGGAGCTCGTCCGTGCCCTTGCCGGCACGACCAAAGTAGCGGGCCGTCGCGGCAAAGGTGGGCAGCATGCCCAGGTAGTAGAGGTCCTCGCCGGGCAGGGTCTGTACCCAGTCAAAGATCGCGGACAGCATGATGACGCCGCGCACGGGCACGTTCTTCTCGCCCAGCACGCGCATGAGGACGGCGTTGCGAATCGTGCCGTACGACTCGCCGAAGAGGTAGACCGGTGAGCCCCAGCGGTGGTTGACCGTGAGCCACGCGACGATCGCGCGGGCGAAGGCGTCCGCGTCGCCGTCCACACCCCAGACGGTCTTGGGGTCCACGCCCTCGGCGATGGCGGAGTAGCCGGTGCCGAGGGCGTCCAGGAAGATGAGGTCACTCTGGCGCAGCAGCGTGTGGGGGTTGTCCTCAACGCGCGCGGGCAGCGAGAGGTGCGCGGTGCCGTCCGTGGCCACGCGACGCGGACCGATGCCGCCGAGGTTCACGGGGACCGACGAGCTGCCCGGGCCGCCGTTGTAGCAGAAGGTCACGGGGCGGTCTGCGCTCTCGCCCTCGGGCTTGGACACGTAGGAGAGGCTGAACATCCTGCCGATCAGCGAGCCGGTGTCCGTGCGGACGTCGAGGTGGGCAGCCGTGGCGGTGTAGTCGATGCGCTGGCCGTCTGCCTCCCACGTAAAGACCTTGCTCGCGGCTTCCGGAAGATCCAGGCGCTTCTCGGCCGGGGCCGTAATCACCTCGTCCGTTGCCTGGGTGGTCTGCTGCTGGACGCTCTGCTCGTCTGCCATGTCCGCCTCCGTCTGACGAAAGGTCCTGCGTTTCCTCCACTCTACCGCTAAGCTGGGTTAAGGGAGGTCATCATGTACGGAAAAGCCAAGACGCTGGAGCTGCTTGACCGCGAGGGGATTATCTACGAGCTCTACGAGCACGCGGCGGTCTACACCGTCGCGGAGGCCGTAGCCGCAGGCATCCCCCATCGTGAACTCGGTGCCAAGAATCTCTTTCTGCGGGACGACAAGCACCGCGCGTACTACCTCGTCTGCCTTCCGGACGAGAAGAACGTCTCGCTGCGAGAGATCCAGGAGCGCCTAGGCTCACGGCGACTCTCGTTTGCGAGCGAGCAGGACCTGCAATCGATGCTCGACCTCATCCCGGGCGCCGTCACGCCGCTCGGCGCGCTGAACGACACCGAGCGACGCGTGGAGGTCGTGCTCGACCAAGCGCTCGTCAATGCCGGGCGCCTAACCGTTCACCCCTGCGACAACACCGCGACTGTCCTTCTCGCCACGGCGGACCTGATCGCACTGCTACGCGAGCACGACCACGACGTCCGCGTGATTGATCTGTAAGGAATCACTCCTCGTCTCGCTCCGCCCGAGCCTCAGCGATCGCGCGACGCGTGGGTTCGAGGGCGTCGGTCAGCTCCTCCTCGGTAGGCAGGCATGTGACGTAGCTCGATGCGAAGAGTCCCTTGCCGTCGGCGAGCGCAGAGTACTTCGCCACCGTCCGGTCGGAGCTCGAGCAGAGGATGAGTCCGATGGTCGGGTTATCGTCAGCGCCCGCGTGCTTCTCGTTGAACAGCCGGACATAGAAGTCCATCTGGCCCACGTCCTTGGCATTGAGCGGGCGAGTCTTGAGCTCGATGAGCACGTAGCACTTGAGCTTGATGTTATAGAAGACAAGGTCAACGTAGTAGCTCGCCTGCTCGCCGTCGAGCCGGTACTGGCGGCCGACGAAGGCGAACCCGCGCCCCAACTCAAGCATGAACTCCTGAAGCCGCGTCATGAGCGCCTGCTCAAGCTGATGCTCGTCAAAGTCCGTACGACCACCCAGGTCCAGGAAGTCCAGAACGTACGGGTCCTTGATGAAGTCATCTGCAGCCGTCACCGGCTCGGAGCGCTGAATCTCGGAGCGGATGAGCTCGCGCTTCTCGCCTTGCGAGGAGAGCAGGCGCTCGCGGTAGAACGTTGCAATCTGGTGGTCGAGCTGGCGAGAAGTCCAGCGCCCATCTGCCGCAGCGTTCATGTAGAACTCGCGCTGTTCCTGATCAGGGATACGCATCAGCCTGCGATAGTGCGTCCAGCTCAATTGTGAACGCAGCGCGTTCACAATTGGAAACGCACGATAGAACTGTGCCATATACCGGAGATTACGCTCACCGCACTGATTCCCGTACTCCGCAGTCAGCCTCTCTGCCAGGTACTGGACCAGATGCTTCCCGTACTCCGCGCGCTCCCCCGTTGCCTCCACAATCTGGCGCCCGATCTCCCAGTACGCCTCGACCATAGCGCTGTTGACGGCGCGCTCCACCTTGCCGCGCGCGGACTCCAGCGTCTCGCGAACGGACACGTAGACCTGCTCGTCGTTCTTCTCGTCAAACTGCTTGATGGACTTCTTGGCCATAGCTGAACCCCCGTCTCACTCACGGCAAATGAACCTGCACAGACTGTGAACTCCGGACTTTGCGGGTGCCGGAAGACGGGGGCGCGTGCCCGCCCGAGAGCTTCAAGTGTGACCAGTCCCCGTTGCCCCTGATCACCCGCCAACACGTACCATTGGGGGCCTCCGTGCCGCTCTTGTTGCTCCCGTACCTTGGTGAGAGTATAGCACAGCTTAGAACGTTTGTTCGCTAGAATCGAGTTTATTTTGGTGTGGCAAAACTAACCCATCCAAGTTCGTATAACAGCCATATCCAGCATGAACAGACAGGGGCAACCATGAAGACCATCGACAGCGCCGCGCTCGCCAAGATTCTCAACACGTGCATGCCATCGGAGGACATGGCTCGCTTCCTTACAGACAATCCCCCGTCG
>CASFQX010000119.1 GCA_949296375.1 uncultured Olsenella sp.
GATCTCGAAGATCTCGTCCATCTTGTGAGAGATGTAGATGAGCGAGATGCCCTGGCTCTTGAGCATGTTCATCATCTCGAAGAGCTTCTCGACCTCCTGGCTCATGAGGGAGGAGGTGGGCTCGTCGAGTACGATGACCTGGGCGTTGTACGAGATGGCCTTGGCGATCTCGCACATCTGGCGCTGAGAGACGGACATGTTGCGCATCGGCGTGTTCAGGTTGACCGTGAGACCGAGCTTGCGGAAGAGCTCAGCGGCCTCCTTGCGCATACGACCCTCGTCGATCATACCGAGCGCGTTCGTGGGATAGCGCCCGAGGAACAGGTTGTCCTTGACGTTGCGATCCAGGCACTGGTTGAGCTCCTGGTGCACCATCGCGATGCCGTTCTCGAGAGCGTCCTTGGGACCGGAGAACGCAACCTCCTTGCCGTTGAGCAGGATGGTTCCCTCGTCCTTCTGATAGCTGCCGAAAAGGCAGTTCATCATCGTCGACTTTCCGGCGCCATTCTCGCCCATGAGGCCCATGACGGTGCCGCGACGGACGTTGAGGTTGATGTGGTTCAAAACGCGGTTGCGTCCGAACGACTTGCTCATGCCCTGGATCGAAAGGATGATGTCATCTTTCTTGTCAGCCAATATGTTTCACCCCTTACCTAGGTCGTGACGCACTAGCGTCTCCAGAGAAGCAACACTAAGCCAAATGCCCCTAACGTATGTGGAGGGAGGAGAAGTTCTCCTCCCTCCACGAAGATCATCTGGCTTTTGACGCCATGAGAAATCGTCTAACCAAGCAGCTGGGTGTAGGAGGCGCCGTTGTCGGTCTTGATCATGTTGATCGCGAAGGCGTCGTACTCGCCCGGGTTGCCCAGACGGTTGGTGACGGAGGACTCGGACTGGCCGTCGCCGTCGACGTAGTCAACCGTGAGGTTGAGGAGGTCGTCATACTTCTCGAGGAGCGGCTTGTAAGTGGAGCCGAGGAAGTTGTCGGCCGCGTTGTAGGTGTTCAGCCAGACGCGCTTGTTGGGGTGATCGGCCTCATCGAGCTGGGTCTGAGCGGTCTCGTACACGGCGGTGGCGTCGAGGAAGTCCTCGTAGTTGTCGGAGGTGACCGCAAGGTTCATCGCGTAGTAGGAACGCTGATCCGCGTTGTAGGTGAAGTCCTCAGCGGCGATGACGTTGCCAGCCTCATCAGCGGTGCCGATGCCGGTGTCGATGTCGACGCCGTCAAGGAGGTTACGGATGAGACGCAGGGTCAGGTACGCCTGGACGGCCGGGTTCTGGGAGATGGTGCCGGCATAGCCGTCAGCGATGGCGGCAACGGCGTCGGAGTTGGCGTCATAGCCGAAGGTCGGGACGTTCTCGGCGCCGGACCAGGAGTTGAACATGGACATGCCCATGCCGTCGTTGTTGGAGACAACAACGTCAATCTGGTCACCGAAGGAGGAAGCCCAGGAGGTGAGGGTGTTGCCGGCGGTAGCGGCATCCCAAGTGGCGCCCGTCTGGTTCTTCATCTCCTGCGAGGCGAGCTCGCGGATGGTGTAGGTTGTACCGTTAACGTCGAGGGTGGCGTCCTGGACGACGTCGGAGGAGCCATCGGTGTTCACGCCAACGGGATCGGAGATGATGTTGCCATCCTTCTCGATGCCGGTGCCGAGGGCGCGGCGGACGCCGCGCGTACGGGCGATGGAGTCGTTGTGGCCGATGTCACCGACAGCGAGGACGTAGCCGATGATGCCGTCGCCGTTGCGGTCGAGGTCGGCAGCGTGGGCCTTGATGTAGTCGAGGACCATGGTGCCCTGGAGGTCGCCGCCCTGCGTGGCGTCAAAGCCAACGTAGTAGGTGTTCTCGTTGTAGTTGAGGGTCTCCATGTCGAGCTCGCCCGTGGTGGAGTTGGACGGCTGACGGTTGTAGAAGATGACCGGCTTGGTGTTGCCAGAGGCGGAGCCGCCACCAGCGGGCGTGTCAGTGCCCTCGCCACCGCAGCCCACGAGAGCGACGGTCCCGGCGCCGGCCAGACCGAGGCCGCAGACCTTGACGAAGTTGCGACGAGTCAGATCCATAACGAATTCCTTTCCCCGTTTTCCCGAACGCATGGTTGTCCATACGTCCTTTTCTTGTGAGTACGTTAACACCCTCTTCTGAATTCTCACTTAAGCGACGGGGCTTTCATCGACCGACGGTCGTATGGGGGGCGTGAACGGTTTACAAAACCTTCACATGAGGGCGATACGAAAAAGGCGGTTGAGGCGCAGCAACCGGCACGCCCCAACCGCCACAAATTAGTACGGGATTTTAAGCTTTCTCACTCATAGCGCTCGTCAAACACGCGCCTGGTCTTCTTCTCGCTCCGAGGCAGAACTCCAAGCTCAACAACCTTTACAAGCGGCGTGAAGCCAATCCGGCGCTTCACCTCGTGAGCGACGGCGTCCGCGGTGTCGAGGAAGTCCTGGGTGCCGTCGGTCTCAACGTAGATGCGCATCGTGTCGCGTCCCCCGAGGTGCGAGAGTCGAATCTGGTACTCGCTCGAGAGCGCCGGGAACGTCTGGAGGATCTCCTCGATCTGGCGCGGGAAGACGTTGACGCCATGAATCTTGACCATGTCGTCAGAGCGCCCCTGGAGCGCGTCGATGCGCGGGTACGCACAGCCGCAGTGGCAGGCTCCCGGGATGATCCGGGAGAGGTCGTGGGTGCGGAAGCGGATGAGCGGCGCACCCTCTTTGACGAGCGTGGTGATGACGATCTCTCCCCACTCCCCGTCCGGCAGAGGCTCGCCCGTGGCGGGGTCGACGATCTCTATGTAGAGGAAGTCGTCCCAGTAGTGCATGCCGTCCTCGGCGTCGCAGGAGATGCCGATGCCGGGACCGTAGACCTCCGTGAGGCCGTAGATGTCATAGATCTGGATGCCGAGGCCCACCTTCACGCGGTCACGCATCTTCTTGCCCCAGCGCTCGGAGCCGATGACGCCCTTTCGCAGAGCGATCTGGTCCTTCATGCCGCGCTTCTCGATCTCCTCGGCGAGCAGCAGCGCGTAGCTCGACGTGGCGCCGATGACGGTGGACTGGAGGTCTACCATGAACTGAAGCTGCTTCTCGGTGTTGCCGGGACCCATCGGCACGACCATCGCGCCGAGCTTCTCAGCCCCCGCCTGGAAGCCGATGCCAGCGGTCCAGAGGCCATAGCCGGGGGTGATCTGGATGCGATCGTCCGCCGTTATTCCGGCAAGCTCGTAGCAGCGCTTGAACTGCTCGGCCCAGTCGTCGATGTCCTTGGCGGTATAGGGGATGATGACCGGCGTGCCCGTGGTGCCAGAGCTCGAGTGAATGCGCACGATCTCGCGCTCGTCCACGGCGCTGACGCCGAGCGGATAGCAGTTGCGCAGATCCTCCTTCTCGGAGAAAGGCAGCGCGAGGAAGTCCTCCTCGGTGAGAACCTCGGTGACGCCAGCCTCCTGGAGGCGACGCCCAAAGTAGTTGCCCGACGCCACGAGGCGCTGGACCTGGTCATTCACGAGCTTGAGCTGGGACTCGCTAATCTTCATGCTGCTCTCCTTTGCTATGTGGAAAAGGGACAGTCCCTTTTCCACATCAGGGCGGTGAGATCGAGATCGAGGAAGCGGGGACTCACGAGCGCGCGGACGGCGATGGCGAGATCGTCAACGGTGATGGGGCCAAGCGCGCCGGCGCGTGCCGCAGCACCGAGCAGAACGACGTTCAGGGCCTTGGCAGTGCCAAGCGCGCCTGCCGCTGCAGAGGCGTCCACGACGGCGAGGTTCTTCTCGCCCACGCGCTCACGCAGATAGGACATGATTGCGGGCAGGTCGTACGCAGGACCGCCAGTGGCTGCCGAGACGGGAACGACGGGCAGACCGCTCGTGACGACCATGCCGCCCGGACGAAGGAACGGCAGCTGGCGCGCGGCCTCTGCGGGCTCGAAGGCGACGATCGCGTCAGCCCGGCCGTGCCCGATGAGCGGCGAGTGGGCGCCCTCCCCCATCCGCACGTGGCTGAATACGGAGCCGCCGCGCTGCGCCATGCCGATGGTCTCGGCAGTCTTGACGGGGAGGCCACGCTCCATCGCGGCACGGGCGAGGAGCTTGGAGGCCAGGACGGCGCCCTGCCCGCCCACGCCGGCGAGAATGACGTTGGTGCTCACAGGCGCTCACCTCCCGAGATGGCGTTCGTGGGACAGATCTGCTCGCAGAGGGTGCAGCCTGTGCACTGCGCGGGGTCGATGCGGACCTTGCCCGTAGCGGCGTCAGGCACGAGGGCCGGGCAGCCCAGCTCGCGCACGCAGCGCTGGCACCCGACGCACTTCTCGGCATCCACCGCGCTTCTCGCCTTGGGCCTGGCGAGAACCACGCACGGGCTCCGGAAGATGATCGCCTTGACGCCCGGCTCGTCGGCGACGCGACGGACGGTCTCGACGGAGCACTCGTGGTCGAGCGGGTCCACGGTCTCCACGACCGTGAGGCCGATGGCGCGCAGCACGCGCTCGATGCTGACCTTCTCCACGACCTGGCCCATCATGGTGCGACCGGTGCCCGGGTGCGGCTGGTGGCCCGTCATGGCCGTGGTGGAGTTATCGAGCACGACGAGCGTCATGTTGGCCTGGTTGTAGAAGGCGTTCACCACGCCGGTAATGCCGGAGGCGAAGAACGTGGAGTCGCCCACGAAGGCAAACGCCGCGGTGTCTGGCTCAACGTGTGTCACGCCCTGCGCGATGTTGATGCCCGCACCCATGCACAGGCAGGTGTCAACCATGTCGAGCGGCTTGGCGTTGCCGAGCGTGTAGCAGCCGATGTCGCCGCAGAAGAGCGTCTTACGGCCACGCATGGCCTTCTTGACGGCATAGAAGCTCGCCCGGTGCGGACATCCCGCGCAAAGAACCGGCGGACGAACGGGCAGCTGCGGGGACATACACGGGCGAGCCACGTCGGACTCACGACCGAGAAATGCGTCAAGTGCGCGCCCCACACTTTCAACGGTGTTCTCTCCCGACGGCTGGATGTCGCCGGTGAGCTTGCCGCGAATCTTTACCGTGAGGCCCCGGCGGCCACAGGTGGCGATAAGGGCGCGCTCGATCACGGGGTCGAGCTCCTCGACGCAGAGAACCTCGTCGAGGCCGTCGAGGAAGTCGGCGGCTAGGTCCTCCGGAAACGGGTATGGGGTCGCCACACGAAGTACCCGCACGTCGTCCTTCTCGCTCAGGTTCTCGGCGACGTAGGTTGCGTTGATGCCGTGGGTTGCGATGCCGAGGCGCGGGCGTGCTTCCGGAACCGCCGTCTGCACCACCGTGTTTCTCGCGTAGCCGGAGAAGCGTTTGGCGAGCTCCGCGTCGCGCGCCTCTATGGCAGCGTGGGCGCGCACGGAGAGCGCGGGGAAGATGACCCAGCGAGACGGGTCGCGGACAAAGCCCTCGGGCTCGTGGCTCACCCAGTCCTTCTCGTCCGCCACCTCGATGTCCTCGTAGCCGTGGTCAACGCGCGTGGTCGGGCGCACGATCACGGGGCAGCCCAGCTCCTCGGAGAGGGCAAAGACCTCCCCCATCATCTCATAGGCCTCAGCCGGGCTTGACGGATCGAAAACCGGCAGCTTGGCGTAGGCGGCAAAGGTGCGCGTGTCCTGCTCGGTCTGCGAGGAAATGGGACCGGGATCATCGGCCACGAGCACCACCATGCCACCCTTGACGCCGATGTAGGAGAGGCTCATGAGCGGATCGGAGGCAACGTTCAGGCCCACCTGCTTCATCGTTACGAGCGCACGGGCACCGGCATAGGCGGCACCGGCTGCCACCTCGAGCGCGGCCTTCTCGTTGACCGACCACTCCACGTAGACGCCCTCGCCGCGGCGCTTCGCCACGGTCTCGAGGACCTCGGTCGACGGAGTGCCGGGATAGCCGGCAACCACGTTCACGCCTGCCGCGAGCGCGCCCACGGCCATGGCCTCGTTGCCCATCAGGAACTCTCTGTGCATGGAATCCCCCTTAATCTTGATGGACGCAGTGTAGTCGAGGAGCACACCGTTTGGCCGAAGCGTCGAAAAACGGTAACGAAGGTAAAATGCGGCGGGCATTTTAGGTCGATTCCGTTTCTAGGTGTTTTTTCTCGGGACAGCCGAGTAGCCAAGCGATTTTGCTTACAAGATCACGAGGTAAACGAGTCGAGAGCAAATCTGCTACTCGAGGGGAATCCAAAAAAACACCTAGAAACGAAAATCGGAGTTGCGCCGGCGCCGTCCGCTACCAGGGAACCCCACAATACGAAGACGTAACACCTAGAGATGGACATCCACTTGGATATGATGGGTTCCAGTAGAGACTGCTCTGTATGAAAGGCGCATGTGGAAGAGACGGCAACTGACAGGCTACGCCTGGTAATCGGCAACGAGGGGCTCGAGCGGCTCGCGGGGGCTCGCGTCGCCGTGATCGGTCTCGGCGGCGTGGGCTCAAGCTGCGCGGAGGCGCTCGCCCGCGGCGGCGTGGGTCACCTCGTCCTGCTCGACCGCGACGTGGTGGCGCCGAGCAACATCAACCGTCAGGCCCTCGCATTCCACAGCACCATCGGCCGCCCCAAGGCCGAGGTCATGCGCGCCATGGCGCTCGACATCAACCCGGCTGTGGACGTCACCGCCGTGACCGCGTTTCTCGACAAGGACGCGCTGCCCGAGCAGATGGACGGGCTGGGTCCGCTCGAC
>CASFQX010000120.1 GCA_949296375.1 uncultured Olsenella sp.
CGTGGCCTTACTCTGTCTTGGGATGGCGCACATGTCGTGGTCGCCGATGTTGACGTGACCGTGGCGCCCGGCGAGGTCTGTTGTCTCGTCGGCCGCTCCGGCTGCGGCAAGACCACGATTCTTCATGCCCTCGCCGGCCTGACCACCCCCATGGCCGGTCGCGTCCTCCTGCATGGCGAGGACGTGACCGGCCGGCCGGGCCGTGTGAGCTACATGCTCCAGAAGGACCTGCTGCTCCCGAGCCGCCGCATCATAGACAACGTGTGCCTGCCGCTCGTGCTTGCGGGCATGAAGAAGGCCGACGCCCGCGCCAAGGCGGCACCGCTCTTCGAGCGCTTCGGCCTCGCGGGCTGCGAGCGCAAGTGGCCGAGCGAGCTCTCCGGCGGCATGCGCCAGCGCGCGGCGTTTCTGCGCACCTACCTCATGGGCGCGGACGTGACGCTGCTCGACGAGCCCTTCTCGGCGCTCGACGCCCTTACGCGCACGGACGTGCGTCGCTGGTTTGTGGACGTGGCGGCGGAGCTTGGCCTCTCCGCGCTTGTGATCACGCACGACGTGGACGAGGCCGTCTCCATGGCGAGCCGCATCTACGTGCTCGCGGGCGCGCCGGCAGCCGGCGAGCCCAGCCACGTGGCCGGCATCGTGACCGTGAACCGCGTGGCCAGCGAGAGCTTCGAGCTCACCGACCAGTACCTTGTCGCCAAGCGCGAGGTGATGGCCCTTCTCGGCTAAATTATCGCGGTGGAGGCCCCGTAGCGCGGCCCCTCGAGTTCCTTATGCCGTTGCAGCAACGTCGTCACAGCAAGAGGCCGCCCCGTCGGTTTTCTAAGCGGAGTTTCCCAAAGGACACTTCGCATGAAAACCGGCGGGGCGGCCTTCTTGCAGGTGTATCTGTCGCCTACGCGAGCTTGAGGAACTCGCGGTAGCCGCGATAGGCCTCGTAGATGTCAGCCTTGCTCGTGGCCTCCCACGGCGCGTGCATGGAGAGTACGGGCACGCCGCAGTCGATTACGTTCATGCCGTAGGTGGCGAGGATGTAGGCGATCGTGCCGCCGCCGCCCGCGTCCACCTTGCCGAGCTCGGCGGTCTGGAAGTGCACGCCGCCCTCGTCCATCACGCGGCGGATGGTGGCCACGTACTCGGCGTCCGCGTCGTTGGAGCCGGACTTGCCGCGGCTGCCGGTGTACTTGTTGAACGTGAGGCCGTGGCCCAGGTACGCCGAGTTCTTCGGCTCAAAGACGCTCGCGAACGTGGGGTCAAAGCCGGCAGAGACGTCGCTCGAGAGCATGTTGGAGGCCGCGAGGCAGCGACGCAGCGCGAGCGGGCCGCTCTGGCCGGAAAGCTCCAGCACCTCGGCCATCGTGTCCTCGAAGAAGTGGCTGGTCATGCCGGTGGCACCCACCGAGCCGATCTCCTCCTTGTCCACGAGCAGGCACACGGCCGTGCGCGCGGGCGCCTGGGCGTCGAGCTGCGCCACGAGGCTCGTGTAGGCGCAGGAGCGGTCGTCCTGGCCGTAGCCCAGGATCATCGAGCGGTCCAGGCCCAGGTCGCGGGCCGCGCCGGCGGGCACGACCTCCAGCTCGGCGGAGAGCAGGTCCTCCTCCTCGATGCCCAGTTGCTCGCGCAGGATGGCCAGCACGCTGGCCTTGACCGGGGACTTCTCTGCATCCTCGTCCTTCTCGGCGCCCTCCTCGATCACAACGGGGCGGTTGCCCACCAGCACGTCCAGCATCTCGCCCTCGATGACCTCGGAAGCCTTCTTGGTCATCTGCTGGCCGGAGAGGTGGATGAGCAGGTCGGAAATGCAGAAGACGGGGTCGTCCTCGTCCTCGCCGATCACCACGTTCACGACGCTGCCGTCCTTCTTGGCCACGACGCCGTGGATGGCCAGCGGGATCGTGACCCACTGGTACTTCTTGACGCCGCCGTAGTAGTGCGTGTCCAGCGTGACGATCTCGTTCTTCTCCTCCATGGGGTCCTGTTTGACGTCCAGGCGCGGGGAGTCGATGTGGGCGCCCAGGATGTTGACGCCGTGCTCGAGCGGCTCGGTGCCCAGGTGCAGCAGCATGAGGCTCTTCCCGCGGTTGACGGCGTAGACCTTGTCGCCGGGCTTGAGGGGCTCGCCGGAGGCGATGCGGCCCTGCAGGCTCACGTAGCCGGCCTCCTCGGCCATGGCCACGGAGGCGGCGCAGCACTCGCGCTCGGTCTTGTTGTCGGAGATGAAGGCCTTGTAGCCCTCGCAGAGGTAGTGCAGCTCGTCGAGCTGCTCGGGGGTGTAGTCCTTCCAGGCGTTGGGACGCTCCATGTGACTCCCTTCTCGATGGTGTGCCGCAGACGATTCTACCCACTTTGGGCGCTGCGCGAGAGCCGCGCGGGCAGGAAGGGCGTGTGCCCTGACGTCTGCGCGGTTGCCCATGTTGGCGGACGTGTCGATGCCAAGAAACGCGCGCCCGCGGCCCGTTCGTTGCGCGGTCTTGTGCGTCCCGTTGCGAGCTTTTCCGTTTCTAGGTGTTTTATTTGCAAATTCCGAAGTAGCGCCAAACCGGCCAGCGCCCTGACCTGCGATTATACAATTCAAAATATGATATATATCCAGCGTGAGCCCGAAAAAACACCTAGAAACGGAACGAGGCGTCGCGAGGCTCGGTATTTTGAGCCTCGCGTTTCGTCATCTCCCTGCCAGAGGCCGAGATAGATACGATTATCGGTCTGATGGCGTGGCGCGCGACGCCATCCTCCTGCATATGAGGCTCCTTCCGTGAACGATTTCGCGCTCTCAACGTACCCACTGGCGCTCGTGACGTGCGCCGCGGCGCCAATCGCCGCGAAGACCCTACGGGCTGGCCGAAAAAGTGGACGCGCGGGGCACCTGCCGTCGCTGGTGGGGGTATCATAGACGCGGTACGGTCCTTCCGTGTTCAACACAACGTATGGAGGTCAACATGCTCGTCAACGCAACCGCTATGCTCAAGGCCGCCGAGAAGGGTCACTACGCCGTTGGTGCCTTCAACACCAACAACCTCGAGTGGGCCACCGGCATCCTGATGGCTGCCGAGGAGCTCCAGTCCCCGGTCATCATCCAGTGCACCGCCGGCGCCGCCAAGTGGCAGACCAGCTACAAGGTCGTTGCCGACCTCGTCAAGAACCTCGTCGAGGACATGAACATCACCGTCCCGGTTGCCATGCACCTCGATCACGGCTCCTATGACGACGTCTTCAAGTGCATCGAGGCCGGCTTCACCTCCGTCATGTACGACGGCTCCCACGAGGAGAGCTTTGAGATCAACCTCAAGCGCACCGAGGAGGTCGTCAAGGCCGCCCACGCCAAGGGCATCTCCGTTGAGGCCGAGGTCGGCGGCATCGGTGGCACCGAGGACGGCGTGACCGCCAAGGGCGAGCTCGCCGACCCCGCGCAGTGCAAGGCCATCGCCGACCTGGGCGTCGACTTCCTCGCCTGCGGTATCGGCAACATTCACGGCATCTACCCCGACAACTGGGAGGGCCTGTCCTTCGACCAGCTCCAGGCCATCAAGGCCGCTGTCGGCGACCTGCCGCTCGTCCTCCACGGTGGCACCGGCATTCCCGTTGACCAGATCCAGAAGGCCATCTCCCTCGGCATCTGCAAGATCAACGTCAACACCGACCTCCAGCTCGTCTTCGCCGAGGCCACCCGCAAGTACATCGAGGCCGGCAAAGACCAGGAGGGCAAGGGCTTTGACCCGCGCAAGCTCCTCAAGGGCGGCCGCGACGCCATCGTCACCCGCACCAAGGAGCTCATGGTTGAGTTTGGCTCCGACGGCAAGGGCTGGGCGTAGCGAGAAGATCGCGCGCGCCGCATAGGTAACGCCGACGCCCGGCTCCGCAACGCGCGGAGCCGGGCGTTTTTTGCCGGGTGTCTGGGCCTGCGCACGGCCGCGACCCTTCGGCACACAGCCCTCGGCAACCGAAGGCGTCGATTAACACGCACGGTTTGTTTTTGATTTCACATGTCCGCAGATGAAAATTACGCATATATCAAACTATGCGTGTTATTTTCACGGGAACGCGTCCGGACGCGTTGGTTCGCCCGCGCTACATCGGGCGCGCGGTGCAGGGCGCGGACTCGGCGTCGTCGCCCGGGTCGCGAACGAGGTCGGCGAGGGTCTTGCTGTCCAGGTAGCTCGCCGTCACGCGACCGAGGTCGCGCCAGACGCCCACGGTGGGGCAGGTGCCCACCTGCGGGCAGATCTCCTCGTTGGTGCAGTCGAGGCAGCTCACGGGCGCGAGCGAACCCTCCGCGGCGCGCAGGAGCTCGCCGAGCGTGTAGTCCTCCGGCTTGCGAGTGAGCTTGTAGCCGCCGCCTTTGCCGCGCTGGCTCTCCACGTAACCGGCCTTGTGCATGAGGGAGATGACCTGCTCGAGGTACTTGCGCGAGATGTGCTGGCGGCGCGCCACGTCGCCGAGCGAGACCCAGCCGTCGTGCGCGGCGAGGTCAGCCATCGCACGCAGCGCGTACATTCCCTTGGTCGAGAACATCCCAGCCATCTCATCACCTCCATGTGGAAAAGGGACAGTCCCTTTTCCACATCACGCGCGGGCCTCGAGCATCTCGTCGAGCGTGCGCCACGCCAGCTCTGCGCACTTCACGCGCGCCGGCATGTGCGCGATGTCGCGCAGCAGCACGCCGTCCTCCAGCGCCTCGAGCGCGGTCTCGTCGGTCTCCTCGCCGCGAACCATGCGCATGAACAGCCCGCAGAGCTCGCGCGCCTCCTCGGGCGTCTTGTCGATCATGAGATCGCTCATGATGTCGGCGCTCGCCTGGGAGATGGCGCAGCCGTGGCCGGTGAACGCCGCCTCCTCGATGGTGCCGTCATCGGCAAAGCGCACAGAGAACGTGAGCTCGTCGCCGCAGGAGGGGTTCACGCCCTCGTGGCTGCAGTCGGCGTCATCCATCTGGTACTTGTAGTCGGGGTGCGAGACGTGGTCCATGAAGGCCGCGTTGTAGAGGTCAGTCACTGCCATGGAAGATCCCCCAGACCTGGGTCAGGCCGTCGACGAGGCGGTCCACGTCGGCGGCGTCGTTGTAGAACGCGAGGCTCGCGCGGCAGCAGGCGAGGTTCTCCACGCCAAGCCACGCGAGCAGCGGCTGCGCGCAGTGGTGGCCGGCGCGGATGCACACGCCGGAGGCGTCGAGGATGCTCGCCACGTCGTGCGGGTGGACGCCGCGCACGTTGAAGCTGATGACGCCGTGGTGACGGGCGGCCTCCGCCGGGCCGATAAGATCGATGAAGTCCAGCTCCGCCAGGCGCTCGAAGGCGTAGGCCACGAGCGCGGCCTCGCGCTCGGCCACGGCGTCGATGCCCACGGTCTCCGTGAGGTAGGTGAGCGCCGCGCCGGTGGCGTAGATGCCCGCGGCGTCCTGCGTGCCGGCCTCGAACTTCTCGGGAACGGGCGCCCACGTGGCGTCCTGCTCGCGCACGGAGTCGATCATCTCGCCCCCGGTGAGCATCGGCGGCATGGCCTCCAGAAGCTCGTGGCGGCCCCAGAGCACGCCCACGCCCATCGGGCCCAGGGCCTTGTGGCCAGAGAACGCGAGGAAGTCCGCGCCCAGCTCGTCCACGTTCACACGCAGGTGAGGTACGGACTGTGCGGCGTCCACGACCATCACGGCGCCCACGGCATGTGCGGCGTCCGCCAGCTTTCGAACGGGCAGCTCGCAGCCCATGACGTTGGAGACGTGCGCGGCAGAGACGATCTTGGTGCGCGGGCCGATCTTCTCGGCAATCTCCGCGTCCGTGAGCGTGCCGTCCTTCTCGGGGTAGAGGTAGACGAGGCGCGCCCCGGCCGCGCGACAGGCCTCCTGCCACGGGATGAGGTTGGAGTGGTGCTCCATGATCGTGATGGCCACCTCGTCGCCGGGCCCCAGGACGCAGGGCGAGAAGGACTTGGCCACGAGGTTCAGGCTCTCGCTCGTGTTGCGCGTGAAGACCACGTCGCGCGCGTCGGGTGCGCCGATGAGGGCCGCCACCTGCGCGCGCACGTCGGCGATGGCGGCGGTGGCCGCTACGGAGAGGCTGTAGAGGCCACGCAGCGGGTTGGCGTTCATGGTCTCGTAGAAGTTGCGCTGGGCGTCGAGCGCGCAGGCGGGTCGCTGCGCGGTGGCCGCGCTGTCGAGAAACGCGATCTCGGGGTGGCCGGCCAGAAGCGGGAAGTCCGCACGGTACGGGTTCTGCCGAATGTCCATCACGCCTCCTCGATGATACAAAGGGACTGTCCCTTCGTATCATTTTCCACGACGGCGCGGGCCTCGGGGCAGGGGGCGTGCATGAGGGCGTCCTCGTACAGGGCGCTCACGAAGAGCTGCTCGGCGTCCTCGCGGGAGAGGCCGCGGCTGGCGAGAAACGCCAGCTGCTCGGGGCTCACGGAGCCGATCGTGGCGCCGTGGATGAGGTCGATCGTGGTGCGCAGGCCCTTGTGCGCCGCGTCCTCGAGCACGCCGTTGTAGGCGAGCTCGGAGCGCGTGTTGCGGCCGCGCTGGCGCACGATCTCGTTGATGTCCAGGACCTCCGTGCCGTCGGCGTGGTAGCGGCAGCCCAGGTCCACGCGCGCACGCTCGCCAGCAAGGTCGCAGGCAAAGCCCAGCGCGACGGTGCCGCCGCCGAGCAGGTACTGGTGCACGTCCACGCGGGCGTCGCGCGCCGCGGAGATGCCCACGCTCTCGAGGTGCTGCTGGTCCGCGCCCACGCCCACGTACTCGTGCAGGTGGACGCGCGCGCCGGCCTCGGCGATCACGCGCAGAAGAGACGCGGACGTGGCCAGAAAGGCAGGTTTTATTTTGGCGCCCGCCCCGGGGCGGGGGGGGACGGGCCGCGGGGCCCAAAAAAAAGGCCGGAAAGGGGAGGCCCCCGGCCCCC
>CASFQX010000121.1 GCA_949296375.1 uncultured Olsenella sp.
GGCATCGCGCTGGGCGGCCTGCCCCTCTACGCGCTGGGGCTCGGCGCGGCCCTGCGCCTCGGCCGCAACGCCGCGATCGGCGTCGGCGCGGCGGGGACGCTCCTCGCGTTCTTCTCGGTGGGAGGGCTTGCGCACGGCCTCATGACCGGCGAGCTCACCGGCGCCCTAACGACGCCTCTGAGCTGGGTGCCGTTTGCCTGGCCCGCGCGCCTGGGATCGCTCGGGGTGGAGACCTTCATCGACGTCGCGCGCGTGGCGGGCCCGCTCCTCGTGACCGCTGCCGCCTGCGTCGCGCTCACCCTCGCGGCCGCCGCCGTCCTTCTCGCCTGGTTCCGCCACTTCGAGGACGGAAGGGCAGATGCCTGATCTTCGGCTTAGGATTCCGCGTCCGTTGCACCCTTTTGCCCCTGGCCTGCTTAATAAAACGCATCCGTTGCATCGGCGGCCCGGTCAAAAGATGCATCGCACACGCAATCCTAAGCACCTCAGCAGCACAAGGCGCAACGGTCCCGAATCGTTAAGCGCACTGTCAGTTTGCGCGCGCAGGGAGGGAGCCATGAAGAGACACCTTGTCGGCGCCGCCATCGCGCTCGCCCTTCTCGCCCCGGTGCTCATCATGGGCGGAACCGCCCTGACTGACTCTGGTTGGGGTCCAGCACTGCGCTCCGTCGCCGACCGCGTCCTTCCCAACCCGGAGGTCACGATGTGGGCACCCGTTCCCACGCCCGGCAGCCACGTGGACTCCTACGCCGACGCCACGGGCGCGGGCACCAACTACGTCTACCTGGTGGAGGCGGCGGACGCCGAGGGCGGCGTCCGCGAGCTGCAGCTCATCTTCTTTGGGCGGGAGTCGGACGGCGAGGGCTGGCTCCGGATCGAGGCGCGCGGCGGATCTGGGGTGCGTTACCGGACGTGCGACGAGACCGACGTGCCCGCAGCCGCCCGCACGGCGCTGGGGACAGGCTGAGGAACGGGCGGCTTCCGGACGGTCTGAGCCGCAAAACCGTCCGGAACCCGCACCGACCTTCTCAACGTGCGAGTTCCGGACGTTTCTGGTTGCCAAACCGTCTAAAACTCGCACGCATTTCTCCCGCAGGCGGCTTCCGGACGATATGCATCCCCAAACCGTCTAAAACCCGCACGTCGTTACGGCTTCGTTAGAATTGGGCGCCAGAATGGGAATGCGGCCGAGAGGAGGCAAGAAGGATGGCACGCATTCTGGCGATAGACGACGAGCAGGCGATCCTCGACGCGCTCGCGCGCATCCTGGCACGCGACGGCCACGAGGTCGAACGCATCACAGACCCCGCGAGCGTGCCGGGCATGGACCTCACCCGCTTTGACCTCGTACTCTGCGACGTCATGATGCCGGGGCTCGACGGCTTCGAGCTCGTGCGGCAGATTCGCCCGGCTTTTGACGGGCCCATCATCTTCCTGACCGCACGCGTGGCGGAAGAGGACGCCGTCACCGGCTACGGCCTGGGGGCAGACGACTACGTCCGCAAGCCCTTCGGCGCCGCCGAGCTGCGCGCCAAGGTTGCCGCCCACCTGCGCCGCGAGCGCCGGCCGCACGCGCATGCGCTCGCCTTCGGCGACGTGCGGCTCGACCTCGGGGCGCGCGAGCTCTCCGTGGGCGGAGCACCCGTGCCGCTCTCCCCCACCGAGTACGCCATCTGCGAGCTCCTTGCCCGCCACCCCGGCCAGGTCATGAGCCGCGCCCAGATTCGCGAGGACGTGCTCGGCTGGGAGAGCGACGCCGACGACGCGGCCATATCCATGCAGGTCAGCCGCGCGCGCAAGAAGCTCTCCGAGGCCGGCGCCGACCCAATCGCGACCGTCTGGGGAATGGGGTACAAGTGGCAGCTCTAGAAGCGTCCCCGAACACGGCCCGGGCGCGGCGGGGCATGCCCCTCGCCTTCGTGATCGCGCGCTACTTTGCCTACGCGTTCGCGGCGGTGGCCCTGGCGTGGCTCCTCGCGTTCATGGCGCTCTCCGCGGCGATCAACGCGGGGCTCGTCTACGAGGCGAGCTGGGGGCCCGCCAACGTGCGCGAGGTCGTAGCGCGCCTGGCGGCCGAGAAGGACCTCGGGCCTGCGGACATCCCCACAGCGTACCGCTACCTCGTCGTGGACGAGACCGGCAAAGCACTGACGACGGACCTCGAGGGCACGCGGCTCGAAGATGCAACGACCGCCGCCCACGCGGCGCTCGCCGCCGAACCGGGCTCGGTAGAGATCGACGGTGGCGGCTCGGGTCTCACCTACGCCGCGTTCCCGCTCGCGGACGGTGGCGCCTGCGCCCTCGTCTCCGAATACCTGCCGCAGTGGGCCGCGCGCGAGGCGGCCGAGACCCTCCCCAACCCGCAGAACCTCATGCTCGCCGCCGGCGCGGCGGGCAGCGCGCTCGCGCTCGCGCTCGTGGCGCGCCGGGCGAGCCACGTGATCTCCCGCAAGATGGCCCCGCTCACTGAGGCGGCCGCGCGCATCGGGCGCGAGGAGCTCGACTTCTCCATGGGCCGCACCAACGTGCGCGAGATGAACGACGTCCTCGACGCGATGGACGCCATGCGCGCCTCCCTCGCCACGTCGCTCGAGGCTCGCTGGCAGGCCGAGCGCAGGCAGCGCGAGCAGGTGGCCTCGCTCGCTCACGACCTCAAGACCCCGCTCACGATCCTGCGCGCCAACGCCGACTTCGTGGCGGAGGAGCTGGAGGGCGAGAAGGACGCGGACCTCGCGGCCGCCGCACGCGACATCTCGGACGGCGCGGAGCGGCTCGACAGCTACGTACGTCTGCTCATCGAGGCGTCGCGCGGGTCGGGCGCCTCGGCAAAGGCGCCCACGCGCCCCGCCGAGCCCTGCGAGCAGCTCGTTGCCGAGGCGGCCCCCGTCGCGCGGGCGCACGGCATCGAGCTCGTCGCGGACATCGACCCTGCCGTCTCGGACGCGCCCGAGGTCCCGCTCGACCACACGGCCCTGGCGCGCGCCGTCGCCAACCTCGTGGCCAACGCCGCCGAGCACGCGCGCTCGCGCGTGGCGCTCACGTGCTCGATTTCAAACGAGGCGCTGGTCATCGAGGTTGCCGACGACGGCCCGGGCTTCTCGCCCGCCGCTCTCGAGCACGGCTGCGAGCGCCTCTTCACCGACGACGCCTCCCGCGCCGCGCGCGACGGCGAGCGTCACTACGGCCTCGGCCTTTTTGCGGCGGCGGAGGCTGCCCGCGCCCACGGCGGCACGGTCTCGCTTGCCAACAGCCCCTCGGGCGGCGCGGTGGCAACAATTGCGATTCCCCTTGACGTGCAGCAACCCTAATCAACTCGTCCTGCCCGCGCTCGGCGCGCCGCCGGCCTCAGCCCAGGTTGGGTCCGCCGACGCCACGAAGGTCGTCGCGCGCCTCCCCGTAGACGAAGTCCTCGAGGTCGCGCCACGCGGCGCGAGCCGTCTCGGTGAGCTCGAGGTCGCCGTACCCAATCAGCCTCGCGAGCTTGGCATGCGCCCGGGCAAGCGCGTAGTCCGAGGCCTTCCAGCTCGCCGTCTCGTCACCGAGGACGTGCGTCGCGGCGGCGATTGCCTCCCGGGCCACCGGCGCGGCGCCCTTCTCTCCCCCGTCTGCCAGCGAGCTGTCGAGGCTCGCCAGGATCTCGGTTGCCCTGCGGCACTTTTCCCTGTTCATCATGCCCTCCGTTGACGTAGTGACCGCCACCGCACGTTTGCTTCGAGGTGATGATACGACTTGGCAGAGCTTGGCAGAGCTTGGCAGAGCGGCTATGGCCTACCCCCGAAATCGTAATACTGGGACGGATCCGTCTTGCTGGTCCCGTGCCAAGTGAGCACACCTCGCTCCGAAAGCCCGCGCAAAAGGCGCGTCGCACTCCTCTTGGGGATACCCGCACGCTCGAACAGCATCGCCGTGTTGACCCTCCCGACCTCGGCGGCAATTCTGACCGCCGCTTTCTCGTTATCGCTCAGCCGAGAGAAAACCTCAAGGGGGACGGGAGCGGGTCTCCCGTGTGAGATGGAAGCGTCTCCGTGGGCCGCACTGGGGCGCTCGGCCTCGGGAATCTCCAGCCGCAGACGGAAGATGTTCACGCGGCGAGGAAGACCGTGCGGGTGGTTCCCTTGAACTGGCCGCACTGGATGCGGGCGAAGCGGTAGGGATTGCTCGTGAGCAGGAGCAGCGCCCGTGTGGGCACGCGCTCCCCGTCGACCCTTTTGACGAGGCCCCAGTTCTCGAGATTCCGCAGCGTCACCTTGCCGCCGCGATCGGCGTCCCTGCGACGGCGGTTCATCTCGTCGCAGAGTCCCCGCGCCGCCTCCTCGTCGAAGGCGGCATCGAGGCAGGGCTGCTCGTCGTAGCTCTGGGAGGACCCTCGGAGGGCGAGCTCCCTGAGCGCCGCCTCGTCCGCCGGCCGCGTCGTCGCCCCCACGCGGACGTAGGTGCCCCGCTTGAGATCCCTTCCCCTCAGGTGATAGGGCGTCGCGGTGCCGGGCTGAACCTCCATCACCACGACGTCCCTGCCGTTGAGCTCCTCCACCCGGATGCGCGGAGCCACCTGGGGCTCGATGAGGTCGTCGATGGAATTGGCGATGGAATCCGCAACTGATCGTGCGTTGGTTACGCCAACGACCTCGCCGTCGTCTCGCACACCAACGACAAGCTTACCTCCCGCCGAGTTGGAGAAGGCGACGACCGTCTTCACCCATCGCTCCGCCTGCGAAGGCAGGGACTCCTTGAGCTCGAGGGTCTTGGACTCTCCATCCCGAACCTCTCCGAGCAAGTCCTTCTCTGTCATAGCGGCACCCCCCAGGCGAAACCCGATACCGTGATTCTACTCGCCCGTGTAGACACAATTGCCCCCTGCTCTGGGGCCACCAATGGCATTCATGCTATCTGCCCTTTCGCGCCACCGCGACGCAGGCTGTCAGGCCCACGCGGCGCCAGGACACGTCGCTGAACCAGGTGCCGAGGATGCGGCGCATCTCGGCCTCGGAGTAGATGCGGACGTCGCCCTCCTTCGAGTGGGGCATCCACGCGTTCATGACCGCGCGGGCGGGCGCCGGCTGCCACGCGTCGCCGATGATAAAGGTGCCGCCGGGCGCGAGCACGCGCCACGCCTGGAATGCCGCGCGCTCGGGGTCCGGGTAGTGGTGGAAGGAGTCGTTGCACCAGGCGGCGTCGAACGAGCCGTCGCGGAAGGGCAGGCGCTCGGCGTCGCAGAGCAGGACGTCGGCCCGCCCGCCCAGGCGCTCCCTCGCGGCCTCGGCCATCCTCGGCGACAGGTCCACGCAGCTGAGGCGCGCGCCCGGGACCCCCTCGAGCACCAGCTCGGCGAGGGCGCCCGTGCCGCAGCCCAGGTCGAGCAGGCGCGGGGCGGGGCCGCCCGCCACGGCGCGCCTCACCTCCGCGAGCACGTGCGGGTAGAGGCGCCTCGCGTGCTCTCCCTCCGTCCCGGTGTCGTAGGTTGCCGCCTGCGCGTCGAAGGCCGCGCGGGAGCGCGAGCGCAGCAGCTCGGCGTTCTTCTCGTCCATCTTGTGTCCTTTCTGTTGAGCATTGTTCAATACGATCGGCCGAAAAGTGCCCCGGCCACGGCCGGGGCGGGATCCCTAGTCGGCGGCGCCCCCCGAGCGGAACTCGGCGAGGAGCGCCCGGAGGTAGCGGCGGGCGGCGGCGGCCGCGGCC
>CASFQX010000122.1 GCA_949296375.1 uncultured Olsenella sp.
ACTCCGCGAGCACCTCCACGGTGACCTCGGCGCCCCGCGCTATCGCCTCGGCGGCGGCCTCCGCCTGCTCCTGGTTGTCCTCTAGCAGGTAGCGCAGCACCGCATTGGCATCAAGCAGGGCTTCCATGCTTAACCTCCATCGCCCGGGCAAAGGCGCCCTCCTCGAAGCCAATACGCTCCTCGTCCGCGTACTCGGCGAGAAGACCGCGCGCCCGATGCCCCGCGCCCTCCGCGCGCGGCAGGGGCACGACGAGCGCCGCCGGCCGTCCATAGCGCTCGAGAATCGCAGCCTCACCGTTCTTCTCGGCACGCTCGACGATGCTACTGAGATGGGCCTTTGCCTCCGCGATGCCCATGCGCGCGGCGCCCTCGAGGTCGATGGTCAACGTTGTCATAGAGCTCGCCTCCTTCGTTGTGACAAGTATAACCAACATGTTGGTCATATATATAAGCCGCGATGATATGAAGAGACAGTCCCTTCGTATCATCGCTGGCGGATGCCGACTTCGGTTTCCGCCAAAAAATGGTCGATACCGAAGTCGGTTTCCGCCAGAAATAGATTCAAAAGGGGTCTGTCCCCTTCTGAATCACCACTCCTCGGCGAGCAGGAAATCCGTAAGGTGCAGGTGTCGAATGCCATTCTGAGATCGGTTAATCGGGTCGAGCGTCACCACGTATTTCGAGAAGTTATCCGGAATGCCCTCAAACGCCCCGAACTCGCGCTCGACGGTCTTCTCGCTTGCAAGAAGGTAGGCAACCTGCACATAGACCCTCTCGGACCCACGCTCGGCTACGAAGTCAATCTCCCTACTGCCGTTGCGACCAACGTAGACGCTATACCCACGCCGTGCGAGCTCGCAGAACACCACGTTCTCTAGGACGAGGTCTATGCGAGCCTCGTTTGATCCGAGCAGCGCCTCTCGAATCCCGACGTCGGTGAGGTACACCTTCTCCTCGCCCCGAAGGATTGCCTTCCCCTTCACGTCATAGCGCTTCACGCGCGACAGCAGCTTGGCGTCGCTCGCCGCATCGAGATAGCTGTACACGCTGTCTCGAGACACACTCTGCCCGGCCTGCTTCAGCGTGTTGACGATGTTGTCCACCGAGTACGTGGTCCCAATTTCAGAAACGAAGTAGCGCAGCACGCGCTGGAGCTGCTCCACGTTGCGGAATCCCCTGCGGGCCACGATGTCCTTCAGGAGTATCGAGTTGTACACGTCCCGCAGGTACGAGAGCGACGCCTCGCGCGCATAGGAGATATGGCTGAGAAAAGGAAGGCCGCCGAGTGTGAGATAAAGAGGGAGCGCCTCTTGGGGCGATCCCTCCGTTGCAGCGATCGTCTCATCAAACGAGAAGGGCATCACCTCGATGGTGACGTAGCGTCCGGTGAGCAACGATGCGAGCTCGCTCGACAGGAGCTTGGAGTTTGAGCCCGTGAGATAGATGTCGCAATCAAGGTCAACGCGAAATGAGTCAATGGCGCGTTCCCACGAAGGAACTTCCTGAATCTCGTCGAAGAACAGATACACCTTCCCCGAGACGCCTTCGGCTTGATGCATGACCTCTCGGTAGAGGCTCTGATAGCCAGAGGCAGCATCCTCCCATTTGAGCGACTCAAAGTCCATGGAGATAACGTTTTGGGAGGGAACCCCCGAATGCTCGAGCTGCTGCTTCACAGCATTGAGGATGGTGCTCTTGCCGCTGCGCCTCATTCCGGTGAGCACCTTGATGACGTCTTGCCCGATAAAAGGTTGGATTGCTTTGAGGTAGTGCGGTCGCTCTATCATGCCCCCTCCAATCCGTAGTTTTTATCGATTATAACCGATAAAAACTACGGATTGAGATATTTTGTCGATTGCAATCGACAAGCTTCGGCCCGCATCTTTCGTCTGTTGTATGGGTCAAAGGGGCCCGTCCCCCTTGATCCACGTGCGCGGGGACATGCCCGTGAAGTCGGAGAAGGCGTGGCAGAAGGCCGAGGGGCTTGGGTAGCCGAGAAGGACGGCGACCTCGGAGACGGTATGAGCTCTTTCCCCAAGGAGACGGCACGCGCGCTCCATCCTCAGCTGACGCGCATATGCGCCCACGCTCTGCCCCGTCTCGCGCCTGAATGCGTCACAGAGCCGCGATCGGCTCACGTAGAGCCTGCGCGCGAGCGCGTCGACGGAAGGTGGTACGCCACCCTCCTCGACGACAGCCTGCAAGAACCTCCTCGCGTGACTCACCAGTGAACCCTCATCTTGTTCGGCACCTCTCCCGTCCGCCGCCAGAGACGCCCTGAGGGAGGTGACGGTCGAGAGAAGCCCGAGCGACCCACCGGGGCCGAGCGGAGGACTCGCGGGTATGTTGCCGAGCGCATGGCGAATCGCCCCCTTGGCCTCGGGACCCCAGGAGCCGTCAAACGCCGAGAAGAGCCCACCGAACTCCCCCGGATAGCTACGATCCAGCTCGTCGAAGAAGTCGGGCAGCATGATGATGGAGCGGGAACGGTAGACGTGGCCGGCGAGCAGGCGACTTGAGAGCGCGCGGGGACCGTGCTCAACGAACGTGGCAACTTCGTCATGCGGACGGCGTGCGCCGCCCCCGGCGCCGACAAACCTGATCGGAAGTCCGCAGTCCCGCGAGCACGAAACCGCATCGTCCCCCATCGTACAGGCGCAGGCGTACGGCCCGAGCGATCCCTCGAAGAGCGGCATGTCCTCAAGCGGAGTGACTTCGTGACAGAGCACGAGGCAGTGCGGCGCCGGCGCGCAGAGCCACATCGAGCCCGTCGCCGCGGAGCCTCGCGCCTCGCCCGCCCAGATGCCGCCCTGGCGCTCGAGACGCACGCCAAGCTGCTCAACCTGCGGCTCGAAGAGCGCAACGAGCTCGCGGGGAATGTCTCCCATGCCCGTCATCTTGAGGGTTCGTCCATCTCCCTTGAGGAATCGTCCAAGGTTAGTTAACCATAGCTAACAAGTAACGACTCCAATGATACGGTGCGACGGAATCCCAATCAAGACACGAGGGCAAGGAGGCTTCGATGTCAGACTCTCAAGCAACCAAGGCGAGCGGCGCCCGCGGCAAGGGCGCCGTTGGCCGCCTGCTCGCCTTCGCCGGTCCGCGCCGTGCGCTCACGTACCTGGGCTGCGCGCTCTCGGCCGTCTCGATGCTCGTGAGCTTTGGCCCGTACGTCTGCGTCTGGCTCGTGGCGCGCGACCTCATCGCCGTGGCCCCCGACTGGGGCACGGCCACTGGCATCGCCGCATACGGCTGGTGGGCGTTCGGCCTTGCTGCCGCGAGCATCCTCATCTACTTCGCCGGCCTCATGTGCACGCACCTCGCTGCCTTCCGCTGTGCGTCCAACATGCGCAAGCGCACCACGGACCACCTCATGCACGCGAGTCTCGGCTACTTCGACACGCATGCGAGCGGCGCGCTTCGCCGCGTCGTGGACGGCTGCGCTGCCGAGACCGAGGGGCTTCTCGCCCATAAGCTCCCTGACACCGCAGGCAGCATTGCCATGATCATCGGCATGCTGGTGCTGTTCTTCGTCTTTGACTGGCGACTCGG
>CASFQX010000123.1 GCA_949296375.1 uncultured Olsenella sp.
AGCTGCTCGAGGAAGTCGATGTAGTCCTTGGCCTCGCGCGGGAGCTGGTAGAAGTTGCGGATGCCGGAGATGTCGCACTTCCAGCCGGGCAGGGTCTCGTAGACCGGCTTGGCGTGGTAGAAGACGCTCTGGTGCTCGGGGACGGTGTGATAGGTGACGCCGTCGCACTCGTAGGCAACGCAGACCTTGATCTCGTCAAGGCAGCCGAGGACGTCGAGCTTGGTGATGGCGAGGTCCGTGAGGCCGTTCACGCGAGCAGCGTAGTTCACGACCACGGCGTCGTACCAGCCGCAGCGGCGCTTGCGGCCGGTGGTCACGCCGTACTCGTGGCCGACCTCGCCGAGCTTATCGCCAATCTCGTCGAAGAGCTCCGTGGGGAACGGGCCGGAACCAACGCGTGTGAGATAGGCCTTGGCAACGCCGAGGACGCGGTCGATGTTGGTGGGGCCAACGCCCGAGCCGGTGACGGCGCCGCCAGCAGTGCAGTTGGAGCTGGTCACGAACGGATAGGTGCCGTGGTCGATGTCCAGCATCGTGGCCTGAGCGCCCTCGAAGAGGATGTTCTTGCCGCTCTCGAGCTGCTCGTTGAGGAAGAGGCTGCTCTCCACGATGTAGGGGCGGATGCGCTCGGCGTACGGGAGGTAGGTCTCGCAGATCTGCTCGACGGTGTAGGTGGGCAGCTCGTAGACCTTCTCGAGGATGGGGTTGGTGTAGGCAAGGGCGCTCTCGAGCTTCTGGCGGAAGATCTTCTCGTCCAGCATGTCCTGGATGCGCAGGCCGGTGCGGTTCATCTTGTCCATGTAGCAGGGACCAACGCCGCGCTTGGTGGTGCCGATGAGGTTCTTGCCGAGCTTCTTCTCGTGCGCGCCGTCGAGGTCCTTGTGGTAGGGCATGACGATGTGCGCGTTGCCGGAGATCTTGAGGCGGTCGGCGGAGATGCCCTGCTCGGCGAGCATGTCGACCTCGGAGAGGAGAATCTCGGGGTCCACGATGCAGCCGTTGCCGATCACGGGGTAGGTGCCCTCGTACATGACGCCGGAGGGGACCTGGTGCAGCGCCAGCTTCTTGCCGTTGGCGATGACGGTGTGGCCGGCGTTGGCCCCGCCGGCGTAGCGGCAGACGACGTCAAAGTCTCCGGAGATGAGGTCGGTGACCTTGCCCTTGCCCTCGTCGCCCCACTGAGTTCCCACGAGCACCGATGCCGACATGTACGCCCTTTCGTCGCATTTCACATACCTTGCCATTATACGGCAACGCCCCTGCCAAAGGGGACAGGTACACTCCCGCAGATAAAACCTGCCAAAAGTGCCAAAAGGGGGCGGCACCGTTTTCCCAAAGCGGACGCGTCAATGGCAGTTCGGGCATTTTTGACAGGTCCGACCTGCGAAAACGACCCCGTCCCCTTTTGAGAGGTTAGTCGTGGAAGGAGTCGACCTCGACGAACTTGGTGGAGCCGGGCAGGAACGTGAGCGGGATGTCCGCCAGCGCGCCCGAGCGGTTCTTGGCAATGATGAACGTGGTCTCGTTCATAGCCGGGCGGTCCTCGCGCGCGGCCTCGTCCTCGTTCATCGAGCGGTCGAGCAGGGCAACGATGTCCGCGTCCTGCTCGATAGAGCCGGACTCACGCAGGTCGGAGAGCTGCGGGCGCTTGCCCGTGCGGTTCTCGACGGTACGGTTGAGCTGAGAGAGCGCCACCACCGGCACGCCGAGGTCCTTGGCCATGATTTTGATGCCGCGGCTCATCTCGGAGACCTCGGTCGCACGGCTGTCCGCGCGGCGCTGCCCGGCGGGCGGCGAGATAAGCTGCAGGTAGTCGATGATGATGAGGCCGAGCTTCTTGCCGTGCAGGATGCGGCGCGCCTTGGCGCGAATCTCGGTCACCGTGGTGCCGGGCGTGTCGTCGATCATGATGTCCAGCTGCGAGAGGTCGTTGGTGGCCTGGAGGATCTGCGGCCACTGCTCGTTGCGAATTCGCGCGGAGCGGATCTCCTGCAGGCCCACGCGCGCATTGGCCGCGAGCAGGCGCTGTGCGATCTCCACCTTGGACATCTCGAGCGAGAACATGGCCACGCTCGCGCCGGCAAACGCCGCGTTGGTCATGAGGTTGAGCGCAAACGAGGTCTTGCCCACGCCGGGGCGCGCGCCGATGACCACCATCTGGCCCGGCCGCAGACCCAGCAGGCACTCGTCGATCTTGGGGAAGCCCGTTGAGACGCCGAGCACGCGATCCAGGTTGGCGGCGTTGGCGCCGAGCTCCTCGTAGAGGTCGCCCATGATCTGCTCGAGGGTCTGCTCGCTCGAGCGTACGTCGCGGTTGGTCACGTCCAGAAGCAGACGCTCGGCGCGGTCCACGACCTCCTTGGTGTCCTCGGGCGCGTCAAAGGCGAGCGCCGTGATCTGCGCGGAGGCGTTGATCATCTTGCGCAGTGTGGTGTCGCGGTGCAGCATCTCGATGTGACGCCGCCAGCCCACGAGGGCAAGCGAGTTGTTGCCCAGACCCAGAAGGAAGCTGCGGCCGCCCACGCGCTCGAGCTCGCCGTTGCTCTTGAGGTAGTCGGCGAGGGAGATGGTGTCTATCGGGAGGTTCTTGTCAAACATCTCGCGCATCGCAACAAAGACCGTGCGGTGCGAGGGAAGGTAGAAATCATCCGGGTCAAGCTCGATGAGGGACTCCTGCAGGACGTCCATGGAGACCATCATCGCCGAGAGGATGGAGGCCTCGGCCTCGGTATCCTGAGGCATGGCCGCGCCGCTCTCCACCGTCATTCTTGTGGGGTTAACGTCGTAGTCGCTCATCGTGCGGGCCTCCTCGGAATTCTAAAGCGCGTTGGACCATTCTATCGCGAGGCCGGGCACGGCCAGGCGAGAAGCACGGGCGGCGCGAGAAGCCCTCAACCAGGGGTGCGCCGCCCCCGTGGACACGTCCGACGTAGTGTGGAAAAGGGACAGTCCCTTTTCCACGGCGCCACGCGGGCACGCGTCCGAGGCGCTGTCAAGGGGCCATTTTCTCCAGAAGCCTCCTTCTACACTGACGGCAGAATACCGCAGCCGCCTGAACGGCGGATATGCCCCTTTTCTACGTTTTCAACAATTTTTTTGACCAGAGTTTCTGCAGGAATGAGCAGAGTTTTCTACATTTCAACATCAATTTGCAACACCGAGAAACCCTGTCGAGAATGTATATAAAGGGGTGTATCAATAACAAAACCGCAGGTAAACGCTGGTATCACCTTTACGGACCACACAAAATGCCCCGGAGGATCTTGTCCTCCGGGGCTTTTCTTACACTAATCTGACCTGCGGTTATTGTAGAAATCCCCAGTTCAGAAACATGCGAGTTGAAAACTGCCGAAACTACTCGGCGGTCTCCTCGGCGGCAACCTCGGCCACGGCCTCGGTCTCAGCCTCAGCCTCGACGACCTCCTCGGCAGCGGCGTCATCGGCCGCGGCCTCCTCGGTAACGCCCACGAGGACGTTGACCGTGGCGGTGATCTCACGGTAGAGGTTGATCTCGACGGCGTGCTTGCCGGAGGTCTTGATGTTGTTGCCGCGGCCGACGCGCTTGCGGTCGACCTCGAGGCCAAGC
>CASFQX010000124.1 GCA_949296375.1 uncultured Olsenella sp.
ACACGGTTGACCATCGCACACGAAGGAGTCACGCAGATGAGCGACGCCGAGAAGAACTTCGAGGTCCCGGCATACGACGCCGAGGAGATCGAGACCCGCTGGCAGGCGGAGTGGGATGCCGAGGAGCTCTACAAGACCGAGGAGAGCCCCGAGAAGCCCAAGAAGTACGTGCTGGAGATGTTCCCGTACCCCTCGGGCGACCTGCACATGGGCCACGCGCGCAACTACACGATCGGCGACGCCATGGCGCGCCAGGCCCGCATGCGCGGCTTTGACGTGCTGCACCCGATGGGCTACGACGCCTTTGGCCTGCCCGCCGAGAACGCCGCCATCAAGCACAACACGCAGGCGAGCGTCTGGACGCACCAGAACATCGCACAGGCCACCAAGACCATGCGCCGCATGGGCTTCTCCTACGACTACGACCGCATGTTCAACACCTGCGACCCCGAGTACTACAAGTGGGGCCAGTGGATCTTCCTCAAGATGTGGGAGAAGGGCCTCGTCTACCGCGATAACTCGCCGGTGAACTGGTGCCCCGGCTGCCAGACCGTGCTTGCCAACGAGCAGGTCGTGGACGGCAAGTGCTGGCGCTGCGGCTCGGTGCCCGAGAAGCGCGCGCTCTCCCAGTGGTACTTCAAGATCACCGACTACGCCCAGGAGCTTCTCGACGACCTCAAGAAGCTCGAGGGCAAGTGGCCCGAGCGCGTCCGCGCGATGCAGGCCAACTGGATCGGCCGCTCCGAGGGCGCCGAGATCGACTTCACGCTGGCCGATAAGGACGGCGTGACCCCAACCGACACCAAGATCACCGTCTTCACCACGCGTCCGGACACGCTCTTCGGCGTCTCCTTCTTCCTGCTGCCGCCCGAGAGCCCGCTCGCCGCGGAGCTCGTGGCTGGCACCGAGTACGAGGCCGCCTTCCTCGAGCTCAAGGCCGCCGCGGAGAAGGTCTCCTCGGTCGATCGCCAGGGCTCTGAGCGCGAGAAGCACGGCGTCTTCACCGGCCGCTACGTCATCAACCCAGTGAACGGCCGCCCGGCCCCGATCTGGGTCGCCGACTACGTCCTCATGGACTACGGCACCGGCGCCGTCATGGGCGTTCCCTGCGGCGACCAGCGCGACTTCGACTTCTCCAAGAAGTACGGCCTCGAGATCGCCCCGATCATCTGCGAGAAGGACGACCCGCTGTATGAGCAGCTCAAGGACCAGCGCGAGCTCGTCGTGACCTCCGTCGACTGGGACCACGCGATGGAGGCCGAGGGCTACCTCGTGCAGTCCGGCCGCTTCACCGGCATGAAGGGCGGCAAGCACTCCGAGGCAGTGGACGCCATCATCGACTGGCTCGGCGAGCAGGGCCTCGGCCGCAAGACGGTGCAGTTCCGCCTGCGCGACTGGCTCATCTCCCGCCAGCGCTACTGGGGCAACCCCATCCCGATGATTCACTGCGATTGCTGCGGCGACGTGCCGGTGCCCTACGAGGACCTGCCTGTCACGCTGCCCGACGCGCTCGACCTCGGCGCTGGCGAGACGCTCGCCGCCTACGCTCCGTTCTACGAGACCACGTGCCCCAAGTGCGGCAAGCCGGCCAAGCGCATCACCGACACCATGGACACCTTCACGTGCTCCAGCTGGTACTACCTGCGCTACTGCGACCCGCACAACGAGGAGCTGCCCTTCTCGCGCGAGGCCGTGGACCGCTGGATGCCGGTGGACAACTACATCGGCGGCATCGAGCACGCCATCCTGCACCTGCTCTACAGCCGCTTCTTCACCAAGGTCCTGCGCGACCTCGGCATGATCG
>CASFQX010000125.1 GCA_949296375.1 uncultured Olsenella sp.
CGTCGCAAGGGCAAGCCACTTCGCCGCGACGGCACGCCCGCGCGAGGGGACCGCCGTGAGGTTGGCGAGGCGCCCGGCGGCGCGCTCCTCGTCCACGGCGAGCCCGCAGACGATGGCGGACATGAGCGGCATGAGGGCGCCGAGGAACTGGGCGTAGGCGTCTGCGCCGAGCGCCGGGTCCCAGCGGGCGATGGAGAAGTACTCGCCGCAGGCAAGGCCGGCGGCCAGGCCGCAGACGAGGTGCACCGCCACAAGCGGGGAGCGCGCCAGGCGCAGGAACTCGGAGCGCAGGGCCCGTGGGAGCGCCATGTGCGGCACCGCTTCGGTGAGTCGTGCCATGCCGATCACCTCTCCTCGGAGCGCGCGAACCAGGCCGCGCCCGCCGCCGTGAGCGCGGCGAACGCGAGCGCGCAGACCAGAAGGCCGGCCAGCGTGAGCGCGACGTCCGCCGCGAGCGCCCCGCCGAGCGCCATGTCCGCCGCGAGCGGCTCTCCGCTCGGCAGCACGGGGATGAAGCTCGTGGGGATGACCATGCTCGCCGACGGCGGGAAGAGCTGCGGCAGCGGCACCAGCGACCAGGCGAACCCGCCCACGAGCTGCGCGGCGAGCGGGCAGAAGATGCCCGCGAGCATGCCGAGCCGCGCCGTGAGGAAGAGCCCCGCGGGGATCATCCACGCCGCGGTCACCGTGTTGGCGAGCGCGCAGAGGAGCATCGTGAGCGTGCCGGCGGCCGTGAGGCCCTGCGAGGAGAGCGCCGACCCCGCGAGGTAGACGCCGAAGACCACGAGGTTCGAGAGCGCGCAGAGCGCGAGGCACCAGAGCGCCTTCGCCCACCAGGCGCGCCCGAGCGGGAAGCCAAGGCCCAGCAGGCCCCGCATCCGCGTGCGCGCGTCGGCCCGTGCGACGCACGCCACCACGAGCGAGAGCGCCACGGGCAGGAAGAGCGCGTACCAGTAGTTCCACGCGCTGAAGGACTGCGCGCCCCGGTAGGGCATCGCGCCGAGCAGCGGCATCGGCAGCGCCATGAGCACGGCCAGGCGAACCGGCGCCGCGTGGCGCGACTTCAGCGCCTCGGCGCGCAGGCCCGCGATCAGGCCGGTCTTCTCGCCCGTCATGCCGCCACCTCCCCGCGGGAGCGCCGCCCCTCCCGGCAGACGCTCATGAAGAGCTCCTCGAGGTCCTGCCCGGGCCGAAGCGCGTCCTCGTAGGCGAGGCGCCCCCGGTAGATGATGCCGATGGTGTCCGCCATCTGCTGCACCTCGGAGAGGATGTGGCTGGAGACGAGGACCGTCGTGCCCGCCGCCGCGAAGCCGCGGATCTGGTCGCGCAGCTCCTCGATGCCGATGGGGTCGAGGCCGTTGGTGGGCTCGTCAAGCACCAAAAGGCGCGGCCGGGCGAGAAGCGCCAGGGCGAGCCCCAGGCGCTGCCGCATGCCCATCGAGAAGCGCCCGGCGCGCTTCTTCCCGGTGTCCGCGAGGTCCACGGCGGCGAGCGCCTCGTCCACGCGGGACTCGGGAAGGCCCAGCAGCGTGGTGCGCACGCGCAGGTTCTCGCGCGCGGTGAGGTTGGGGTAGAGCGGCGCCTCCTCGATGAGGCTGCCGATGGCGTAGAGGTCCTCGCGGCGCCAGGCGTGCCCGGCGAAGAGGATCTCGCCGGCCGTCGGCCGCAGCATCCCGCAGATCATCTTGAGCGTGGTCGACTTGCCGGCGCCGTTGGGGCCGAGCAGGCCGTACACCTCGCCCTCGCGGATGTGGAGGCTCACGTCCGCCACGGC
>CASFQX010000126.1 GCA_949296375.1 uncultured Olsenella sp.
CACATGGCGCGCAGCTGTCCGTACCAGTGGTCGGTGACGTAGATCTCGAGCGAGCCGTTCCCAAGGACGCTCGTGCCGATGTCGCCGTCGGAGTAGTCGGCGTAGTCCTGCGCCGCCTCGTCGGCCGTGTTGCCGGTGAACGCCAGGTAGGAGGCCGGGATGGTGACGCGCATCTGCACCGGCTGCGTCTGCGTGCCGGGGTCTTCGACGACGGGGTCGACCTCCCCCTCGGGCTCGTTGGCGATGCAGCCGGGGAGCAGGGCGAGCAGCCCGGCGGACAGGGCGAGGAACTCACAGCGCGTCTGCATGGAAACCCTCCCTCTTTCAGGTTGGGGCCATGATAGCGCGCGAAGGTGCGCAGAAATGTCGCCGCTTCACGAGGGCGACGCAATCTTGCAGAGAAACGGGCTCAATATACGGGTCGCCTCACATCCTCAGTGGCGTTTCCGCAGGATGCGCCTGTCGAGAAGAACCTCGAGCGGCCTCATTTCCGTATGCGGGGCCCCTTTCTCAGCGTTCTTCTCGCCCGAACGTAGCTGGGCGCAAATCCTATGCAAGGCCTTGAGCTGCGTCTTCACGCCAGCGACACAAATCTGTGGGGGTCACTTGTGCCCGGGCTCACCCAGGCACGCAACATCTGGGGGAGCTGACCCCTCAGATGACCGTCTGCGCCCAGAATTCAACCGCAAGGTGTAGGAAGGTGTTTTTTGGTGTAGCGAAGTGGGGCATATGGCGTATAGTAGTCACACGCTCCGTTCGGGGGTGAGGTTTTCGTCTCTCGAGGGGAGGGTGACATGCTTGCCGGATCGTATCCGATGCTCGTGGATGCCAAGGCACGTGTCACGCTTCCTGCAGTCTTCCGCAAGCAGCTTGTGGACGGCGATAAGAAGACAATATACCTTGTTCCGCTCAACGGCTGCGTGAACGGCTTCACTCCCGAGGGTTTTGAGGAGTACGTCGACGGCCTCTTTGAGTACGGCGACAACCACTTTGACCCTCGCAGCCGTGATGACGTTCGCCTGAAGACCGGTCTTTGGGCTCGTGCGGTGGAGGTCGACATTGACTCCGCCGGCCGTGTTGCCCTTGGCAAGCTCGATGCGAGCAAGCCTGGCACGCGCGAGAAGCTCGGCCTTACGGCAGACGTCACGGTGGTGGGCGCCGGGGACCACTTCGAGGTGTGGAACACCGAGAGGTGGAATGCGACGCAGGAGAGCCTCGAGGACGACCTCGACGCGCTTCTGTTCCACGACTAACGGCTGGGGGTGAGGGTCTTGACAGCAGAATATCGGCACGTACCCGTGATGCTCGCCGAGGTCTTGGCCGAGCTCGACCCCCAGGCGGGGGAGGTGGTGTGCGACTGCACCCTCGGAGGTGCTGGGCACACCGTGGAGCTGGCAAAGCGCGTGGCGCCGGACGGCCTGTCGATCGGAATCGACCAGGACGACATGGCGCTCGCGGCGGCGACCGAGCGCCTCGAGCGTGAGGTCCCCGAGGCGAGCATCCGCCTCCTCAAGGGCAACTTCGGCAACCTCGACGAGCTTCTCGTTGAGGCGGAGGTTCCCGGGGTCGACTGCTTTCTCTTTGATCTCGGCGTCTCCTCGCCACAGCTCGATATCCCGGAGCGCGGCTTCTCCTACCATGAGGACGCCCCGCTCGATATGCGCATGAATTCGGGTAACCACACTCTAACCGCAGCTGAGGTCGTGAACACCTACAACGAAGCAGACCTCGCCCGAATCCTTCGCGTCTACGGTGACGAGCGCTTTGCCGCGCGCATCGCCAAGCGCATCGTCGCGCGGAGGGCAAAGGAGCCCATCGAGACCACGCTCCAGCTCGTGGACGTGATCAAGGAGGCGATTCCCGCGGCGGCGAGAAGGTCGGGCGGACATCCGGCAAGGCGCACGTTCCAGGCCCTGCGCATCGAGGTCAATCACGAGCTCGACGTTCTGGACCAGGGACTAAGGGCGGCAATCCGCTGGGCTAACCCAGGTGGGAGGATCTGCGTCATCTCCTACCACTCGCTCGAGGACCGGATCGTCAAGCACGTCTTCTCGGAGCTCTCGCAGGGATGCACCTGCCCGCCGGACCTTCCGGTGTGCGTATGCGGTCACGTGCCGATAGTCAACGTCAGGACGAGGAAGCCCCTCGTTGCGTCTGACGAGGAGGTTGCGGCCAACCCGAGGTCGCGAAGTGCCCTCATGCGCGTGGCGGTCAAGCTCGACGTCGCGTAGCGGGGGAGGCAAGGGGTAGCCGGCGAAAGCCGCCTACATACTGACAAACGAGGCAACAACGCACTAATTCGCAGCTCAAACGCACTACCATCAAAGACTAAACGCAGTGTCAACCAACGCTGCATCAACTATGAGGGACGCTGAGGACAAACCTTCAACCAACCCGTAAGTTCGCAGCGTACCGCAGGGAAGTTTTCGACTCAACGGCGAGAGCCGGCGTAGCAAGGACGTGTCATGAGGTATCAGGGATCTGAGGCATACAAGCTGGACGGGGCCGAGAGGAGGCGCGAGCGTCGGCAGGCGCAGAGCGCGCCGTCCTTTGAGGTCGTCTCCGGCGGCGGTCTTGACGCCCGCGCCCGTGCCGGCGTCTCTCCCCAGTTCGTGGCCCGCGTCCGTGCCGTCGTGATCGTTGCCGCCGCGCTCATCGTCCTGGGCATGGCCCGCGTGGCGCTCTCCTCTGCCACGGTCTCCCTCCTGAGCGCCAACTCCGAGCTCTCCGCGCGTGTCGAGGAGACTGAGACTCTCAACGAGCAACTGAGGATCCAGCGCTCTGCCCTCTCGAGCAACTCCCGTATCTCCCGTATCGCCACCCAGAACTACGGCATGGTCCTCACGAGCGACTTTGTGGCGATCGACCTCGATGCCGATCCGGCAGACGCACAGCCCGCCGAGCCGACCGATGGTGATGCTGCGCAGACGACGGATGTCACCGCTCCCCAGACTGACCTGTCGTAGACTTTTGTCCCGTGAGACACAGGGACCAACAGAGCCGCGCCAATCGGCGCAACCAGCCGGAGGCCTCGTATGACGAGGCCTCTCGTGCGCGTTACCGTGTGAGGGCGTCTCGCCCCGGCGGCACGGGCGAGGGCGGCTCGGACCGCGGCCTCACGCTCTCGCGCCGTGTCTTCGTGGGCCTCATGGGTGCGCTGGCGGCTCGCCTCGCCTGGCTCCAGATCATAGACGCCCCCAACCTCGCCGCGGGCGCCCGCGAGCAGACCACAAACAGGGTCACGCTCCACGCAAAGCGCGGGACCATTTACGACCGTAACGGCAACGCCCTTGCCGTGAGCGTGGAGTGCCAGACCATCTACGCCAACCCCAAGGAGGTCTCCGACCCCTCCGGTGTCTCAAACATACTCATGGACCTTCTCGGAGGCGAGAAGGACGACTACATGGACCTCCTCACGGCCGAGACGACCTTCATCTACATCGCCCGCCAGGTCGATCAGGAGATCGCGGACCAGATCTCCGACCGCCTCCGCGCCGCAAAGCTCACGGGCGTCTACTTCTTGTCCGACATGAAGCGGGTCTACCCGTACGGAAACGTGGGTTCCCAGATCATCGGCTTCGTCGGCGTTGACGGCGAGGGCCTCTCCGGTCTCGAGCTCTACTACGATGACGTGCTCACCGGCGTCGACGGCGAGATGCTCTTCGAGACCGGCCGAGACGGAACGCCGGTGGCGGGCGGTGCCTCGGAGGTCACCGAGGCGACCGACGGCATCGACCTCGTCCTCGGTCTTGACGTTGACATCCAGGAGAGTGCCGAGCGCATCATCGAGGAGGCGGTGAAGACCTACTCCGCCACCTCCGGGTCCGTGATGATCAGCGACCCGCGCACCGGCGAGATCATCGCGGCGTGCTCGACGCCCCTCGCCGACCTCTCCAATCTCACCGATTACGAGGCGCTCAACCTCAAGCTCGTCTCCAGCACCCGTGAGCCCGGCTCCATCTTCAAGGTCATCACGACCTGCATAGGCATCGAGGGTGGCTTCTTCGACAAGGACACCGTCTACTACGTGCCCGCGCGCGTCATGGTTGGCAGCAGTGCGGTCACAGACGTCGACAGCCGCAGCGTGGACATGGAGATGAGCGTCACCGAGATGATGCGTCGCTCCTCCAACACCGCCATGGCGATGCTCGCACAGGACGTCATCGGCGTTGACGCCTTCTCCGAGGGAATCAAGCGCTTTGGAATTGGCCAGAAGACCGGCATCGACTTCCCGGGCGAGGTCGAGGGCCTCGTGCGCACCCCCGACGAGTACGACGGCGCAACGCTCGGCTCCATGGGGTTTGGCCAGGGACTGGCGTTTCCCATGGTCCAGATCATGCGCGCGTACGGTGCCGTCGCCAACGGCGGCACGCTCCTCACGCCCCACTTTGTGACGCATCGCGGCGAGGAGCAGATCGAGTGGCCCAAGGGCGACACCGTGATCTCCGAGGACACGCGCGCGCAGGAGATAGAGATGATGCGCGTCGTCATGACGGAGGGCACGGGCACCAACGCAAACGTCGAGGGCTACGACTTTGCCGGCAAGACCGGCACGGGCGAGCAGGCGGCGGAGACCGGTGGCTACCTCGCAAACTCCTTCGTCTCCTCCGTCTGCGGCTTTGCCAATGCCGACGACCCCCAGGTCCTCGTCTACGTGGGCCTCGACGGCACCCCCTACCACTCCTCCGAGTCGTCCGCGCATGCCTTCCATGACATCGCGCAGCAGACCTGTAGCATCCTGGGCATTCAGCCCTCAACCAACGTGAACGGAGAATAAGCAATGTTCACAATGAGTGTCGAGAAGATCGTGGAGGCCACGGGCGCGCGCCTGCTCTGCAGGGGCACCCGCGAGGTCTGCGGGGAGGTTGTCACGGACTCCCGCGCGGCTGCCGAGGGCGGCGTCTTCGTCGCCTTCTGCGGCGAGCGCGTGGACGGCAACGTCTATCTCGCCCCGGCGGCGCGCCAGGGGGCTGCCGTCGTGGTTGCCTCGAGCGAGGTTGCCGACGAGGTGCTCTCCGAGGCGTCCGAGCTCGGCTGCACGGTGCTTCGCGCGGAGGGCGACGACTGCGAGGAGTTTCTCCTCAGGCTCGCGCGCGCCCGGTGCGAGGAGCGTCCCGACTGGCTCGTCCTCGCGGTGACGGGTTCCGTGGGCAAGACCACCACCAAGGAGATGCTCGCGGCGGGCGTCGGCGCCACGCGCCGCTGCCACGCCACCAAGGGCAACCTCAACAGCCTGATCGGCATGCCCCTCACCGTGCTCTCGGCGCCGGATGACAGCGAGGTCCTCGTGCTCGAGCTCGGCATGAACCACGCCGAGGAGATCGCGCGCATGTCCGCCTCCTGCAGACCGACGCTCGCCGCCATCACCAACGTTGGCACGAGCCACATCGGCATCCTCGGCAGCCGCGAGAACATCGCCCGCGCCAAGGCCGAGATCGTCTCGGGCATGGGTGCCCACGGGGAGGTCTCCCCGGCGCTCGCACTCGCGAGCTCCGGCGACTTCACGGACTTCATCGCCGAGGGCTTCGCCCGTCCGGCGGGGGTGGAGGTCCTGCCCGTTGGGACGGGCGCGGGAGACGTCGTGCGCGCCGAGGGCGTGACCCTCGACGAGCGCGGCCGCGCCCGCTTCCGCGCGTGCTGCGCGGACGGCTGGAGCCGCGAGGTCTCCCTCTCGCTGCCCGGCGCCAAGCTCGTCGACGACTTCCTGCTCGCCCTCGCGCTCGTCTGGCGCGCCGGACTCGACCGTGACGCCGCCGTCGAGGCCATCGAGCGCATGGAGGCCACGAGCATGCGCCTCAACGTCCTCGAGGCGCCGTCGGGCGCCCGCGTGATCGACGACTCCTACAACGCCGCCCCCGCCTCGATGGCCTCGTCGCTCGACGTGCTCTCGTCGATGACGTGCTCGGGTCGTCGCATCGCCGTGCTCGGCGAGATGGGCGAGCTCGGTGACGAGGCGGCGCGTCTGCATGGCTACGTGGGCGCCTACGCCGCCGCCAAGGGCGTTGATCTTCTCGTTATCATAGGAGGCGAGCTCGCCGACGCGATGGCGGAGGCCGCGCGCACCATGGGGCTCTCCGAGGACGCCATCGAGCGCCTGAACAGCGTGGAGCGCGCCGTGGACGTGATCGGCCCCGTGCTCGCCGAGGGAGACCTCGTCCTGGTCAAGGCCTCGCGAGCCTCCGGGCTCGACCAATTTGTGAGGGGAGTGCTCGCACGATGATCGGAAATCCCGCCTATCCAACCTACCAGGTGTTTCTCGCCGTCGGCATCGCCGCGCTCGTGACGGGGCTTTTGATGCCCCTCTTCATCAAGCTGATGCGTCACGAGGGCGTGGGGCAGCAGATTCGCGCCGACGGCCCCCAGCGCCACCTCATCAAGCAGGGTACCCCCACGATGGGCGGCGTCATCATACTCGTGGGCGTGGTCGTGTCCTGCGCGCTCGTCGCGCAGTGGACCCCGGCGCTCCTCCTGGCGGTTCTCGCCACCCTCATCACCGGCTCGCTCGGCCTTCTCGATGACATAGAGAGCGTCGCCCACGGTCGCTCGCTCGGCCTCACGCCGCCCCAGAAGATGGCGGGCCTCATCCTCATCTCGGTGGCCTTCTGCCTGGTGGCGGTCAACGTCTGCAGCATCGCCCCCGTGGTGGGCTTCCCGGGCGGCTTTGCCATCGACCTTGGCGTGCTCAGCTCCACCTTCATGCTCGGGGACTCGCAGGTGGTCGTTCCGTGGCTCTACCTCTTCTTCGTCTTCCTGCTCATGGCGGGCCTCTCCAACGCCGTCAACCTCACCGACGGCCTGGACGGCCTCGCCGGCGGCTGCACGATGGTCGTGATGCTCTTCATGGCGATGGTCGCCTTTAGCTACAACGAGCTCGACCTCGCGATCTTTGCCGCCGCCATCGCCGGCGCCTGCGTGGGCTTCCTCTGGCACAACTGCTATCCCGCCTCGATCTTCATGGGAGACACGGGCTCGCTCGCCCTGGGCGCTGCCTTCGCCGCGCTCGCCGTGCTAACCAAGACCGAGGTCACCTCGCTCATCATGGGCGGCCTGTTCATCTGCGAGGCCCTCTCTGTCATGATCCAGGTCGCGAGCTTCAAGCTCACGGGCAAGCGCGTCTTCCTCATGGCGCCGATCCATCACCACTTCGAGAAGCTCGGTTGGAAGGAGAACAAGGTCGTCGTGAGGTTCTGGATCGTCTCTGCCGCCTTTGCCGCCCTCGGCTTTGCCCTCTACTTCCAGCTGGGCTAGGGGGTGGGCATGACGGAAACCACCATGCCGCGCCTCGGCGACGTCGCGGTCCTTGGCCTCGGACGCACCGGCGAGTCGGTCGCGGACTATCTGCTGGGGCTGATGCCCGAGCGTGTGAGCTCCGTCTCCGTCTTTGGCGGCGGGGCCTCCACGCCCGGCGACAAGACCCGTGAGCTCGAGGGCCGCGGAGCGCGCGTCGTCTGCGGAACAGACGTCGTGGACGGGCGCTATGACCTCGTTGTCGCGTCTCCGGGAATCCCCGACAGCTCCGACTTCTTTGTCTCCGCCCGCGAGCACGCGGCGGAGGTCATCGGCGAGCCCGAGCTCGCGTGGCGCGAGAGCCCGCAGCGTTGGGTCGCCATCACGGGCACCAACGGCAAGACCACGACGACGTCCCTCGCGACGCACCTTCTCGGTGCCGCTGGCATCAGGGCGGAGTCCGTCGGCAACATCGGCACGCCCCCGACCGAGGCGCTTGCCACGCGCGACGCCGAGACGTGGTTCGTGGCCGAGCTCTCGAGCTTTCAGCTCGCCACGACGCGCCTGTTCCACCCGCGGGTGGCGGTTCTTCTCAACGTGACGCCCGACCACCTCGAGTGGCATCACACGATGGAGGCCTATGCGGCGGCAAAGGAGAAGGCCTTCGCCAACATGTGCGGGGACGATCTTGCCGTCGTCTCCGTCGACGACGAGTGGTGCCGTGCCGCGGCGGAGCGCCTCGAGGCTCGCGGCCTTCGCGTGTGCCGCCTCTCTGTTCACGATGAGCCATCCGCCGGCACCGCCGCGTTCCTGCGCGACGGAATGCTCGTGGTGCGCCTTGCAGGCGTAGAGCACGAGCTCGCCCGCGTCACCGACCTCAAGATCTTTGGACTCCACAACGCCGAGAACGCGCTTGCGGCCGCAGTGGTCGCACTCGAGCTGGGCGCCTCCGAGGGGGACGTCCGTGAGGGCCTCGCGTCCTTCTCGCCCATCGAGCATCGCATCGAGCCCGCCGGCGAGGTGGGAGGCGTCCGCTTTGTGAATGACTCGAAGGCTACCAACACGGACTCCGTGGAGAAGGCGCTCACCGCCTTTGATGCGGGCTCCATCGTTGTGATGCTCGGCGGGCATGACAAGGGGACGGACCTCGCCTCACTCGCTCGCGCCGTTCGCGAGCGCTGCCGCGTGGCCGTGTGCTTTGGCGCCGCCGGCGAGCGCATCGCCCGAGCCCTCGAGGAGGTTCCGTCCGAGCTCGTCGTCGTGCGTGCCCCGCACCTGCGTGAGGCCTTTGACGCCGCCGTTGGTTGCGCACGCCCCGGAGAGACGGTACTTCTCTCCCCGTCTTGCTCCTCGTTTGATGAGTTTGCCAACATGGCCGAGCGCGGGCGCTTCTTCAAGGGCCTCGTCCGAGATCTCTCCGAGAGGGCGGGGGATGCGTCGTGACCGGGGGAGCGGCAACTCTTCGCGCGGCCGCCCGGCCCACGGGTCGCGGCGTTGGCAAGAGAAGGCGCCGGGCCGAGAAGCGCGACCGCAGCGAGAAGCGCGAAGGCGCCGAGCGCACGCTCTTCGGCGTGCCCGAGCGCTTCATGCGCCCTCGGCTGATCCTGTTTGCCATCGTTGCGATTCTCGTTGGCTTTGGCCTGCTCATGGTCTACTCTGCCTCGTCCGTGACGGCGCTCAACGACACTGGCGACGCTGCCTACTACCTCAAGCGCCAGCTGGGCTTTGTGCTGGTGGGCACGGCGGCAGCGGTCATTCTGGCCAGGCTGGACTATAGGCTCTGGGTGAAGCGCTTCATGATGCCCATCTGGGTGCTCACCGTCTTGCTGCTGCTTCTGGTCCTGGTGGCGGGCACCGACAATGACATGGGTGCAAACAGATGGATCGACCTCGGCTTCTTTGACCTCCAGCCTTCGGAGTTTGCCAAGATCACGGTGATTTTCACGGCCGCTAACCTGGCCCAGCGCTACTTCGAGGAGGGCTCGCTCGACTGGGCGACCTTCCTCAAGCTGCTCATCGCCGGCGTCGCCGTGCCGCTCGTCCTCATCATCGCGCAGCCGGACAAGGGCACGACCATGATCATCGCGCTCACGCTCCTCGTGATGGGATACCTGGCGGGAATGCCCAAGCTCCTGCTCCTGGCACTGTTCGTGCTGGGTGCCGCGGCGTTCGTATTCCTCTCCGTGAGCGACGCCTACTCGTTCCAGCGCCTCAAGACGATGCTCGACCCGTGGTCCGACCGCTACAACACGGGTTGGCAGCTCGTCCAGGGCTTCTACGCCTTTGGCACCGGCGGCCTCTTCGGCGTGGGCGTGGGCTTCTCGCGTCAGAAGTACGCCTATCTGCCGATGGCTCACAACGACTTCATCTACGCCGTGATCGGCGAGGAGTGCGGCTTTGTCGGCACCGTTGGCGTGCTGGTCGGGTTTGCCGTCTTTCTCTGGGCGGGCTTCCAGATAGCGCGCCACGCGCCCGACCTCGCCGGGCGTCTGCTCGCTGCGGGCTGCACCTCCATCGTGATCATCCAGCTCTTGCTCAACGTCTCGGGCGTGCTCGGCGTGTTCCCGCTGTCAGGAAAGCCCATCCCGTTCTTGAGCTACGGCGGCTCGTCGATTCTCGCCAGCCTCATGCTCGTGGGCCTCATCGCCTCGGTCTCCATTCACTCCAAGCTTCCTGAGACGGTTCACGACGGTGCCCGCAGGTCTCTGCGCGAGGTCGGAGGGGGCGGAGGCCCCGAGGGCGGCGGGTTCTCGTTTGTGGGCGAGCCCGTTCCGCGCTCCGAGCGGGGGAGGACCAACGGCTCCGGCAGGGGCGGTTCCGGCCTGCGCGTCGTCGAGGGCGGGGGGAGGCCTGCTAAGGGCTCTCGCCCACGCGGAGGTAGGCGCGGGCAGGGCTCGGGCTCGTCCGGCGGCAACAGAAGAAGGGTTGACCTTGGCCCCAACGCCACGGAGCGCCTTCGCGGGCGTGGCGGCTCGGGGTCGAGGGGAAGGCGATAGGGGGAGTCATGGCGAAGGATCACCTCGAGGTCGCGATCGCTGCGGGCGGGACGGCCGGTCACATCAACCCAGCGCTCGCGCTTGCCGAGGAGCTGCGCGACCGCGGGCATCACGTGCGCTTCTTCGGGCAGACCGCCAAGCTCGAGGGTCGTCTCGTCCCCGAGGCGGGCTTTGAGCTGGTTCCCGTGGTGGTGAGCGGCTTCGACCGCGCGCGCCCGTGGACGCTCGTGAGCTCTCTCGCGCGCATGCGACGCGCGCAGTCGCAGATCGCCGGCCTCTTCTCGGCGGAGGGCGCCCCTGACGTTGCGGTGGGCTTCGGCGCCTACGTTGAGATGGCGCTTCTCAACTGCTGTCGCAAGCTCGGCGTTCCGTACGTGCTGCACGAACAGAACTCCGTTGCCGGCCTTGCGAACAAGACACTCGCCCCTCATGCGAGCAAGGTGTGCATCTCCGTTCCGGCGGCTCGCGAGGTCTTTGAGCGTGAGGGCAGGCGCGGGCCTGAGGTGGTACTCACCGGAAACCCCGTTCGTCGCAGCGTGGTGAACGCGAGTCGCGAGGAGGGGCGTACAGCCTTTGGGGTCGACCCCGGGGAGACGATGCTGCTCGTCTTTGGCGGCTCGCTGGGCGCCGCGCACATCAACGAGGGAGTATGCCGCCTCAAGTGCGAGCTGCTCTCGCGTGAGGGGCTCGTGGTGGTGCACTCCACGGGCGCGGACGGCTTTGACGAGACGGTCTCCGCGCTGGCACTCACCCCCGAGGAGCAGCTGCGCTGGCGCGTGATGCCCTACATCTCCAACATGGGTCAGGCGCTTGCGGCCTCCGACCTCGTGCTCTCACGTGCTGGCGCGTCCTCGATCGCGGAGATCGCGGCCGTGGGCGTGCCGAGCCTGCTCGTGCCGTACCCGCACGCCACCGCGGACCATCAGACCGTCAACGCCCGCTTCCTCGTGGACGCCGGCGCGGCCTCGCTGGTTGCGGACTCGGCGATAGACACGGCGGAGTTCTCCGGCGAGCTGCTTGGGCTTCTCGACGATTCTTCTCGGCGCGAGGGCATGCGCAAGGCGGCGCTCGCGCTCGGCCAGTCCCGTGCGGCGGCCGCGCTGGCGGACCAGGTGGAGGCCGCGGCGAGGGCGTAGGCTGGAGTGGGCTTTTCGAAAGCTGGCTCGTCTCAGCTTTGAGTTGCTTCTCGCTTGACGAAAGAGGGCTCGTCTCAGCCAGAACCGCGGTTCTCACTGAGACGAGCCCCGAATCGTCAAGCCCCGCACGCCCACACCCTGAGACGAGCCCCGAATCGTCAAGCCCCGCACGCCCACACACTGAGACGAGACCCGTCGAGTGCGCGGCGTCGCTTCGGATGGCACAATGGGTGCCGAAACATGATCTGCGCATCGTGGGAGGGCATTCATGGCAAAGCAGACGTGGGCAGGCGGCAACATGCTCTATCCGCTCCCAGCAGTGATGGTGAGCTGTGCAAACGCGGCTGGCGAGAAGGACATCGTCACCGTGGCGTGGGCCGGCACCGTCTGCACCAACCCGCCGATGCTCTCAATCTCCCTGCGTCCGGAGCGTCACAGCTACCACATCGTCCGAGAGTCAGGCGAGTTTGTGGTGAACCTCGTCACCGCCCGCCTGCAGCGCGCGTGCGACTGGTGCGGCGTGCGCTCCGGTCGAGACTACGACAAGTGGGAGGAGTGTCGCCTCACGCCCGCTGCCGCCACGGCGCTCAGCCTGGCGCCGACGATCGCGGAGAGTCCTGTGAGCATCGAGTGTCGCGTGCGTGACGTTCTGGAGCTGGGGAGCCACCACCTGTTCCTGGCGGACGTCCTGGCGGTGCAGGTGGAGGACGGGCTGCTCGACGAGAGCGGCAAGCTGGACCTGGCGCGCGCCAACCTCACCGCGTACAGTCACGGCGAGTACTTCGAGCTGGGCAGGCGCCTCGGGACCTTTGGCTACTCCGTGCGCAAGCGGGAGCGCGCGCCCCGGCGTCGCGGCGGGCGCTAGTACCCGCGGCTCATGCGCCTGCGGATGCCAAAGTACTCCATCACGAGCAGCGTGAGCAGGATCGCCATCGAGACGAGCGAGCCCACCACGGCGCCCGCCAGTCCCGCGAAGTTCACGAGCAGCATCGCCACCGGCACGGAGAACGCAAACGCGATGAGGTAGAGCTTGGACACGTCTCCCTGGGCGCGCAGCACCGTGACGATCTGATAGAGGAAGTCGATGCAGGCGCACACGCCGCCCGTGCCAACCATCACCAGACAGAGCCCACGGAACTTCTCGAAGTCCAGGCCGTACATGAAGCTCATGAGCGGGATGCCCACGGTGCCCATGATGAGGGCCATGATGCCCGTGACCAGAGCGATCACGCCCACCATCGCCAGCACCAGCAGGTCGAAGCGGCGGTGCTTCTCGGGGTCCTCCCAGATGCGGGCAAGGCGCACGAGCTGCGGCTTGTAGATGAAGCCGGCCATCATGAGGATGGAGTGGGCGGGGAAGTACATGGCGTTGTAGTAGAGCTGGTTGTCATAGGAGAGGGCGCCCTCCATCGCGAACTTGGGCACCGAGTCGATGAGGTTGTAGAGGAACAACGCAAGGAAGAGCGGGAAGCACTCCACAAAGAGCTCCTTCACGCCGCGCAGCGTGGCGGGCATGCTCTTCTCGGTCTCAAAGTACGCGAGCGGAACGGTGAGAAGCACGAGCGAGGCCACCGCCCCGATGGCCATGGCAAAGCTCGCGATGGCGAGGTTGCGCGTCACGAGAAGCACGAGCGCAAACGCCACGAGTCCCAGCAGGCAGCGAGCCGCCTGGGAGAGCCCGGCGAGGTAGAGCTTGTCCTTCTGCTGGAGTCGTCCCTCGTAGACGTCCGCGAGACCGTCAACCGCCCTGAACACCAGCACGCCCATGCAGATGGAGAACATGTACGAGTCATACCCGCGGAACTGGCACCACAGCCATCCCACCACGAGCATGGCCGCGCACGTGAGGAAGCGGTTTATCTGGTAGTCCAGGAAGGAGCGCATGTCGTCGAGGTCAGACACCTGATAGGTTCGCACCCCGTAGTTGGCCAAGAACAGCAGGAGCGTGCCCACGGTGAAGGCCATCGAGAAGAGACCCGCCTGCTCTGCACCCACAAACCACGTGGCGACCATCGTGAGGGCGGGGAAGAGCATGCCCCACGCCGCCTGGCCGACGGTGTTGCAGATGTAGTCTCGCTTGGTCTGGTGCGCGAGGTACTGCTCGGTCTGCTCGGAGAACTTCCCGCCAAAGACGGCGGCGATCAGGCGGTTCCACCAGTCGTTGACCACGCGGGCGAGAAACGACGCCTCGCGGTCCGGCTCGCTCTTGCGGGGGCTCTTGCGCTTCTTGCTCGTGACCACGCCGTAGCGCGGCGCGCGAGCTCCCGGCTGAGCTTTGGCGACGGTCCTGACCGGTATGGGCTCGTTTCGGTTCTTGCGCTTGAAGGGGCTGCCTGGCATGGTCCCAAAAACTCCTCTCGCCTTGATGCCCCCTGATTGTACCGCCCAACCGTGACGGGAATGTAAAGTGGGCGGCCCTCGGTTTCCGCGGGGCGCGCCCGGGCGCGGGGCATCCGCCACCGGACTCGTGAACATCGCGTTTCTCGCCCGGGTCTTTTGTGAGGCATCTATCGCGGGAAAGCTCGTTCGGGGTACCCTCTAACGAGAAGAACCGTACATCCGGCAAAGGAGCTGCGTTGGCCGAGAAGAACGTGCACGCGACTGACCTGTCAGATACCATGCCCGCCCTTAACGTTCCCGAGAGCATCGCCGAGAACATGGACCTCTTCCTGCGCCTGGTGCGCAAGGTGCTCGACGAGTTTGACCCCGGTCTCCTGGAGGCCTTTGACATCCTGCTCTCCGATGCCTTTCGCGCGAACGCCGACGAGGCAGCGGAGACGGATGACGAGCGCGTCGCCTTCGCCGAGCTCGAGCGTACCATCGACGGGCTGGACGAGCGCCGGGCGACCCTGCTCATGCGCGCCTTTGTGGCGTACTTCCACCTAGCGAACATCTGCGAGGAGCACTATCGCGTGACCTCGCTGCGGGAGCGCGAGAGCGCCGTCGAGCCCTCGGCGGGCGCGGACCCGATCAACGACCTCACGGTTGCCTATCGTCGGCTCGTGGACGAGTGCGGGCGCGGCAAGGCCACGGCGCTTCTGCAGCGCCTGGAGTTCAGGCCCGTGTTCACGGCCCACCCCACCGAGGCACGCCGCAAGGCCGTGGAGGGGAAGATCCGCCGCATCTCCGGCCTCCTGGAGGAGCACGCCCAGCTTGGTGGCGCCGCGCTCGCGGAGAACGAGCGTCGCCTGCTCCAGGAGATAGACGCACTGCTGCGCACCTCTCCGATCGCGCACAAGAAGCCCACGCCCGTCGAAGAGGCGGACACGATCATAGACATCTTTGACAACACGCTCTTCGACATGGTCCCGGATGTGTACCGCCGCTTCGACGACTGGGAGCTCGGCGAGCGTGCCGGAACCGTGCCGCCTGTCTGTCCGGCGTTCTTCCACCCCGGCAGCTGGATCGGCTCCGACCGCGACGGCAACGCGTACGTTACCGCGCGCGTGAGCCGCCAGGTGGCCGAGAAGTTCCGCACTCACGTGCTCGAGCGCCTGGCGGATGCCACCCAGACCTGTGGCCGCAACCTCACGCTTGACGCCGTCTCAACGCCTCCCTCCGATCGGCTGGTCAACCTCTGGAGCCACCAGGTCGAGATGAGCGAGGAGCTCACCGCCCGCGCGCTCGACATCTCGGCGAGCGAGCTGCACCGTGCCGCGATGCTCGTCATCGCCGAGCGCCTGCGCGCCACCGTCGGGCGCGTCTCCGACGTCATGTACGCGAGCGCGGACGACTATATCGCCGACCTGCGCGTCGTACAGGGCTCCCTGGCCCGTGCCGGTGCCGTCCGTGCAGCGTACGGGCCGGTGCAGCGCCTCATCTGGCAGGCGCAGACCTTTGGCTTCCATCTCGTCGAGATGGAGTTCCGCCAGCACTCGCTCGTACACTCCCGCGCGCTGGAGGACATCCGCGAGCACGGGCGCTGGGGCGAGCACGGCGAGCTCGAGCCCATGACGCGCGAAGTGCTGGACACCTTCCGCGCCATCTCGCAGATTCAGCGCAAGAACGGCGTTGACGCCGCGCGCCGCTACATTATCTCGTTCACGCAGTCCGCCCAGGACGTGGCAAACGTCTACGAGCTTGCCCATCTCGCCTTCGCCCACGAGGTCGACGTGCCCAAGCTCGACGTCATCCCGCTCTTCGAGCAGGCGGCAGACCTCGAGCACGCCGTCGACACGCTCAGCCAGATCATCCGTCTGCCCGAGGTCCAGCGTCGCCTCGCCGAGACGGGCCGCCGCCTGGAGGTCATGCTTGGCTACTCTGACTCCTCCAAGGACGTTGGCCCCACGGCGGCTACGCTCGTGCTGCATGCCGCCCAGGCAAACATCGCCCGTTGGGCCGACGAGAACGACATCGACCTCGTCCTCATGCACGGACGCGGAGGCGCGGTCGGACGCGGTGGCGGCCCGGCCAACCGAGCGGTGCTCTCCCAGCCCGCTGGCTCCGTGAACGGCTGCTTCAAGCTCACCGAGCAGGGCGAGGTCATCTTCGCGCGTTACGGCAACCCTACGCTCGCGCGTCGTCACGTGGAGTCCGTCGCGGGTGCCACGCTCCTCTCGTCCGCCCCCTCCATCGAGTTGCTCAACACAGAGGCAACCGAGAAGTACGCGGAGCTCGCCGCCGAGCTCGACGCAGCCAGCCGCGAGCGCTATCTCGACCTGCTGCACACCGATGGCTTTGCCTCGTGGTTCTCCACCGTGACGCCGCTCGCCGAGGTGGGCCTCATGCCCATCGGCAGCCGCCCCGCCAAGCGCGGGCTCGGCGCCACCTCCCTCGACGACCTGCGCGCTATCCCCTGGATCTTCTCCTGGTCCCAGGCGCGCGTGAACCTTGCCGCGTGGTACGGGCTGGGCACCGCCTGCGAGCGGGTGGGGGACCTCGGGCGCCTGCGCGCGGCATATGCCGAGTGGCCGCTCTTCCAGACCTTCGTCGACAACGTTGAGATGTCCCTCTCCAAGGTGGACGAGCGCATCGCGCGGCTCTACCTCGCGCTGGGCGACCGTGACGACCTTGCGTCAAAGGTGCTCGAGGAGATGGAGCTCACGCGCCGTTGGGTGCTCGCCATCGTTGGGGATGAGTGGCCGCTGCAGCATCGCAGGGTGCTCGGCCCCGTCATCCGCATGCGCCTGCCGTTTGTGAACGTGCTCTCCGTGACCCAGGCGCTCGCCCTGCGCCGCCTGCGCGCGGGCGACCTTGAGCCCGAGGAGCGCGACGCCCTCACGTACCTCATCCTCTGCACCGTCTCCGGCGTCGCCGCCGGACTGCAGAACACGGGGTGATCTGGGCAGCGAGCTCATGTTGTCGCGGGCGCGTCCGCGCTTCCCACACGCCGAGTGTGCACCAGTCGAGAAAAACGACGCTCTGGGAGCCGTTTTTCTCGGCTCGTGCACACTCAGCGAGAAGAGCGCGTAAGGCGAGAAGAGCGCGCAAGTCGAGAAGGGCACGCAAGTCGAGAGGCGTTTGATCCCGGTGTATTACGCGGCGCAGAGCGTGATTTCAGAGAGTTCCCAGCCAAAGAGCGCGATTGCACATGAGATGCTTACGCACTCGGGGAGTTGCTGCAGCTGGTCTTCGCAGCGCGGGACTCCGTACGACTCGAGCCTGCGCACGAATTTCTCGCGATCTAGCACGTCATCGTAGTTGAAGCGAATGATGGCGGGCCTTAATGCTGTGAGGTGCGACTCGCGCAGTCGTTCGTCTTGGAGAACGCGTGCCGTGTCGCGCCCGCTCGTGAACTCGGGCAGCATCGACTTTGCGCGTCCGTCCATCTCGGCAAGGATGAGCTGACCGTCATTTGTGAGCCAGGCAAAGTCGACGCGAAACCATTTGCCGGGCTCAAGCGGATCCTCAAACCACACTTGGATCTGCGGCGTCGCAAAGCCGAGTTCGTGCATCGTTGCTCGCGCAATCGACTCGCCGCCGCTTTCCGACCTCCCGTCAGCCAGGGCGGCTATCTCCAACGCCCTGCGCAGGCCTCGGTGCCCTCGGTAGCTTCTCCTGAGGTGATCAACAAGCCAGCTTGCGGTCATGCCAGTCCTGCGCAGGGCGGCGTCTGCAATCGCAAGCGCGTCCGGAAGATTGAGCTCCACGAGACAGTCGAACACCGTTCGCCAGAGCGTCGTGAGCCTGAGGCCGTTTTGCATGGTTGCGTGCCGCTCGCTGAGCCGGCGCATGCGAATTCCCGGCACAGACCTTCCCGAGCTGTGCGTTGCCACCTCGACATGCGTGAGCAGGCTCCAAGTTACCGGGAGACCGTGGGCAACAGCTGCCGAGGTGCCACAGAAGTTCCAGCTTGGGTGACTTTGCGCAATGCCGCGCATGAGAGACAGCGTGCGTTGCGGCGGAGTAAGGCTGCGCCAGACTGCACGCCTGGCAAAGAGGCCAAAAATCGGCTGGATGAGCTCGAGCCCACGGTCGAGTAGCGCCTTGCGGTCCTTCTCGGCAGACGGAACGAGGCAGCTTCCAGCGAGCTCTGCCTCGTCTAGCTGCCGGTTGATCCTCTGACGTACCTCCGTGCTCATGGCGTCTCCCTCCCGGGGTCGGTCATTCTCGCACGGGACTCCCCCCAATGGTGTAATGAATCGGTGGGCGGCTGTGAATGTCGCGCTTGTTGTTTTGCGTGGTGTTTCTACTTTCTCAACGCCGAGTGTGCACCAGCCGAGAAAAACGACGCTCTTGGAGCCGTTTTTCTCGGCTCGTGCACACTCGGCGAGAGCGCCGCCGTTTTTCTCGGCTGGCGCACACTCGACGGGCGGTGCCGCCGACTCTCTCGCTAAAAGTTTCCTCAATGTAACTCAATCGGCGAGCGGCACTTGCAATGCAGCGAGTTAGGCTTATATTACTTTCTTGAGTTCGAAAAGGGTAACTCTGGGAGGCATTCATGGCAGCAGCGCAGCTTCCGCTGGCGATGGCGGGTGCAGGCGAGGTCGTTCGCGTGGCGGGGATTCGCGGCACCGGAGAGCTGCGACAGCATTTGGCTGAGCTCGGCTTTGTTGATGGCGCGGAGGTCAGGGTGGTCTCGCGCGCCGCCGGCGACGTCATCGTGAGCGTTAAGGGCGCGCGCCTGGCACTCAATCGCTCCATGGCGAGTCACATCACCGTGTCTATCTAAATGATACGAAGGGACTGTCCCTTCGTATCATCGGGAAGAAGGGAAGGCTATGGCAACACTCAGGGACGTAAAGGTGGGGGAGAGCGCGACCGTGGCAAAGCTCACGGGCACCGGCGCGCTCAAGCGCCGGATCATGGACATGGGCCTCACCAAGGGGACGCGCGTCCACGTGCGCAAGGTGGCGCCGCTCGGAGACCCGCTCGAGCTCACGGTGCGTGGCTACGAGCTCTCGATTCGCAAGGACGAGGCCGCATCGATCGAGGTCACCAACGTGGAACGGGGAGAGTAGCACGGGGCGAGAAGAACCTCGCATTGTGGGTGCGGCCGGGAGCGGCCGTTTTTCTCGCCACGTAAGTTAACCAATTCTAACAATTGTTACCGTACAAGTAGCAATTGGCTAACTTGAGGAAGGCAGGATATGGCAGAAATGACCATCGGTCTCGCAGGAAACCCAAACTGCGGCAAGACCACACTGTTCAACGAGCTCACGGGCTCAAACGGGTATGTGGGCAAC
>CASFQX010000127.1 GCA_949296375.1 uncultured Olsenella sp.
GCGCTTGAGCGTGGAGGCGTCGATCAGCGCGTCAAACATGCGCACCGGGCGCAGGTTGAGGTAGAGGCCCAGCTCCTTGCGGATGGCGAGAAGCCCCTGCTCGGGACGGACGGCGCCCACGCGCGTGTCGGTCCACTTGGGACCGCCCACCGCGGCGAGAAGGACGGCGTCAGACGCCTTTGCTGCCTCGAGCGTCTCGGGCGGCAGCGCCGAGATGGTGCCGCCCGCGGCCTCGGTGGCATCAATCGCCGCGCCACCAATCAGGTGGTCCTCGCAGACGAACTCGACGTCGTGCTTCTTGCCCAGAGCCGAGAGGACCTTCTTGCCCTCGGCGATGATCTCGGGGCCGATGCCGTCACCCGGGAGGGTGCAGACGCGATAGGTCGCAGAAGCCATGCTAGTTGCCGCCCTTCTCGGCCATCACGCGCTTGGTGCGCGCGACGAGGCCGCCGTCGTTGATGATCTCCTGGATGAACGGCGGGAACGGCTGCGCGTGGAAGACGGCGCCCGTGGTCTCGTCCGTGATGGTTCCGGTGTCCGCGTCTACGGAGACGACGTCGCCGTTGGAGATGGCGTCCACGGCCTCGGGACACTCGAGGATGGGCAGGCCCATGTTGATGGAGTTGCGGTAGAAGATACGCGCAAAGCTCTTGGCAATCACGCAGGAGACACCGGCCGCCTTGATGGCCACGGGCGCGTGCTCGCGGGAGGAGCCGCAGCCGAAGTTCTCGTCGGCCACCACGATGTCACCGGGGCTCACGCGACTCACGAACGTGGGGTCGAGGTCCTCGAGGCAGTGCTTGGCGAGCTCGGCAGGGTCCGACGTGTTGAGGTAGCGCGCCGGAATGATGACGTCGGTGTCGATGTCGCGCCCATAGCGGAAGACGGTTCCCTTGAACTGCATCGTTGTCCTTTCTGGTCGTAGTGGCCGGTCGCGACGCCAGCCCCCCGCTCAGACAGGTCCTCGCCGCAAAGGACGCGGCTGCGGAACTCATCGGATGACAGGCGTCGCGACCTTCCTCAGTCGAGAAGAACGCGCGGGTGGCGGGGGAACCGTCTGACGCGGCCGCGCCATGCGGACCTCCACCTAGATGATCTATTCGTGGCTCATTCTAGCTAGGGGGGCGTCTGGCAGACGCAGGGGGCCGGAGCTATTCTTCGAGCCTTAACGTAAGACCCGGGCGCAAGCAAGTACCCCCGGCGCCAGGGGGAAGGGGCGCCGGGGGCGGGAAAGGCCGGACAGGCCACGCGCTTGAACGGGCTTGCCTAGCAGTAGAACTCCATCGGGTAGGTGAGATAGGCGTTGGGCTCGAGCTGGTCCGCGGTGACGTAGCCGCACGGGGCCATGAGCAGCTGCGGGATGCGGTTCACGATCGTGGCGCAGGTGTGCTCGACCGTCGCAGGCTTGACCACGTGGAACTCGGTGTCGGGCTCGCCGGAGATCCACCAGTCGCACATGTCGCCGTCGTCGGGGCCGTAAACCTTGCCGATGGTCTCCTCCTCCACGGTGATGCCCTGCATGGTCTCGGCCGTTACCACGGCGGACATGCCGAGGCAGCGCCCGGCCTCGATGGTCTTGCCAAGGGTCTCTGAGTAGGTGTCCGTCTCCGCGACGTACGGGACGTGCTTCTGCTCGATGGACTTGATCGTGAGGCCGAGCTTGTTGCAGATGGCCTCGACGGCGTTCCATGCGTAGGACGGCTCAAACTCCGCCGGGTGGGCGATCTTGGCCTCAAACTCCTCGGGCGTGAGGTCGCAGCCGTGCGCGTTGGCGAGCGCCAGGCCGTACTCGTCCACGTTGTAGCTGTAGGCGCCCTTGATCTTCTCGATCCTGTTGATGCCGCCGGCAACGATGCCCACCATGTTGATCCAGTAGATGTCCTGCATGCCGCTGCCGGTGATGGTGCAGCCGGTCTCCTTGGCCAGCGCGTCGAGGCGGTTGATCTGCGCCGCGGCGGTGGTCCAGGGGTAGATGGCCTCCTCGCAGGTGGTGATCACGTTGATGCCGCGGGCCACGCACTTCTCCACGTGGTCGTAGATGTCATTGATGAAGCTGAAGAGGGTGACCACGGCAACATCCGCGTCGCACTCGTCGAGGACCTTGTCTGCGTCGTCGGAGATGACGATGCCGGTCTTGACGCCCAGACCCGCAAAGTCGCCCACGTCCTGGCCCACAACCGCCGGGTCCACGTCGATGGCGCCCACGATCTGCGCGCCGTGCTCGTAGAGGTAGCGGAGGATGTACTTGCTCATCTTGCCGCAGCCGTACTGGACAACCTTGATCTTCTCCATGGTGCCTCCTTGTTCGGACGTGCCC
>CASFQX010000128.1 GCA_949296375.1 uncultured Olsenella sp.
AAGTGGACCCCTTTCGAACTTCGGGGCCCCGGTCGTCATGGTCGCTGCCTGCAGTGCCTAGATCGTGGCGTCTACGTGGAAACTTGCATGCTCTCGGGGGCCGACAGATACGGTTGTGCGGGCCCTATGCCCACACCTGAACTAGAGTAGCGTTAATCGCGTATGATTTTCAAGCGTGATGATTGGGTATCTACTAATTTCCGTGAGGATTCAGTAGAAAGATGAAGGGAGGCTCGAGCGTGATCAAGGCGGTGCTCTTTGACCTGGACGACACGCTCGTGAGGCTCAATCTCTCCGCGTTCATCGCCCGCTACGTTGCCGGAGCGTCTCGCCTGCTCGCGAGTGCAGCCCGCGTGAACCCCGTCTCACTTGGCGGCCCCTACGTTCGTGCCTTCCTCGCCATCGACTCCCAGAAGCGCTCGGACTCACTCACCAACGAGCAGCTCTTCAACAGGGTCTTCTTCGAGCACACCGGGATTCCCCTGGATGACCCCGTCATCGCCGACCTCGTCACCTACTACGAGAGCGAGCTTGTCCCCGGCTTCTCGGGTGGCATCGTCTCCGCCCGTCCCGTTCCCGGTGCGCGCGAGGCCATCGAGGCCGTTCATAACCTGGGTCTCGTCTGTGCGCTCGCGACCAACCCCACCTTCTCCCTCGCCTGCGATCGCGCCCGCATGAGCTGGGCCGGTGTGAGCGAGAGTGACTTCGCGCTCGTCTCCACCTGCTCCAACTCCACGCGCTGCAAGCCGAGCACCCGCTACTACCAGGAGTTTGCCAACCAGCTGGGAGTATCGCTCAACGAGTGCCTGATGGTGGGCAACGACGCCGTCCGCGACATCGTGCGTGACGGGTGCGGCCTGCGCACCGCCTACGTCGGGCACGGCCGCCCGGGCGGCGCCGTCTGGCGCGGACCCATGGACCGGCTCGCCCGCGAGCTGCCCGCCCTCGTCGCCAGCATGGACGGAATCGGCGCATAGCCGCAACCGCCTCCCCCGCTGCCAAGAATCCGGAGCCACGCGTTCTTCTCGGCATGCGCCGGACGGGAATTATGGTCCGGCACCACGCGCCTGGCGGAAGGAACGGCAAGAGCGCCCGACACGTCACGCACGACGTGTCGGGCGCCTAACAAAGGCTGTGAGCCGCCCCTACACCCAGAAGAGCATCTTGTTGTAGGTAGGCACGGGCCAGTAGTCGGCTCCGCAGATCTGCTCCATCGCGTCGACCGGGGCGCGCAGCGCCTCCATCGCGGGGAGCACCTCGTCGCGATATGCGTCGCAGCGAGCCTGTGGGTCCTCGATGTCACGAGTCGCGGCGTTGGCGGACTCGAGCGCGGTCGCGGCGGCGTCGATCTGCGCCAGCCCCTCGGTGAGCGTCCGCACGAGGTCCTTCTCGACCTTTGCCTCGATGCCGATCTCCGCCTTGGTGGCCACGCTCGTGGCGAGGTCGCCGGAGTAGTCGGAGAGTGCGGGCACGTAGAGGTGGCGCGCCATGTAGACCATCGTGTTGGCCTCGATGTTGAGGAGCTTGGCGTACTGCTCGGCCTTGGAGACGTAGCGGGCGTGGATCTCCGCCCCGTCGAGGACGTGGTACCTCTCGTAGAAGGCGACGTTCTCGGGCTTCACCATGCACGGAAGCGCGTCCGGCGTGGTCTTGAGGTTGGGCAGCCCGCGCCTCTCGGCCTCGGCCTCCCACTCCTCGGAGTAGCCGTTGCCCTCAAAGAGCACGCGCTGGTGGTCGCGCAGGGTGTGGCGCACCCAGCGCAGCGCCAGGTTGGTGAACTCGTCGCCCGTCTTGCCCTCGAGCTTGGTGGCGAAGCGGTCGCACTGCTCGGCCACCGCCGTGTTCAGGACCACGTTGGGGTCGGCAAGGTTCTGCTGGCTGCCGCACATGCGGAACTCGAACTTGTTGCCCGTGAAGGCAAAGGGCGAGGTGCGGTTGCGGTCGGTGGAGTCGCGCAGGAGGTCGGGCAGGGCGGGAACGCCCAGATCCATGCGCTCGAGCTCGTGGACCTCCGGCTCCTCCTTGTTGATCAGGGCCTCCACGATGGCGTGGAGCTGGTCGCCCAGGAAGACCGAGATGATGGCCGGGGGCGCCTCGTTGGCGCCGAGGCGGTGGTCGTTGCCGGCGGAGGCCACGGAGGCGCGCAGCAGGTCGGCGTGCTCGTCGACGGCCGCCACGAGCGCGGCGAGAAACACCAGGAACTGGAGGTTCTCGCTGGGCACGGCGCCGGGCTCCAGGAGGTTGCGCCCGTCGGCGCAGATCGACCAGTTGTTGTGCTTGCCCGAGCCGTTCACGTACTCGAAGGGCTTCTCGTGCTCCAGGCAGGCCAGGCCGTGACGCGTGGCCATGAGCTTGAGCTTCTCCATGGTGAGGAGGTTGTCGTCGATT
>CASFQX010000129.1 GCA_949296375.1 uncultured Olsenella sp.
CCCCGAGCACCAGAGCGTCTTCTACCACGCCAAGCCGGTCTACGAGACCCTGCCCGGCTGGAAGTGCGACATCTCCGGCATCCGCAACTTCTACCAGCTCCCGCGCGAGGCCAAGGACTACATCGACTTCCTCGAGCAGCTTGCCGGCGTGCGCGTTTCCATCATCACCGTGGGCCCCGATCGCGAGCAGACCATCGATCGCTACTGGCACTAGTCGGGAGGCTCGCGTGGCCGAGAAGGACTTCGCGATCGTCTGCGACGCCAGCTGCGACCTGCCCCTCTCCTTCCTGGAGAAGGCGCGGGTCGTGCCCGTGCGCCTCGCCGACCCGGAGCCTGGCGATGCGGACCCGTTTGAGCGCGTCTACCGCGGACTTGCCGAGAAGGGCTATGGGCACGTCGTCTCCATCCACTCCGCCGCGTCCTTCTCGCCGTTGATCGAGCGCGCGAGAGCGGCTGCGAAGACCTGCGCTGATGCCATCGACGTGCGTATCGTGGACTCAGGCTCCGCCTCGGCGGCAACGGGCATGCTCATAGACCGCGCCGCCCGCCATCGCTACTTCGACGCCTCGCTCGACGACTCCGTTGCCGCGCTCGAGGCACTCGCGGGCCAGGTGCGCCTGCTTGTCATCCCCGTCTCCTCGACCCTCCAGGCCGCCCGCCGCCGCCAGCACGGCCGTGCGCGCACGGGTCTCATCGGCCGCGCCGCGGCCACCATCCGCATGCGCGTGACGGGCGAGCGCGGCCTGTACCTCGTCTCGGGCGGAGAGATCACGCAGCTGGCGCGCAACACTGACACCGTGGCCCTCTCCAAGAGGCTCGCCCACGCCGCTGCTGCAGTCTCCGCGAGCAACGGGCCGCTGCTCCACGCCCTCGTGGAAGACGGCAATGCTCGTTCCCTGCGCGTGATCGAGCGCGCGCTCGAGGAGGAAGGCTTGCGGACGGGCTGCCTCGGCACGGTTTGTGCGCTCCCCATAACCGAGGAGGTCGTGGGTGCCGGCTCGGTCGCCGTGGCAATTGCCCCAGAGAGCGCGTATCGCCGCGACGTTGCAAAGTGATAGAAGGCGCCTGCGACACGCCTTGCGGCGCAGGCACGGAAGGAGGTTTCCATGAACAAGATCGACATCCTGCTTCTGGGCTCCGGCGGGCGTGAGCACGCGCTTCTCGCCAAGCTCGCCGAGTCTCCCCGCGCCGGGCGCCTCTACGTGGCCCCGGGCAACGGCGGCATGAACGCCATGGCCGAGAAGGTCGAGGGGCTTGACGCCGAGAACCCGGTGGCCGTGGCCGAGTGGGCCCGCGCCCACGAGATCGGCCTCGTGGTCATTGGTCCGGAGGCGCCGCTGGTGGCGGGCGTTGCCGATGCCGTTCGCGCGGCGGGTATCGCGTGCTTTGGCCCCAACGGCGACGCCGCTCAGATGGAGGGCTCCAAGAAGTTTGCCAAGCAGGTCATGAGCCGCGCCGGAGTTCCCACCGCCGCCTACCGCAGCTTCACCGACGAGGAGTCCTGCGCCGACTATGTGCGCCGTGAGGGCGCCCCCATCGTCATCAAGGCCGACGGCCTGGCTGCGGGCAAGGGCGTCATCGTGGCCAAGACGCTGGACGAGGCCCTTGCCGGCGTGCATGAGTGCTTCTCGGGCGCCTTTGGCGATGCCGGCAACACTGTGGTCGTTGAGGAGACCCTGGACGGCCCCGAGTGCTCGCTGCTCGCGCTCACGGACGGCAAGACCGTGGTGCCGCTTGCCACCTCTCAGGACCACAAGCGCGCGCTCGACGGCGACAAGGGCCCCAACACCGGCGGCATGGGCGTCTACTCGCCCGTTCCGGAGCACCTGGTCTCGGCCGAGCAGCTTGCCACCATGGTGGAGGTCGAGCGTAAGGTCGTGGCCGAGCTCGCCGCGGAGGGCATCACCTACTCCGGATGCCTCTACGGCGGCTTCATGCTCACGTCCGAGGGTCCCAAGGTCCTGGAGTTCAACGCGCGCTTTGGTGACCCGGAGACCCAGGTCGTGCTGCCGCGCCTCAAGGGCGACCTCGTGGAGCTTTTCCTGGCCTGCGACAACGGCACCCTCTCCGAGGACATGGTCTCCTGGGACGACGACTGGGCGGTCTCCGTGGTTCTGACCTCTGCCGGCTACCCCGGAAGCTACGAGAAGGGCAAGGTCATCACCGGTATCGAGCGAGCCGAGAAGCTTGAGGGCGTGACCGTTTACCACGCCGGCACCGCGCTAGCCGAGGACGGCTCCCTCGTCACGGCTGGCGGTCGCGTTCTCGATGTCACGGCAGTGGCACCCTCTTTCGAGGAGGCGCGCGCCCAGGCCTATGCCGCCTGCGAGCTCATCGACTTCGAGGGCAAGACCTACCGCAGCGACATCGGCATGCGCGCCATCAAGCGGTAGCGAGCTGCTCCGCGCACGCCGCGCCTGCACGTGCCCACCGTGCACGAAACCCGACTTTTGCACGAGTGCCCCGCTCTTCTCGCCAAGCGATAAGAGCGGGGCACTTTCTCTACCAGCGGATATGCAATGTCAAATAGATCGAGTCTCTCGGGCGCTCGTGCAAAAGTCGGAGATTATCGTTTGCATCGGGCGCGCGGAGCGCGTTACTCCTGTCCGGAGCCGAGCAGCTTGGTTGCAAAGACGCCGCGACGCCACCAGGGGAGCGCGGCAATGGCCTGCTGGCGCTCGGCGATGCCCGCAACGCGGTCGGCGAGACGAGCGGAGCGGTCGTTTGCCTCGGCGAGCTGTGCGCGGAGGTCGGCGAGCTCGCGATCGCGTGCGGAGCGCATGTCCGCGATCTCGGCCACGAGGCGGGCGTTCTGCTCCTTGAGGTCGGCGATGCGGCCGTTGAGGGCGGCGATCACGGATTCCTGGGCCTCGGGGGCGTCTTCCTCCTCCTGTGCGGGGCGGGGCGGGATGTTCTTCCCCAGAGCGTCGGCGAGTGCGGAGACGGCAAAGTTGTCCAAGATGTCCGTCTTGCCGATGCGCGTCACGTGCTCCGGCGCAAGACCAAGCTTGTCGATGTAGTTGACCACGGTCTGCTTGGCCACGCCCAGCTGATCGGCGACTTCCCTCTTGGTGATGCCCATGCTCTTCTCCCGTTGCCGCTGGTGAACTCATAGTTTTGCAGTCATCGATTATACGGCCTTTGCCGGCTTAGACAACCGCACAACAAGTTCGTCCGTGTGCGATTATGCAATCTGTTCAAACAAGTGGTCGGCTATCGACCATATGACGAGCGGCTCTGACCACGGTGCCAAAGGCAGGAATGGACTAAAGTGATTTCAGAGGTCAGACATACCGTTCCAGACCCAGAACAACAGGAGGACCCATGTCCGACACCGATAAGAACGCCCGCTCCGAGGCAGTTGACGACATGCTCGAGTCCGTTCAGGCCTTCACCTACGACGGCGACCGCTCGAGCCTGGATCACTTCTCGGGGGCGCCCGAGGAGCGTGGTCTCGTGCTCGGCGACGAGGACCCGCGCGACGCCGCGCTCGCCGAGCGTCCGCTCACCGAGGACGTTGCCTGGACCGGCCGCATCTTCAATGTCGACCGCCTGCGCGTGGAGCTGCCAGACGGCCGTGTTGCCATCCGTGACGTGGTGCGCCACCCCGGTGCTGTTGCCGTGGTCGCCCTCACCGAAGACGGCCGCATCTGCCTCGTGCGTCAGTACCGCACCGCGCTCAGTCGCGTGACCGTGGAGATTCCTGCCGGCAAGCTTTCCCCGGGCGAGGACCCGCTCGAGTGCGCCGGCCGCGAGCTGCTCGAGGAGACGGGCATGTCTGCCGAGAAGATCGCATTTCTCACCACCATCGCCAGCTCAGATGGCTTCTGCGACGAGCTCATCCATATCTACATGGCCACGGGCCTCACGTTCTCCCGCTCGGACCCGGACGCCGATGAGTTCATCAACGTGGACCTCGTGCCTCTCGACGAGCTTATCGACGCGGTGCTCGACGGCCGAATCGAGGATGCAAAGACCGTCGTGGGCGCCCTCATCTGCGATGCCGTGATGGGTCGGTTGACCCCGGAGCCCGCGACGGAAGAGGAGTAGGGCTGGGGGCCGCGGCCGCGCGTTCTTCTCGCCGGCCGCTCGGCCTCGTCGCGCTTCTCGGCTTGCAGCCCCGCCCGGTTCGCCCGTTGCCGCGCCCGAATAACACGCAGAATTACCTTCAACAACATATATCCACAGGAAAGTTTTTCGGAAAAGTCCAATTCTGCGTGTTATTTTGCCGGGAGGCCCCGAGCGGCCCCGAGCGGCCCCGAGCGGCCCTCGAGCTCGTTGCGCCCCATGACCCCGCTCGTCCCGCCGCGACCCGCTCGCCTCGCCGCATCCCGCTGCACCCGCCGTGCTACCCTTATCCGCGCACGTCACGCACCAACCCGGGAGCTCCCTCACATGTTCAAGCGCTTTCTCACTTACTACCGCGGCCAGCTGCACCTCTTTGTCATAGACGTCATCGCCGCCGTCACGGTTGCCGCCGTTGACCTCGCCTTTCCGCAGATCCTGCGCGGTCTCGCGGGCGGCCTGTTCACCGAGGGCCCGGACGCCATCCTCGGCGTGCTCGTCTACATCGCCATCGGCCTCGTGGCCATGTACGCGCTGCGCTTCGTCTGCCGCTACTTCGTCATCTTCTGGGGCCACGTCATGGGCGCGCGCATGGAGAGCCGCATGCGCGAGGACCTCTTCGACGCCTACGTGCGCCAGAGCTTCTCGTTCTTTGACAGCAACCGCTCCGGCGACCTCATGAGCCGCCTGGTCTCGGACCTCTTCGACATCTCCGAGGCCGCCCACCACGGCCCGGAGTTCCTGCTCATCGGCATCGTGGAGATCATCGGCAGCTTTGTGATCCTCGCCACGATCAACGTGCCGCTTACGGCCGCACTCGCCCTTATCGCCTGCCTGCTCGTGGCCTACAACGTGTGGGCCAACGTGCGCATGCGCTCCGTCTACACCGAGAACCGCGTGCGGATCTCCGGCGTGAACTCCCGCCTGGAGGACGCGCTCGGCGGCATGCGCGTGGTCAAGGGCTTTGCCGCGGAGGAACAGGAGAGCGAGAAGTTCCGCCGCTCGAACGACGCCTACCTGGACTCAAAGACGCGCATGTACCGCGCTATGGGCCGCTACCAGGCAGCCATCGCCGTCATGATGGGCGCGCTCAACACCGTGGTGGTGGTCCTCGGCGGCTGGCTCATCGCGCGCGGGCAGATGGAGGCGGCGGACCTTGCCACCTACGCGCTCTACATCTCGCTCTTCACCGCGCCGATCACGCAGATCCTGGACTTCACGGAGACCTTCCAGAAGGCCATTGCGGGCTTCCGGCGCTTCTGCGAGGTGCTGGACGAGAAGCCGCAGATCCAAGACCGTCCCGGCGCGCGCCCCCTGCGCGTGAGCGATGGTGCCATAAGCTACCGCGACGTCCACTTCGCCTACCCCGACACGCCCGGCGAGAAGGACGACGAGGTGATCCGCGGCCTCACCCTGGACATCCGTCCTGGCGAGACCATCGCGCTCGTGGGGCCCTCGGGTGGAGGCAAGTCCACCACGTGCGCCCTGCTGCCGCGCTTCTATGACGTAGACGCCGGCGCGATCACGATCGACGGCCAGGACGTGCGCGACGTCACGCAGAAGAGCCTGCGCGAGTCCATCGGCCTAGTCCAACAGGACGTCTACCTCTTTGACGGCACCATCGCCGAGAACATCGCCTATGGCTGCCCGGACGCCACGACGGCAGAGATCCGCCTCGCCGCGCGCCGCGCCAACATCGCCGAGTTTGTGGAAACCCTGCCCGACGGCTATGAGACGCAGGTCGGCGAGCGCGGCAGCCACCTCTCCGGCGGCCAGAAGCAGCGCATTGCGATCGCGCGCGTGTTCCTGAAGAACCCGCCGATCCTGATCTTCGACGAGGCCACGAGTGCGCTGGACAACGAGTCCGAGCAGGCCGTCCAGGAGTCACTCGAAGAGCTCTCGCGCGGCCGCACCACGCTCGTCATCGCGCACCGCCTCTCCACGATCCGCCGCGCGGACGAGATCGTCACCATCGAGGGCGGACGCGTGGTGGAGCGGGGCACCCACGAGGAGCTTCTCGCCCGCGGTGGCACCTACGCGCGCTACTACCAGATGCAGTTTGCGTAACGGGATTGCGACGGGCGTCCTGACGCTTAGCAATTGCAGCCGTTGGAGGGCAACTGGCGAGAAGTGCTTAGGGTTTGCTGCCGTTGGAGGACGACTGGCGAGAATCGCTTAGAATCCGCGGCGATCGGAGGCCTTTCTCGCCCCGCCCGCACTTCTCGCCCTCCAACCGAGCCAAACCTTAAGCGCGCCGCGGGACCGGCCCTCCAACCGCGCCAAACCTTAAGCGCGCCTCCGCCCATTCCCGTCTCCGGCCCTCCTACCAGCCTTGTGAACGTTTCAGGCTCCCCCGGCGTTTGCGGGTCGCATGCCCTTCTCAGCTGTATACTTTCGCAGGTTACGGTACATCCTCCATCCGATGCCCGCGCTCCGGCCGCGGGCGGGAAGAGTGGGCATGTTCAACAGGCACGCGAAGGCGCGCGTCCAGCGCGGCGCCCTCTCGTCAGAAGAGGCGGAGAAGCTGTTCTCCACGGTCGACCACACGGGTCACTCCGACGAGGAGCGCGCCCGTCGCCAGCGTGTGCACCGCAAGGAGAAGGGCGTCTCCCTCGATGTTGACCCCCTCTCCGGCGAGGACCCGTCGGGATCGGACGTCAGCAAGGTGATCACGCGCACGGCCGTCACCTTTGTGCTGGTCTTTCTCGTCTTGGTCGTGGCAGGTCAGGTTGTCTTTGGCGTCATCAGGCGCCTCAACACCGCGAACCTGGCAGATACCGCGAGCGTGCGCACCGTTGCGGACGCCCTGCGCGGCGGCGTTGAGTGGGGCGACGGCTTCACGCAGTTCCCGGAGGACTTCTCCGTGCAGGAGGCAGACGAGAACACCGGTCGCATCGAGGTGACCGTTGTGGACTCCAGCTCGTCGAACGCCCTCGAGTGCTTCTCGTCCTCGCAGGTGCAGGCCACGGCGTTCTCGGTCAACGCGCTTCTCAACCCCAACATCGACACCGTTGTCTACCACGTGAGCGTGCATGCGGATGAGGACGGCAACATGCAGCAGTCCGGCCTGTTTGGCTTTCTCAAGCCCACGGGCGGCGTGACCCCGTTCATGACCTTTGTCTGGCGCAAGACGCAGTCTGCAGCGGGGGTCAACTTCTCGTGTACGATCACGGGCATCGATGAGACGGTCCAGGAGGAGCTGAGGGGCCAGGTGACCACCTCCTTCACCCCTGTTCAGAGCACAGAAGACGAGCGATAACAGGGTTGGGCCTCCATGCTGCAATATGGGGAATGACTCTCGCAGGAAGTTGCAATACGTGTTAATTTGATGTATGCAACCAAGTACGAGAGGACCGTCGATGAAGTGCAAGAAGTGCGGGGAAGAGCTCCCTGATAAAGCTCGGTTCTGCCTCGCTTGCGGCGTGCCCGTCGAGGACGTACCGGAACCCCGAAGGCTAGAGGAGCCGCTGGACCCGCTCGCCGCCGGCGCCGTACCCCTTGTTCCCATAGCGCCGCCCCCACGAGCGTACAAGCCCGAGCACAAGGCCATGCGCTCCGCGTCCGCGCGCGGCGAGCGCAGGATAATTTCTGTCCCGCCCGAGGTGGCCGAGCGTGCCGAGCGCGCCGAGCGGGGCTTTGTCCTCCCGTTTGGCGACCGCATCGCAAAGGCCTCGCGCGCCGCGAAGTCCGCGTCCGAGGACGAGAAGACCGAGGTCAAGGATGACGCCGCTGAAGAGGTGCTCGACGCCGAGGCCGACGCCGTGACCGAGGACGCTGCCGTGGAGCAGCAGCCCGAGTCCGCCGAGGAAGTCACCTCTTCCGAGAAGGACGCCGAGAAGCCCGAGGACGAGAAGCCCGGGGAGCCGGAGGGCTCTGACGACGATGCCCCGACCGACGACGAGGTCGAGCAGATCGCTCCCGCCCCCGTGGTGCTCGAGGATGGCGGCCTCGACGACGAGGCCTCCGTCGAGGCCGAGGGCGAGCCGGAGACCGCCGGCGAGGCGGATCCGGACGCCGAGAATAACGAGGATGCCGAAGTGGCCGCGGCTCCCGAGGCCGCGAAGGCCGCGGATGCCCCCGAGCCCCCCGAGGTGGCCAAGGTGCCCGTTGTCCCCGAGGTTGCCAAGGTACCCGTTGCTCCGGAGGTGGACGAGGCGGACGCAGAGGCGCTGGTCGCCACCGCGCCGATGACCCCCGCATCCTCTGGGGACGATGTCCCTGCCGAGAGCGATGCCGATGCCACCGAGAACGTCAAGGCCCGCCGCGCCGCGCCGCCCCCCGCTGATGACGAGGCCCCCGAGCCTCCGGCGCCCGAGACGGACGACTCGTTTGAGCCCGAATTCGAGCCCGAGCCCAAGCCCGCTCGCCGAAGCGTTCTTTCCCGTCTGAGGGGTCCCGAGCTTGTTCTCGCGGGCGTCCTTCTGGTTGCCGCGGTGATTGTTGTGACTCTTCTTGCCGGTCTTGCCACCAGCTGGATCGGCCCCTTCTCCCCCGCCCCCGAGGAGGCTCCGAAGGTGCAGCCGCCCTCGAGCGGGAGCATCGAGCCCATCACGAACGAGGAGGAGCCCGAGGAGGACGGTCTCCCCGATGGCGCCCCCGAGCCGCGCGCCACGGTGGCGGAGTACTCCTGGCAGGAGCTCTCGCAGATATCCGCGCTCATTGCCGGTGCGGCGACCGACGACGAGGCCTCGCAGCTTGCGCGCGACTATAACCTCTGCGCCGCTGACGGCACGCTCGACGGCACCCAGACGAAGGACCTCACGCTCTCCGACGGCACGGTAGTCCCCGTGGCGGTTGCCGGCTTTAGGCATGACTCGCGCGCGGACGGCTCCGGGGTTGCCGGAATCACGTTTGTCGCCCGCGCCCCGATGGCGGAGCAGGCCTACAACGAGTCGGGCGAGGCAATCTCCTGGGAGGACGCGCCAATCCGCTCTTGGGCCAACCAGTCGCTCATGGCGGAGCTGCCCGCTGAGCTTGCCGAGCTCGTCGTTCCCGTAACCAAGGCTACCAACATGCCCGGCGGCGGCCAGTGCCAGACCTCCGATAGCCTCTGGCTGCTCTCCCTCACCGAGGTGAGCGGTACCGCCACGGACGGCCTCGCCGCCGAGGGCTCCCAGTACCAGGTCTTCGCAGACATGGGCGTGGGCCGCGGGACCACGGAGTTCCTCTCGATCTCCGACGACTTCTGGTGGCTGCGCAGCCCCTCGACCGATTCCCGCTGGCAGCAGACCGTGACGCCGGACGGAAGCCCCAACTACGGGCGCAACCCCTCCTATGACTTTGGCGTGGTCGCGGGGTTCTGCCTCTAGGATCAAAACCGCAGGAGACAAGTAAGGGACGGAGAGCGACTCTCCGTCCCTTTGTTTTTGTCGACCCGCGGCTCTTCTCGCCGCCTCGCCGTGGCCTGGCCTGGCTGGCGGGCGCGAGCGCCTAGGCGAGAAGCGCCGTCACGTCTCCGAGCACGCTCTCAAAGCTCACGCCGCGCACCTCGTAGTCTGGCTGCTCTGGCGTGATCTGCATGGCGTGGCGTACGAGCTCGCTCGCAAAGCGCACGGCGGAGAGCAGGCTCTCCCCGGCGTAGATGGCTGCCACCAGGCCGGAGGCGAAGAGGTCGCCCGTGCCGTGCAGCATGTAGGGGAGCAGCTCGCCGGAGACCTCCTCCGGGGCGCCGCCCGCGCCCGCCACGGCCACGTAGTTGCGGATGATCTTCTCGCCCTCGTGGACTACGCCCTTGAGGACCACGGACTTGGCGCCCATGCCAAGCAGCGCGTCCGTCATGCGGCGAACATAGGCCTCGTCAACGTCTTGGCCGGCATAGGGGATGCCGGTGATGATGGAGGCCTCGGTGAGGTTGGGCGTGAGGACGTCCGCGCCGTCCACCAGGCCCTTCATGGCCTCGCACATCTCGTCCGTGTAGGTGGGGTACTTGGCGCCGCCGTCGCCCATCACCGGGTCAACCAGACGCAGGGCGTTCGGGTACTCGCGGTAGAGGCGCAGGATGGCGTCGACCTGCTCGGCAGAGCCCAGGAAGCCGGAGTAGATGCCGTCGAGCTCGATGCCCTCGTCGCGCCACGCGTCGAGGTACTCCGTGAGCATGGGAGTGGTGTCGTGCATGTAGAACTTGGGGAAGCGCGTGTGTGCCGAGAAGAGCGACGTGGGCACGGGGCAGACGTCGATGCCGGCGGCCGAGAGCACGGGGATGGCCACCCCGAGCGAGCACTTGCCGTAGCCGCACAGGTCGTGAACGGCTGCGACGCGCGGCAGATAGCCACCCTCGCGCTGGTAGAGGTGCAGATTGCTGGCGTTGTTCATGGGATTCTCCTTTGTCCGCGGACTGATGGACCAGCGTACAAGTCGCAAGCATAGACCTCTTTGGTGTCGCGTATACTAGGAAAACGCATGAATTAACAAGGGAGGACATCATGGCA
>CASFQX010000130.1 GCA_949296375.1 uncultured Olsenella sp.
CTGAGGCCTCCGATTGCGCCAACGGCTACGCGCGCCCGGACCGGGGACCTCCGATCGCGCCGATTCTTAAGTACGGATAGGGCCGAGGCCCTCCAATGGGGCGGATCCCCAAGCGGCCCCGCGCCCCGGCCCTCCGAGGGCGGCAAGTCTCAAACATTCCAGCTTTACGGTCCTCCTGGAGCGCCGTGCACCAAGCACGGCGGCGGCGCGCCTCTTCTAGAGGGCGTATCTTGCCACGAGCTCCACCTCGGCAGGCGTGAGCGTCCAGTAGCTGGCACTCTCCACATAGGAGGCCGCCCCCCAGCCGGCAAACACGAACGAGACGCCTGCCGCGCGCGCCGCCAAGGAGTCGTACTCGGTGTCGCCAACGTAGATCGTCTCCTCCGGCTTTGCGCCCGTGCGACGCAGGTACTCGAGCAGCGGCTCGGGTTTGGCTTGTGCAGCTCCGTATCCTCTGCGAGGACCATGCCCGAGAAGAAATCATCGATTCCGAGGGGCGTAATCACCGCCTCGTACTCGTCGTGCCCGCGCGACGAGACGACCCCCATCTTCTTGCCACTTGCCCGCAGACCCTCGAGCATCTCTCACTCCGGGAAAGAGCCTCACCTCGTCCGCGTGAGCCCTGGCGAGCTCGTCCCACCTGGCGAGTGCGTCATCGCCGAGACTCCCGAGCTTCTCGAGGGCCTCCGCCCCGGGAATCCCCCTCGCAAACACGAGGTCCGCGAGGTCTTCCTCCTCGCCCGTCCTCTCAAAGAGAAGATCCTGGAGCGCCTGCTGGGAGATGCCGTCCGTATCCGCAAGCGTTCCATCAACGTCAAAGATTACGTGCTCAAACCCTGACACGATCACCCCTCTCGCTTGACGTCGTTGCATACAGGTCTGGAGAGGAGGCCCTCGGGGCACCATATTTATTCGTGCCACTAGGCATCGGGTTCACGCCACTTTGCGCGATAGGCAGAGGGCGTGCATCCCATGATCCCCCCTGAAGGTCTGGGCAAACTGGGCGGCAGAAGAGAACCCACAGGCAAACGCTATGGATTCGACGGTTCTTGACGTATGGGCGAGCAGTCGGCACGACTGCCTCACGCGGTACTCGCGAAGGTACTGCGCAGGCCCCATGCCAACATAGTCCTTAAACGTGCGGAAGCAGTCGCGCACGCTCACGCAGCCCGCCGCTGCAACGTCCGCGGCCTCGACGGGCTCGGGGTAGTGGGCGTGGATCGTCTGTCGCCCGCGTCATGTGGTACACCCCGGCGTTCACAAAGCCGGCAGACCCGGCACCAAAGCTCTCGCGCCCGCGAAGGGTCTGGTACTCCAGGGAGCCGCTCTTGATATAGAAGAGCTCGACCTCCTGGTGCCAGTGTCAGGTGCAGCTGCGATGCGGGTACCTGTCTAGCTCCACGTACTCGAGGACATGGGGCCAAGCATCGGTTATCTCCTCGAGATACTCCTCGTGCCCGCCCCTGAGCAGGGTGATGTGATTGGAGCTCCTCATGGGAGCGCCTCTAAATGCCGCGCCGAACGAGCTCGCACGCCTCGGTCAGGAGGGCGTCTCTCTGGGCCGCCGTGGGCGCCTCTGCATAGACCCTCACAAACGAGCTCGTGCGAGAAGGTCGGATGAGCACCCAGGAATCGTCCTCAAATTGCACGCGAAGGCCGTCGGCATGGGATATCTCAACGGGCTCGTGGCCCACGAGGTCCCCGGGGTTGAGTCCCGGCAGCACGTTTCTGAACGCCTGGCTCTCCGCAGCCTCGAGGCGGATGTCCCTCCTCGCATAGCTCATCGTTCCAATGACGCTCTCGAGCTCCTTGGCCATGGTCGAGACCGTCTTCCCGGATCGCGCGAGCATCTCTACGGCGAGGAGACACACGAGCAGGCCGTCGCGCTCACGCAGATGCGCCGGCACGCATACGCCGCCGTACTCCTCCACGCCCATGATGACGTCTGGCTCGATGGCCTCGCGGTAGATCCGGGCAAAGCCGACGGGAACCGAGGTGGTGTCGCAGCCGAGTCGACTCGCCTCTCGCTCGATGCACGCGGAGCAGGTGAGGGTCGTCACGATCCTCCCGTGCGCCCCATGCGCCATGACGAGGTCGCCGAGGAGCATCGGTACGATCACGCGCGCGGGCAGCAGGTTGCCCCGCTCGTCGACAACCGAGGCGCGGTCGCCGTCGCCGTCGAGAAGGAGTCCCATGTCGGCACCATGGGCGAGGACTGCCTGCTCGCAAGAGTCCGCCCACGGGTCGCGAGGGTCGGGGTGAATGCCGTCAAAGTCGTCGCGCTTCTCCACGTGGATCTCAACGACCTCGCAGCCAAGGCTCCTTAGCAGGTCAGCGAGAAGGCCCGTGCCCGCGCCGTACATGGCGTCGACCACAACCCTGGGCGCCCTGCTCGCGATTGCCTCGCGGTCGACCCAGGTGACGAGGTCGCTCACGTACGCCGAGACGAGGTCAGTCTCCTCGAACGCCCCGCGCGCCGAGGTTGGGGTGAGCGAGATGGCCTGCTCGATCTTCTCGAGCGTCTCGTGAGAGACTGGGCCACCGTCCGCGCCCCTGAGCATGATTCCGCCGTACTCGCAGGAGCGCTCGCTTGCCGTCAGGATGACGCAACCCACGGCGCTCTCATCATGGGCGCAGGTCCATGCGACGATCGGCGTCGGGCAGGGCCCATCGGAGACCTTTGCGACAAGTCCGTAGGAGGCGAGCACGCCGGCAACCAGCCGTGCGTGGTCGGTCGCGTCGTGGCGCGTGTCGTATCCCACGTAGACCGTCGCGCCCGGCTGGGCATCAGCCCACACGAGCGCAAGCGCGTCGGCTACGCGGGCCACGTTCTCCTCGGTAAACGAGTCGTCGAAACGAGCCTGCCAGCCGTCGACGCCAAACCGGATTATGTCCGCCCTCTTCTCCAAGACGCCCACTACCCGAGCGCACCGCCAAAGTCGGTGCCAAAGGCCTCGAGAAACGCCTCGCGCTGAGACTCGTCCTCAAGCACCATGCGCGCGTTCGTCGCGGCCCATGCCGCAGGCGTACCGGTGTCGCAGCCCTCGGCGGGGTCGACCACGAGAGCGTACATCTCCTCCTCGGCGAGGAGGCGCTCCATGGCATCCGTCAGCTGGATCTCATTGCCGGCACCGGGACCCTGGGTCGCCAGGAGCTCCATGATGCGCGGCGAGAGCAGGTAGCGGCCAACGATGAAGAGATGAGAGGGAGCGTCCTCGGGCTTGGGCTTCTCAACGAGTCCGCTCACGCGCCAGACGGCCCCCTCCTGCTCGCCCGTCGCATTCGATCCGGGCAGGCAGCCCACGCACTCGCCGGCGATGATGCCGTAGCGGCTCACCTGGTCTTCCGGGACGGGTGCCACGGCAATGACGGAGGCGCCGCCGTGTTCGCGAGAGACCTCGGCCATGCGGACGCACATCTGGCGTCCGGGGACAAAGTAGTCACCGAGAAGCACGAAGAAGGGCTCGCCGTCGATCTTGTCCGCCGCCTGGAGGACGGCGTGGCCAAGACCGCGGGCAACGTCCTGGTAGACAAAGGAGACGGGAAGCGAGGAGGCGGCATGGACGCGGTCTGCCTCCGCGGACTTTCCGCGCTCGCAGAGCATGGCCTCAAAATCCTCGTCCACGGAGAAGTACTCCTCGATCTGGGGCTTCTCGTGAGAGTTGACGATGACGACACCATCAACGCCCTCGGGCTCGAGGGCCTCCTCAACCACATACTGGATGACGGGTTTATCTATGACGGGAAGGAGCTCCTTGGGGGAGCACTTGGTTGCAGGAAGAAAGCGCGTTCCAAGACCGGCGGCGGGAATGACTGCCTTCATAATCGTCCCTTCGGGTCGCAGTGCCAGACGGTTCCGGCGCAGGGCCGGCGGCACTAAGAAACATACCCCTTTGGAGACCGATTGAACCTTACATGCCTGTAAGCGGGCAGATTAATTCGCTCTTCGTTGCTCGGGCACGCTGAGACCACCGCAGCCCATGCGCTACTCCGGAACGACGATGCCCTGACGCTCCAGATAGGATATGAGGCGCTCCATCGTGTTGGCAGAGAGGACGTGCTCCATAAGGCATGCCTCGGAGTCGGCAATCTGGGGCTCGACACCTAGGTCAGACTCGAGAAAGGTCTTGAGGGCGCGGTGCGCGCGCCAGACGAGAGCGGCGTAGCAGCGCCCCTCCTCGGTAAGCGTCACGCGTCCGTAGCGGCTCTGCTCGACCATCCCCGCCTCCTTGAGGGTGGAGAGGGCCTTGTTGACGCTCGCCTTGGAGACGCCCAGGTGCTCGGCAACGTCAACCGAGCGTACGGAGGCCTCCGCCGAGCCTCCCTCCGTCGCAATGCGGTAGATCGTCTCGAGGTAGTCCTCGCTCGCACGGCTGAGGGCGTGCTCGTCTCTGGTCTCGCAGTCACTCATGCGCGCTCCCCTCGGCGGCTGGCCTACAGGTCGTCTTCCTCGTCGGGCAGCTCGGTGCGCCTGATCCTGGCCCCGAGCGCCGAGAGCTTCTCGACAAAGCGCTCATAGCCACGGTCGATGTGATGGATCGCGGACACCGTGGTGATGCCGTCCGCCACGAGACCCGCCATGACGAGGGCGGCCCCGCCGCGGAGGTCGGGGGACTTCACCTGGGTGCCGGAGAACCCGTCCACGCCATGGACGATCGCATGGTGACCCTCGATGACGATGTCGGCACCCATGCGCGTGAGCTCGCTCGCGAGCATGAAGCGGTTCTCGAAGATGTTCTCGGTGATGACGCAGCTCCCCTTTGCCAGGGCGAGCAGGGTCATCGTTTGCGCCTGCATGTCCGTGGGGAAGCCGGGGAAGGGCAGCGTCTGGATGTCCGTGGGCAGCAGGGGCCCCTCGCGCCAGGCGGTGCAGCAGTTGGGCCCACGCTCGATGGAGATGCCCATCTGCTCGTACTTCTTGAGCACGAGTCCCAGGTGCAGGGGGGCAAACCCCTTGACCGTGATCGGCTCGCCCGTCAGTGCGCCGATGGCGAGGAAGGTGCCCGCCTCGATGCGGTCGCCCACAACACGGTGGGTCACCGGGTGAAGCTCGGAGACGCCCTCGATCTCTATGACGGGCGACCCTGCGCCGGAGATCTTTGCGCCCATCTCGTTGAGGAGGTTGGCGAGGTCCACGATCTCGGGCTCACGCGCGGCGTTGTCGATGGTGGTCACGCCCTTGGCAAAGACGGAGGCCATCATGAGGTTCTCCGTGGCGCCCACGCTGGCAAAGTCAAGGGTCACGGTGTTGCCCACGAGGCCGTGCGGCGCACTGGCGTGGATGTTGCCATGCTTGACCTCAAACTCGACGCCGAGGGCCTCGAGGCCGAGGATGTGCATGTCGATGCTGCGGGCGCCGATGTTGCATCCGCCGGGCATGGCCACGATCGCCTTGCCAAAACGGGAGAGCAGCGGGCCGAGAACCGCAGTGGAGGCGCGCATCTGCGCCACGAGATGATAGGGCGTCTCCCAGGAGTCGACGCCCGAGGTGTCAATCTTGAGCTCGTGCTCGTTCACGACCTCTATGCGGGCACCGATGTTCTTGAGAACCTTGCCCATGACGTGCACGTCCGCGATGTTGGGAACGTTCGTGAGCGTGTTCACGCCAGGCGCCATGATGGTCGCCGCCATGAGCTTGAGCGCCGAGTTCTTGGCACCCTCGACGCTCACCTCGCCCGAAACGCGATGACCGCCCTCGATCTGTATGACTTCCATGCTGCCTCCGGCCGGGGAGCTACTCGGTGCGCACCCCCGCAGCATGCTTCAGCAGGAGGTTGCACCATCTGATCTTCTTCTCATAGTATGCCGCACGATGGTCCCCCGCGGCAATCTCGTCGAGAGCCTCAATCGCCTCGTCACGGGTGCGACGGACGACGTCGGGGTCGATGTCGTCGGTGCGGCGAGCGTGGTCGGCCAGGATGATGACCCCATCGTTGTCGATCTCGGCATAGCCACCAGAGACGACGACGTCGTACTCCTTGCCGCCGTCCTCCTGGCGGGTGCGCATGCGCACGACGCCGTCTCCGAGGGCCACGATCTCCGGGGCGTGTCCCGGCCACACGCCAAGCTCGCCCGCATAGGTCACGAGGACGAGGTTGGCCACGGGCCCGTCAAAGAGAAGGCGGTCCGGTCTCACGAACTGGCAGTTGAGCTCGGCCATGAGCCTACTCCCCCGCCTTGCTCGTCCCGGTCATCTCCGCCGCGCGGCGACGGACGTCCTCGATCGTGCCGGCGAAGCGGAACGCCTGCTCGGGAAGGTCGTCGCACTTGCCGTCGACGATCTCGCCGAAGGAGCGGACGGTATCCTCGACGGTCACGTACGTGCCAGGGTTGCCCGTGAACTTCTCGGCGACGTGGAACGACTGTGAGAGGAACTGCTGGATCTTACGAGCACGCGCAACGACGTGCTGCTGCTCCTCGGAGAGCTCGTCCATGCCGAGAATTGCGATGATGTCCTGGAGGTCGGAGTACTCCTGGAGGGTCTCCTGAACCGCGATGGCAACGCGGTAGTGCTCCTCGCCCACGATCGAGGGGTCGAGCGCGGAGCTCGAGCTCGCGAGCGGGTCGACAGCCGGGTAGATGCCGAGGTCGGTGATCGCGCGCGAGAGGACCGTCGTGGCGTCGAGGTGCGTGAACGTGGTGGCAGGCGCCGGGTCGGTGAGGTCGTCCGCGGGGACATAGACGGCCTGGACCGAGGTGATGGAGCCCTCCTTGGTGGAGGTGATGCGCTCCTGGAGCTCGCCCATCTCGGTTGCCAGCGTGGGCTGGTAGCCAACGGCGGAGGGCATGCGGCCGAGAAGGGCCGAGACCTCGGAACCCGCCTGGGAGAAGCGGAAGATGTTGTCGATGAACAGAAGCACGTCCTGGCCCTGATCACGGAAGTACTCAGCCGTGGTGAGTCCGGCAAGTGCCACGCGCATACGAGCTCCGGGCGGCTCGTTCATCTGACCGTAGACCAGGCAGGTCTTGTCGATGACGCCGGACTCGCGCATCTCGAGGTAGAGGTCGGTGCCCTCGCGGGTGCGCTCGCCGACGCCGGTGAAGACCGAGGTGCCGCCGTGCTGCTGCGCGAGGTTGTTGATCAGCTCCTGGATAAGGACCGTCTTGCCGACGCCCGCGCCTCCGAAGAGGCCCGTCTTGCCGCCACGGACGTAGGGCTCGAGAAGGTCGATGGCCTTGATGCCGGTCTCGAAGATCTCCGTCTGCGTGGTGAGCTCGTCGAAGGACGGCGCCGGGTGGTGGATCGGGTAGTACTGGACGTCCTCGGGCACCTCGCCGCCGTCGACGGGCTGACCCATGACGTTCCACACGCGCCCGAGCGTGGAGGGGCCCACCGGCATCATCATGGGGTGGCCGGTGTCGCGGACCTTGAGGCCGCGGGTGAGGCCGTCGGTCGAGGACATGGCCACCGTGCGCACGATGCCGCCCGGGAGCTGTGACTCCACCTCGAGCACGGTGCTCACGTGACCGACGGGCGTGTCTCCTTCAACGACGAGTGCCGTGTAGATGCCCGGCACCTGGTCATCGAACTTGACGTCCACGACCGGTCCGACGATGCGGACGATCGAGCCCACGCCGACGGTGCGGTTGAGCTTGTTGTACGCGGCCTCCTCGAGGGCGGTGCGCGTCTCGTGGTTCTTCTCTGCCATCAGTTGTCCTCCAATGCGGAAGCGCCGCCGATGATCTCGTTGAGCTCAGTGGTGATGGAGCCCTGGCGGACTCGGTTGAACGTGCGCTCGAGCGTGCCCAGGACCTCCCGGGCGTTATCGGTCGCGGACTGCATGGCGCGGCGGCGCGCCCCGTGCTCCGCGGCCGCCGAGTCGAGCAGCGCGTGGAAGATGACCGTCCTGAAGTAAGCGGGCATGAGGTGCCCCAGGACCTCCTCTGCCGAGGGGTCGAAGGCGTAGTCGGTGTAGGCACGGCCCTCGACCTTGGTGAGCGCCTCGCGCTCACGCGGCTTGTTAGGCATCGTGAGCTGCTCCTTTGTGATGGGGAGCAGCTGCTCGACGACCTGGGTCTGCTCGACGCGGTTCTTGGCGTGCCAGTAGTAGAGCACGACGCGGTCGATCTCGCCCTTTGCGTAGCCACGCATGGCGTAGGAGGCGATGCGGTCCGCCTCGTCCTGGTTTGGCTCCGAGGAGATGCCCACGAAGGACATGACCGGGGCCATCTTGCGGTACGTGAAGTACTCAGTGGGCTTGCGGCCGCAGGTGATGACCGAGGACTCGATGCCGCGCGCCTTGAGGCGGCGCATCTCGGTCTCAACAGCGCGCTGCTGCACGATGTTGAAGCCGCCTGCGAGGCCCTTGTCCGAAGCCACGAGGATGAACAGCACGTGCTTCTCCTCACTGCGCTGCGCGAGGAGGGGCTGCTCGTTGGTAGTGAACCCCGCCTCGGCAACGTTGGCGAGCATGCGCGTGATGGCGTCCTTGTAGGGCTCCGCCTCCTCTGCGCTCTCGAGCGCCTTGTGGATTCGCGCGGTGGAGATCATCTCCATCGTGCGCGTGATCTGCATGGTGCTCTTGATCGAGTTCATGCGGCGCTGTATCTCACGAAGGCTTGCCATCGTCTACTGCCCCTGACCATCCAGCGGCTCGTGCCCGCCCTCGGGCGGGGCGACGATGGTGTCCTCGGCAGCCTGCTCCACGTCCTCCGCGCGGCGCCTGTTGGGGTGCTCGGCGAGGAAGAGCTTCTTGAAGCGGGCGATGCGGGCGCGCAGGCGCTTGGCCGTGGCATCGTCGATCTTGCCAGCGAGCACGGAGCTGCGCAGCTTGGGGCAGTGAAGCGCCATGTACTTTGCGAGCTCGTCGCGGAACAGCGTCACGTTCTCGAGGTCGATGTCGTCGAGGAGGTCCTCCTTGGCGGCGAAGATCGAGATGACCTGGTCGCGCACGTCGAGCGCCGCATAGCGCTGCTGCTTGAGCATCTCCATGACGTGGGCGCCGTGGTTGAGCTGGTACTGCGTCGTGGCGTCCAGATCCGAGCCAAACTGCGAGAAGGCCTGCTTCTCGCGGTAGGCGGCAAGGTCCAGGCGCAGCGTGCCCACGACCTGCTTCATGGCCTTGATCTGAGCGTCACCGCCAACGCGGGACACGGAGATGCCCACGTCAACTGCCGGGCGCTGGCCCTGGAAGAACAGGTTGGACTGCAGGTAGATCTGGCCGTCCGTGATGGAGATCACGTTCGTGGGGATGTAGGCGGAGACGTCGCCCTCCTGCGTCTCGATGATCGGCAGAGCCGTGAGCGATCCGCCGCCCAAGGCATCGGAGAGCTTGCAGGCACGCTCGAGCAGGCGGCTGTGCAGGTAGAAGATGTCGCCAGGGTAGGCCTCGCGTCCAGGCGGACGGTGGAGCGTAAGCGACATCTGACGATAGGCGACGGCCTGCTTGGAGAGGTCGTCGTAGACAACGAGCACGTGACCGCCAGGGTGCTCGGCGTCGGCGGGGTTGCCGTGCTTGTCGTTGTACATGAAATACTCGCCAATCGCGGCGCCCGCCATCGGGGCGATGTACTGCATCGGCGCGGACTCGGCGGCCGTGGCCGCAACGATGACCGTCTTATCCAGGACGCCGTGCTGCGAGAGGGACTCGCGGATGGCGGCAACCGTGGAGGCCTTCTGGCCGATGGCCACGTAGATGCAGATCATGTCGGTCTCGCGCTGGTTGACGATGGCGTCGATGGCGATGGCCGTCTTGCCCGTCTTGCGGTCGCCGATGATGAGCTCGCGCTGGCCGCGGCCGATGGGCACCATCGCATCGATGGCGAGAAGACCCGTCTGCACGGGCTCGCACACCGGCTGGCGCTCCATGATGCCGGGGGCCTTGAACTCGATGGGGCGACGATGGGTGGCGTTGATGGGGCCGAGGCCGTCGATCGGCTGGCCGAGCGGGTTCACCACGCGCCCGAGCATGGCGTGGCCGACCGGGATGTCCATGACGCGGCCGGTGGTGCGGCACTCGTCGCCCTCCTTGATCTCCTCGGCGTCACCGAAGAGAACGGCGCCCACGTCGTCCTGGTCGAGGTTCTGAACAAGGCCGTAGACGTCCAGGCCAGTGGCGGAGCTCGTGAGTTTGAGCAGCTCGCCCGACATGGCGGTCTTGAGGCCCGAGATGCGTGCGATGCCGTCCGCAACCTCGGTGACGACCGAGGCCTCCTGACGGTCGACCGTGGCACTGATCTGCGCGAGCTCCTCGCGCAGCGTGCTCATGATCTTCTCGGAGCTAATGGTTTCCATTTATCGTTCCTCGCCTTCGATGAAGGTAGACGAGAGGGTCTTGCGGATGTTGGCGAGCTGGGCGCGCACGGAGGCGTCGTAGCGCTTGCCGCGCACCTCGAGCATGATGCCGCCGATGATCGCCGGGTCAATGCGTTCCACCAGGTAAACGGGGGCCTGGAGGTCCTTCTCGGCCTTGGCGCGCACCTTGGCGCGAAGCTCGTCGTCCATGGGGACGGCGGTGGTCACGGTCACCGAGACCGTGGTGTCGTGCGCGTCGAGAAGCTCCTTGTACTGCTTGGCGACCTCCTCGATGAGACCGAGGTCGTCCTCCTTCTGCATCGCCGCGAGCGTCTCGAGGACCTCGGGCGTGAACTTCTGGGCGTGCTGCCACTGCACCAGGTCCGCGTTGGCGCGGCCCTCGGAGCGGGCGGCCTCCAGGAGGGCCCGCGTGTACGCCTCGACCTTCTCGGCGTCCACCCGCTTAGCGCTCATCGGGGGTTCCCACTTCCGCGAGGTACTTCTCGGCCAGCTTGCGCTGCTCCTCAACGGAGAGGTCGTTGCCGATGATCTTGCTCGCGATCTCAACGGAGAGGTCCACGACGGAGCTGGAGAGCTCGATCATGGCCTTGTGACGCTCTGAGTCAACGGCACCGCGCGCCTTGGCGATGATGTCGGCGGCCTCGCGCTGGGCCTTGGCGAGAACCGCGGAGCGAACCTCCTCGGCCTCCTTCTTGGCCTTGGCAACGATCGCGTCCGCCTCGTGATGCGCCTCGAGGATCTTGGCCTCGTAGCTCTTGGCCTCCTCGGCGGCCTCGATCTTGGAACGCTGCGCGGCGTCGAGGTCGTCCTGGATCTTCTGCTGGCGCTTCTCCATCATCTCGAGGACCGACGGCCACACGAGCTTGGCGAGGATGACCCAGATGATGATGAAGGCGATGAGCACGGGGATGAGCTCCGCCGGCTTGGGGATCAGGATGTCCGGGCCCACCGCGGACTCCTCGGCGAGCGCCACGGCAGGCGTCGCCAGGATGACGCCACCGGCGACACCCGCGCGCGCAACCAGCCTCATGGCAGTGTTTTTCATACTTGCCTCCAGTCGGAAACGTACGGCAGCGCTACTTGACGATGAGGCTGACGACGAAGCCGATGAGGGCGAGGGCCTCGACGAAGGCCGAGCCGAGGATGAAGACCGTGAACAGACGGCCCTGAACCTCGGGCTGACGAGCCATGCCCTGCGCAACGCCACTGGCGGCCAGGCCAATGCCGATGCCCGCGCCGATAACGCCGAGACCATAACCAACGACACCGAGAGCTCCCACTGTTCCTCCTTTGACATTCGCCCCGCTGAACTTGTGTGAGGTGGGGCGAGTTTCAAACCAACGTGCTATGCCTCAGCGGGCGGACGCCCGCGAGTTGCCGAACCTCTCGCCTATTCCTCGTCGGACTCCGCGATTTGAACGTAGACGGCGGAGAGCAGCGCGAAGACGTAGGCCTGGATGGCGGCCACCATGATCTCCACCGCGTAGATGACGAGCAGGATGCCGACCCACAGCACCGACGCCCCCGCCTGCACGGCGGTGGCCGCCGAGAAGGCCTGGACCATGGGCTCGAAGAAGAGCGAGGCCAGTATGGCGAAGGTGCCCATGACCACGTGGCCGGCGAAGAGGTTGCAGAAGAGTCGGACGGCGAGCGTGATGAGGCGCAGAATCGTGGAGAAGACCTCGATCAGCCAGACGAGGGCGTTGAGCGGGAACATGACGCCCGCCGGTGCCAGGCTCTTGACGTAGCCGAGCGTGCCCTTCTTCTTTATGCCGCAGACGATGAAGTAGACGAACGAGCAGAGCGCGAGCGCGGCGGTGGTGGATATGGTGCCGGTGCCCGGCTTGCAGCCCGGGATGATGCCCACGATGTTGTTGGCGAGAACCACGAGGAAAATCGTGGCGATGAACGGGAAGTGCTTCTTCCAGGTGTCGCCGAGCAGGCCCTTGCACATGTCGTCACGGACGAACTCGACGACGTACTCGACGCCGTTGACGAAGGTCCCCTGCGGGACGAGGCTCGCCGCCTGCTTCTTCTTGAAGACGAACAGCACGACGAGCATGAGCACGACGGCCACGGCAAACCAGAACGAATACTGCGTGAAGCCAACGGAGTCGAGCGACCCCGCGATCGGCTGAGACGTGAAGCTCGCTACGAGCTCGTTGACCTCGTCTCCCAGGCTGTCCAGAGGATTCAAGATCATCCTTCCCCTCTATGCGAAGAGCGGCCGTTGGCCACCCTCCAGGCCCGTATCGCCTCGACACCCCAAAAGATCAGGAACGCGGCGACCAGTGCACAACCAAACTCCAAGAAGCCGGCGTTCGTGGCAGTGTACACCACGAGCAGGACGACGGTGAGCGAGAAAAACGACACGCCGACCGCCGCGATCCCGGAGGCAAGAGAAACCCCCGAGTTCCCCCTTAGAGCCCGCTCGAAGAACGCCGCTGGCGCAACGCACCCCAAAAGGCCAAAGAGCGCGCCGGAGACGATGGCGACCTGAGAATCCAAGCGCGGACGCCTCCTGTTCGAGCGATTTAAGGACAGAAGAAGTCTAGCGCGACGGCGATTTAGGTCAAGAGGACCGCCCTTCGCCCCCGTTTCGTCACAATCGAGCGGTAGACAAAACGTGGCGAAAGGACCAAGTTCGCAGGTCAACCACAAAATGACCCAAGGGCGAGACCCTTGGGTCATCAGGTTTCTGAACGTCTGATGCGCCCCTCGGGGGCGCACCGGCCGAGCCCCAGGTCTCCTCAGCGAGAAAAGCGGTCCCGGGAGCCCTCCCTCGAGTCGCCTACTTGGTGCCGTAGATGCGGTCGCCGGCGTCGCCGAGTCCGGGCAGGATGTAGGCGTGGTCGTTCAGGCAGCGGTCGAGCGCGCAGGTGTAGAGGCGAACCTCGGGATCAAAGTCCAGCACGGTGCGGACGCCCTCGGGCGCCGAGACGAGCGTGAGGCAGCGGATGTCCTTCACGCCTGCCTCGCGCAGGAACTGAATCGCCGCGGTGAGCGACCCGCCGGTGGCGAGCATGGGGTCGACCACCAGGCAGATGCGGTTCTCGATGTCGTCGGGGAACTTGCAGTAGTACTGGTGCGGCTCGTGGGTGACCTCGTCGCGATACATGCCCACGTGCCCCACGCGCGCGGAGGGCACGAGCTGGAGGATGCCGTCGACCATGCCGAGCCCGGCACGCAGGATCGGGATGATGGCCACCTTCTTGCCCGCAACGCGCTTGCAGGTGGTGACCTCGAGCGGCGTCTCCACCTCAACGTCCTCGAGCGGGAAGTCCCTCATGGCCTCGTACCCCTCGAAGATGGCGAGCTCGGTCACCAGCTCGCGGAACTGCTTGGTGGGGGTGTTCTTGTCGCGCAGGATATGAAGCTTGTGCTGCACAAGCGGGTGGTCGATGACGGTGAATCGCGTCGGGTCGAACTCTTCTGCCATGAGGCATCCTTCCTTTCCATGTGACAGGGGGCCACGACCCCTCTGCCACATTACAGCTCGGGGTAGAGGGGGTGGGCGTCGAGAAGCTCGCGGACCTCGAGGGAGACGCGATCGGTGACCTCGGAGTTGCCCATGTGGGTCACCACGTCACCGATGAGCTGGCCGATGCGCTCGCACTCCTGCTCAGAGAAGCCGCGAGTGGTTGCCGCCGCGGAGCCCACGCGGATGCCGCTCGTGACGAACGGGGAGCGCTTCTCGCCGGGGATGGTGTTCTTGTTGACGGTGATGCCCACCTCGTCGAGGATGCGCTCGGCATCCTTGCCCGTGACGTCACCGGCAGCCGTGAGATCGACGAGCAGCAGGTGGTTGTCCGTGCCGCCGGAGACGAGGCGCAGGCCGCGCGACTCCATGCCGCGGCCGAGGGCCTTGGCGTTGGCGAGGATCCCGTCCGCGTAGGTTGCAAACTCGGGCGCAAGTGCCTCGCCGAAAGCCACGGCCTTGCCGGCGATGACGTGCTCGAGCGGGCCGCCCTGGCTGCCCGGGAAGACGGCGGAGTCGACCTTCTTGGCGAGGTCGGGGTCGTTGGTGAGGATGAGGCCGCCGCGCGGGCCGCGCAGCGTCTTGTGCGTGGTCGTGGTGGTGACGTCGGCGAAGGGCACCGGCGACGGGTGGCGCCCGGTTGCCACGAGGCCGGCGATGTGAGCCATGTCCACCATGAGGTAGGCGCCCACGGAGTGCGCGATCTGGGCAAAGCGCTCGAAGTCGATGATGCGGGGGTAGGCAGAGGCGCCGGCGATGATCACCTTGGGGTTCGTCTCCCGGGCGAGCGCCTCCACGGCGTCCATGTCGATGACCTCGGTCTGGGCGTCAACGCCATACGAGACGATGTTGTAGAGCTTGCCGGAGAAGTTGGCCGGCGAGCCGTGCGTGAGGTGGCCGCCGTTGTCCAGCGCCATGCCCATGACGGTGTCTCCGGGGGCGGCCAGCGCCGCGAGGGCGGCGTAGTTGGCCTGGGCGCCGGAGTGGGGCTGCACGTTGGCAAAGCCGGCGCCAAAGAGCTTCTTGGCGCGCTCGCGGGCGAGGTTCTCCACCACGTCGACCGCCCAGCATCCGCCGTAGTAGCGCTTGCCAGGCAGGCCCTCCGCGTACTTGTTGGTGAGCGGCGAGCCCACGGCCTCCATCACGGCAAGGGAGACGAAGTTCTCGGACGCGATGAGCTCGATGGAGGAGCGCTGGCGGCGCAGCTCGTCCTCAACGGCGGCAAAGACCTCGGGGTCGGCCGCGCTCAGGTTCTCGTAGGTCATGGGACCTCCTTCTTCTCGCGCCTCCCGGCGCGTTTCTGGGCTGGTGAGGACGCCGGCGCCAAACCTACAGGTCGAGCGGCACCCCCTGGAAGCTCGGGTCGTCCTCGCGCATCATCTTCTCCACGCGCGGAGCGTGACGCCCGCCGGCAAACTCGGTGGAGAGAAAGACGTCGAGGATCTGCTCGTTGACCTCGAGCGGGACAAAGCGGCCGGAGAGGCCTATCACGTTGGCGTCGTTGTGCTCGCGAGCGAGCTGGGCAAACTCGGGCGTCTGGATGGGCGTGGCGCGGATGCCGGGGACCTTGTCGGCCGTCATGGCAATGCCGAGGCCCGTGCCGCAGATGAGGACGCCCCGCTCCGCCTCGCCGCGTGCGACCATGCGGGCGACCTTGTCGGCGTAGTCGGGGTAGTCGCAGCGCTCGTCCGTCTTGGGGCCCAGGTCCACCACCTCGTGACCCTTGGACCGCAGGTACTGGGCGAGCGGGTCCTTCTGGATGAATCCGGCGTGGTCCGAGGCAATGGCGATGCGCATGGGCACTCCTCTGTTGACGGGATTTACCTCATACAAGAGTACCACGCTGAGAGGGGCGAGCGACGCTGGCAGCGCACGCCCTACAATGGGAGAAGAAACGCACGAGAGGAGCCACGATGCCCGCCACGCCCAGGTTCGTCTTTGCCTCAGACTCCCTCAAGGGAACCCTCTCCTCGCTCGACGCAGCCCGGCTGCTCGGAGAGGCGGCGGAGCGTCACTTCCCCGGATGCTCGCTGACGAGCGTACCCGTCGCGGACGGTGGCGAGGGCACGCTCGACGCGCTTCTCGCCACCCGCAGGGGCGAGAAGGTCCATGTGCTCGTGGATGGCCCGCTGGGACGACCGGTCGAAGCCTCCTACGCGCTGCTGCCGGGCGATGCCGCGATCATAGAGACCGCCGCGGCGTCCGGTCTCACGCTGCTCGCCTCGGGCGAGCGGGACCCGCTCGCCGCAAGCACCTATGGCACGGGGCAGCTCGTGCGGGACGCGCTGGAGCGCGGCGCGCGCGACGTGACGATCGCGCTTGGGGGCAGCGCGACCAACGACGGCGGCATGGGGCTCGCCCGCGCCCTGGGGGCGCGCCTGCTCGACGAGAGGGGCCGCGAGCTTGCGGGGCGCGGGGCCGACCTTGCGCGCGTGGCCGAAGTGGACCTGTCCGAGGTGTGCCCGCTCGTTGCGGAGGCGCACTTCACCATGATGTGCGACGTGGACAACCCGCTCGTTGGACCAGAGGGGGCGAGCGCGGTCTTTGGGCCCCAGAAGGGTGCCTCACCCGAGGATGTGCAAAGGCTCGACGCCGGCATGAGGCGCTGGGCGGACGTGCTCGAGGAGACGTTTGGGCAAAGCTTTGACGTGCCCGGAGCCGGAGCGGCGGGCGGCCTGGGCGCGGCGTGCCTCGCGTTTCTTGGCGCCAAGGCCGTTGGGGGCGTGGAGCGCGTCCTCGAGCTCGTGGGGTTTGACGCGCTTCTCGAGGGCGCCGACCTCTGCGTCACGGGCGAGGGCCACGCCGACGCGCAGACGCTTCGCGGGAAGGTGGTTTCGGGCGTTGCCGCGGCGTGCGAGCGCGCGGGCGTTCCGTGCGTGGCGGTGGTGGGCGGCATGAGCGCCGGGGCGGAGCGTGTTCCGGGACTCACTGCGATGGTGCCCGTGGCGATTGACGCGATGCCGCTCAACGAGGCCCTGGAGCGCGCAGAAGAACTGTACGCGCTTGCGGCCGAGAGGCTCTTCTCGCTGCTTTCGCTTGGGGCGGGGCTGGGACAGCGCTCGAGCTTGCACGAATCTTTCGGATGTTGACGGGTTTTCTCAAAGCCCCTGATGAAGTGTGACTTTTGCGGCCGCAAATGTCAGAACTTCTCGACTGACAAAAACTCACGCCTCTCTGACCTGCGGGAATAGAGTTAGCCGACAAGAACTCTGACTTTTGCGGCCGCAAAAGTCACGCGAGCAACCGCAGACGAGCCGGAAACCGCGCGCCCTCACCCGGCGCCCGCGTGCTAGCCTCCCCTCATGGACGCCATCATCTGCGACATATCGGCCTTTCTCTACTGGCGCACCCCGCCCGTCGTGCGTCTGCTCGTGAGCGAGCCGGCGGACAGCCCGCTGCTGCGCGACCTTCTCACGTGGCGCGAGGTCTGCAAGCTCCGAGGGGCGCTCGCCAGCTCCTCCCCGCTGTTCGCGGCAGCCGCGGGCGAGGGCCGGAGCCGTGCACACCTTGGGTTGCGCGCGAGCGCGATCGCGGACTCTGCCGTGGAGCTCTCGGTTTCGCTCATCCCACCCGTCGACCTTCTCGTCACCGACGCCTCCCAACGCAGCACGTCCGCGCTCGTTCGGCCACGACTCTGCTCGGCTATGGCGTGCGGTGCCAACGTCCGCACGGCAGCCCCGAGAGTTGGCGTAACCACTCCGCTCTTTGCGCTCCAGCAGATCGCCGCCCGCGCCTCCCTGGCCCGCACTGTCATGCTTGCCTCCGAGCTCTGCGGGTCCTTCTCGGTCTACGTTGCGCCCGAGCCCGTGCGCGCCGTACTCCAGCGCCTCATCGACGAGGGCAGGCTCCCGCGCATATCTGGGTGGTCTCCCGTCCTCGACCAAGACGGGCGCCTTACGGAGCTGTGGTCGCGACCTCCCCTGGCAACCGCGCGGCAAATCCGGGAGTACGCGCAGGGCTCGCCAGTTGCGCGTGGGCGGGAGCGGCTCACGCGCGCCGCCGAGCCTGTTGTCGACGGCGCGGCGTCGCCGTTTGAGGTTGTGACGGGCATGCTGCTGGGATTCTCGCGCAGACTCGGCGGCGAGGGATACGGGGCCTTCTCGCACAACCGGAAGGTGGCGCTCACGCTTGATTCACGACGTCTCGCACGGCGCGGCTTCCTTGTCTGCGACCTCTTCTGGGCGGCTGGGGACGGTCGACATGCCCTTGACGTTGAGTGCCAAAGTCGCTTGGCACACGCCTCGAGTGACGCGGCACTGTCTGACGCAGATCGTTCGGCGGCTCTCGACCTCATGGGCGTCAACGTGGTGAACGTCACCTATGGGCAGCTCGCAGACCCGCGACGCTTTGAGGCGCTCTCCCAGCTCGTGGCTCAGAAGCTGGGTGTGCCCCACCGCGAGAAGACCGCAGGGCAGCGGGCGGCAGCGGAGCGCCTGCGCGCCGAGGTGTTCGTGGACTGGGCGACACTGCCGAACGTGTGAGGGGCGGCGCGTTCTTGTCGGCGCGTTTTTGTCGGCGCGTCACGCCCGACGCCCCACAAAAGTCGGTCGAGTTTTTCGCTCAACTGGGGAAACCCAAAAGTTCGGCCGACTTTTGCGGCCGCAAATGTCGCGCGGGCGAGAAGGGCAGCGGTGCGGGCGCGTAGCGAGAGGGGCGGGGCCTCGTGGCCGCGCGGCGAGAAGGGCGCACGCAAAAGGGGTCGCCGGCGCGTGCCGACGACCCCGAAAGTTCGTGGTCGGGTTGACTGGATTCGAACCAGCGACCTCTCGGTCCCGAACCGAGCGCTCTACCAAGCTGAGCCACAACCCGTAGCGAGGGGATATTCTAGCAGACTTCCGTGGAAGAACCAAGGGTTTTTGTCGACCACGATC
>CASFQX010000131.1 GCA_949296375.1 uncultured Olsenella sp.
CACCGGTCCGCAGGTAGAACCTGTCAAAAGTTGGCGCGATTCCAAGGCCGGAACTTTTGACAGGTTCTACCTGCGGACCGGTGCCCGTCCCCTTTTGAAGGGTAGAGTGCTAGATTTAGTGCTTGATTGACCGCACGACCTCGGGAGTCACCGCAATGCTTGAGCTCTTTGGCATGTTTGTCCTCGCCCTCGCCCCCATCATCTGGCTCGTCATCGCCCTGTGCGGGCTGCACATGGAGGCCTATCTCGCAAGCCTCGGCGCGCTCGTCGTAGCCGCCGTCTGCGCCGCGCTCGGCTGGGCAATGACGCCCGTCAACATGGCCACCGCTGCGCTCGAGGGCTTTGCCATGGCGCTCTGGCCCATCGTGATCGTGATCATCGCCGCGGTCTTCACCTACAACCTCACCGTGCACACCGGCGCCATGGAGACCATCAAGCGCATGCTCTGCTCGGTCTCCGCCGACCGCCGCGTGCTCACGCTGCTCATCGGCTGGTGCTTCGGCGGCTTCCTCGAGGGCATGGCCGGCTTTGGCACCGCCGTTGCCATCCCGGCGAGCATGCTCATGGCCCTTGGCATCAGCCCCGTGACGGCCATCCTGGCCTGCCTCGTCGCCAACGGCGTGCCCACGATGTTTGGCTCGATCGGCATCCCCACCACCACGCTCGCCTCCATCACGGGCATCGACGTGGTGCAGCTCTCCACGGTCCAGGCCATCCAGGTCTTCCCGTTCGTGATCGCCTGCCCGATCCTCATGGTCGCGCTCGTGGGCCACGGCCGCAAGGCGCTCAAGGGCATGCTGCCCATCGCGCTCGTCTCCGGCGTGTCCTTTGCCGCGTGCCTGCTGATCGCCGGCCACTTCATCGGCGGCGAGCTGCCCGACGTGGTGGCCTCCGTGGTCTCGCTCGTGCTCACCTTTGCCTACGCGCTGCACATGCACAGAACCGGCGTCGAGGTGCCCGAGAAGTACCGTCTGACCGTCGGCTCCACCGGCGACGACGCGCCCGCCGAGTCCGCGGCGGACAAGCTGCGCGCCTGGGCGCCGTTTGCCCTGATCTTTGTGGTCCTTCTCGCCACGAGCAAGCTCGTGCCATTTGTGAACGGCCCGCTCTCGGCCATCAAGAGCACGGTCAACATCTACGCCGGCGATCCAACCGCCACGCTGACCTTCTCGTGGGTGAACACGCCCGGCGTGCTGATCTTTGTCTGCGGCATCGTGGGCGGCCTCATTCAGGGTTGCTCGCCGCGCGAGATGCTTGGCGTGCTGGGCGCCACCGTGAAGCAGATGAGCAAGACCATCGTCACGATGCTCGGCGTGCTGGCCTGCGCAAAGATCATGGGTTACTCCGGCATGATCGCAAGCATCTCCGACTTCTTCGTTGCCGCGCTCGGCAGCTTCTATCCGCTGGTCGCGCCACTGCTGGGCGCGCTGGGCACCTTCGTCACCGGCTCCGGCACCTCCAGCGAGGTCCTCTTTGGCAACGTCCAGCTCCACGCCGCTCAGTCCATCGGCGTCAACGAAACCTGGCTCGTGGCGTCCAACTCGCTCGGCGTCTCCGCGGGCAAGATGCTCAGCCCGCAGAACATCGCCATCGGCTGTGCCGCATGCGGCCTCGTGGGCAAAGACGGCGAGATCCTCGGCAAGATCGCCAAGTACGCGTTTGCGTTTGCCGTGGTGATGGCGGTCATCGTCTACGTGGGCTCGCTCGTGCTGTAGGCGCGGCCCCACCGGCCCCGCACGCGCGTCTCCTCGGGCCGGCCCCTCACGCCTCCGACGGGCGCGCGTTGCCGCCCTTTCTACGCGCGCGGAAAAACGCCCGCAGCAGCCCCGCCGCCTCGTCCGCCAGCACGCCGCTCGTGACCTCGAACTCGTGATTGAGCCGCTCGTCGTGGCTCACGTCAAACAGCGTGCCCACCGCGCCTCCCTTGGGATCCGCCGCGCCGTACACGCAGCGATCCACGCGTGAGTTCACCATGAGGCCAGCGCACATGAGACACGGCTCCAGCGTCACGTAGACCGTGCAGCCGGTGAGTCGCCAGCGCCCCAGCTCACGGGCCGCGGAAACCATGGCGAGAAACTCGGCGTGGGCCGAAGGGTCGGCATCCGTCTCGCGCCGGTTGTGAGCGCGCGCAACCACCCGGCCGTCGCACACCACAACCGCGCCGATGGGCACCTCGCCTTCCGCGGCCGCCGCCTCGGCCTCTTCGAGCGCAAGGCGCATGTACTTCTCGTCCGCGGCACGCGCCTCGTCCGCGGCCGCCGCAACCTCGTTCTTCTCGCCCACGCTTCCTCCCGCGCTCGGCAACGTCTCACATGGGGTAGGATACTAGTGCTCACACTCGGAGGAGTGGCAGAGCGGTTGATTGCAGCGGTCTTGAAAACCGTCGAGCGGGTAACCCCCGTTCCGAGGGTTCGAATCCCTCCTCCTCCGCCATACGAAACCACCTGTGGAAAAGGCTCGCCCTTTTCCACTTTTTTGAACGGAGCGCCCGTGGACCCCATCGTTGTCATCCTGCTCGTCGGGCTGGCCATCATCGCCCTCGTCATGGTCTACACCCGCACCTACCTGAACATCATTGCCGAGGACAACCGCTGCGTCGACGCCTGGAAGGTCGTCGAGAAGGACATGGGGCGCCGGGGCGACCTTGTGCTGAGCCTCGAGACCACGATGGCGGAGCGCGTTGGCCGTGGCTCGGACGCGATCGAGCCGATCTCCGCGGCGCGCGTTGCGGTAGAGGTGGCCGAGAAGCCCGAGGAGAAGGCAGCAGCGTCCGACGCCCTCACGGAGGAGCTGCGCGCGGTGTTTGCCATGGCGGAACGCTCCACGGTCCTCATGACCAACCCCAACCTGGTCCAGCTTCTGACGGACATCGCGGACGCCGAGAACTGCCTCGCGCGTTCGCGCGAGTCCTACGAGAAGTGCGTCCGCGGGTACAACAGCCGCGTCACCGGCTTTCCCGGCAACAAGATCTCCGGCTATCGGTACCGGCCGCGCAAGAGCCTGACCGCCAAGGCGCGGCACGAGCGGGAGCACGAGCTGCCCTGGGCGCGATTCTAGGCGGAGGCGCGCGGACGGGGGGCGCGGCACGCTTGACGGAAAGGGGCTCGTCTCAGCCTGAGGGGCTTCTAGCTTGACGGAAATGGGCTCGTCTCAGCCTGAGGGGCTTCTAGCTTGACGGAAAGGGGCTCGTCTCAGTCTGAGGGGCTTCTAGCTTGACGGAAAGGGGCTCGTCTCAGCCTTTGAGCGACCAGAGGCTGAGACGAGCCTCATTTTGTCAAGTTTTCTCCTGGCAAGGCTGAGACAAGGCTAGTTTTGTCAAGCGAGAAGGACGCGGGGTCGCGGCGGCGAGCGCCCGTGGCGTGGAACAGCCCCACCGCTGGCCGAAGGGTTAAAGCCACCTGCCTGCTACCTGCTCAAACGCAGAATCAAAACTGAATCTCCCCTGCTAGAGTGGTTTAGATTATGGGTTTCCCGCCCGAAGCTCAAACGAGAGGGGAAAGCATGAGTAGGAAGCAACCAAAGCGAAGGCTCTTCGCGGCGCTTCTGGCCGGCGCGCTTGCGCTGGGCGGAGTGGCCGTGGCGGGCGCCGCGGTGACGGCTCAGGCAGAGCCTGAGCTGACCAACTTCGCACAAGGTGCCACGGTAACGGCATCCGGCACGGAGGAAGAGAACGGCACGACCACCGCCTGGGCACCGGAGCGCGCTGTGGACGGTCTCGTTGGCCTGATGGGCGGCGAGGACCAGCGCACCGACAAGAGCTGGCGCGACAACGGAACCAACTTCCGCGACCAGAATTCCAGCCGCTGGTCCTCCAACAAGACGGGTGACCGCTGGTTGACCGTCGACCTCGGCAAGGAGGTCGTCGTCGACAACGTGACCATCTACTGGGGCAAGCAGTTCGGCCAGGGCTACAAGCTCGAGACCTCGCTGGACAACTCCAAGTGGACCGCCGTCACGGAGAACGGCTCCGAGACGCTCTCCGCCACCGCCTCCGAGGAGGACGTCGTCAAGCTGAGCGACGCCATCGCGCGCTACGTGCGCGTCACCATCACCCAGCCCAACTCCCAGTACGCGACCGGCATTTGGGAGTTCGAGGTCTGGGGCACCGAGAAGACCGCGGAGCCGGAGAACCTGGCGCGCCTCGAGACCACCACGGTCACTGCCTCTGGTCAGGAGGTCAGCGGCCAGTGGGGCCCCGAGCTCGCCGTTGACGGCAAGGTCGGCCTGGTTACTGACACCGAGTGGCAGGACAAGGACTGGCTCACCACGCGTGATAACCACGTGAATGCGCAGGCCAGCCGCTGGTCCGCCAATAATGCGGACGGCGTATGGCTCGCGCTCGACCTAGGTGCCGAGGCCAATGTCTCCAGCGTGAAGGTCGTCTGGGGCAAGCAGTATGGCAGCCCGTATCGCATCGAGACCTCCGCAAACGGCACCGATTGGAACGCGGTCACGGATGATCTGACCGGCGCTGACTCCGAGACCGCTGATATTCAGCTGACCGACGTCCAGACCCGCTACATCCGCCTCTTCATCGAGCGGCGCAGCGCCATTTACGCCATGAGCGTGTGGGAGTTCGAGGTCTGGGGCACCTGGGCGAACGGCGCTCCCGAGCCCGAACCCGAACCCGTTGACGGGGAGCTTCCCGCCGTCGTCCCCGAGCCCGTCTCCTACACCGCCGCCGAGGGCGACCCGTTCGCGCTGGAGCCCGACTCCGACATCGTGTACCAGGGCGAGGCCGCCAAGGCCGAGGCCGAGAAGCTCGCCGAGACCCTGCGCGTCTCCACGGGCTACGACCTTGAGGTTGTGGCCGAGTCCAACGACGACGTCGCGGACATCACCCTCTCCATCAACACCGAGGCCGGCAACGGCACCGAGGAATCCTACGAGCTCTCCGCCGGCGCCGAGGGCCTCACGCTCTCCTCGCCGTCCGCCCACGGGCTCTTCAACGGAGCCCAGACCATCTACCAGCTCTTCGGACCCTTCTCGGTGGCCGACTTCGTCACCAACGGCCCGTGGGACGTCCCGGCGCTCCAGATCTCCGACTACCCGCGCTACGAGTGGCGTGCCGTCATGCTCGACCCGGCCCGCTCGTTCCTCACGGTTGACGAGATCAAGCAGGCCATCGACGTGCTCTCCATGTACAAGCTCAACGTCCTGCACCTGCACCTGACCGACGACCAGGGCTGGCGCGTCGAGATCACCAACGAAGGCCGCGTCGAGGGCGATGACATCGACTACACGCGCCTCGCGGAGATCGCCGGCGACGCCGCGATGGGTACCACCCAGTACCAGCAAAACCCCGGCATCCGCGGCTACTACACGCAGGACGACCTGCGCGAGATCGTGGCCTACGCCAACGCGCACCACATCGAGGTCGTGCCCGAGGTCGACATGCCCGGGCACTCTCAGGGCATCCTCCACGCCATCCCGCAGCTCAACTCCGCCGAGTCCTCGCACGACGGCACGGTTGATCCCAAGACCGGCGAGAAGATCGAGAACCCCGCCGAGTGGATCTGCGCCCCGGCCCAGACCACCGGCGACGTGGGCGGCTCCTATCTCGATTACAACAACGAGTACACCTGGATGTTCCTCGAGCACGTGGTGAAGCAGATCACCGACATCTGCGGCTCCGAGTACATCCACATCGGCGGCGACGAGACGCACCAGCTCAACACCGACTATCCCGGCCGTGCGGTCCAGTTCCTCAACAAGGCCGGCGAGATGGTCCGCGAGATGGGCCTTACCCCCATCGGCTGGAACGAGTGGGCGTCGAGCGGCGTTGACCTTGAGTCCGGCGACACCATCCAGTGCTGGAACGGTCAGCCCTCCGCAGGCACCATCACCAGCTCCGACGCCCGAATCATCTGGTCCATGGCCCAGAACGCCTACTTCCCGCAGCGCCCCGGCACCAACGTGGCTGGCCCCAGCTGGGCGGGCGGTGCAGACGGCGTCTGCAACATCGACGACTTCTACAACTACGACCCGTCCGCTCGCGCCGGCCTCTCCGACGAGTACGTGCGCGGCGTCGAGGGCGCCATGTGGAGCGAGCACGTCCGCGGCATCCAGGACTTCTTCTTCCCCTCGTTCCCGCGCGCGATGGCTCTGGCCGAGGTCGGCTGGACCCCGCAGGACGCGCGCACCGGCCAGGTTGCCGACCTGCGCGAGCGCCTGGCAGACACCGTCCCCGCCCTCACCATGAAGGGCGCCGACTTCTACGCCGAGGACGGCCTTGAGAACGAGCCGCTCGTCGCGGCCACCGACCTCGAGACCGCGCCGTCCGTGGGCGTTGCGCACACGATCGCGCACGGCTACATGCCGATGACCAACATCGACGACGTCACCGCCACCATCACGTGGGAGGACGACACCACCCAGCAGCTCGGCGTGGTCCAGAACCGCCCGTACCAGGCCCCCACGGCGGCGAACAACAACAACCGCGCCCAGAACGGCCTCTGGGAGCTCACGCTCACCGAGCTTCCCGAGCAGGGCGTCCACACCGGCACCGTGACGTTCACCGCTGGCGGCAAGACCGTCACGGACACCGTGACCGTCACCGTGACCGGCGGCGAGACCATCTACGGCAACAACATCGCGCTCTCCGCCGCCTCCGGCGAGCAGGGCGAGAAGGTCACCGTCACGCTGAGCGACTTTGCTCCCAACGCGTCCGTCTCGCTGAGCTTTGGCGATTCTGGGCTCGGCTCTGCCACCGTTGACGAGAACGGCGCGGGCACCTACGAGTTCACCGTCCCGGCCGTCAAGCCCGGCACCTACCAGGTGACGACCGTTCCCGCCGGCTCCGGCGCGGAGTTTGAGGTCACCCCGGCCTTCTCGCCCGAGGTGACGCTGTACCCGGCCACCGCGGCCCCCGGCTTTGAGGTCTCCGTCACCGTGACCGGCCTCGAGCCCGAGAAGGACGCGACGCTGACGTCCGAGTTTGGCGAGGTCACCCTCACGGTTGACGCCGACGGCGCCGCCGAGGCAACGATCTCCGTCCCCGAGGACGCCACGACCGGCTCCTACGAGGTGACCGTCGAGCAGGGCTGGTGGAGCGGCTCCGCGTCGCTCACTATCGCGAGCGACGCGCTGGCGCACCCCATCGACCAGGAGCTCTATGAGATCGCGGGCTTCTCGTCCGAGGAGACGAGCGGCGAGGGTGAGACGAGCGGCTTTGCGAACGCCGCCATCGACGGCGACCCCGCGACGTACTGGCACAGCGCGTGGCAGAGCGGCACGAGCAGCCTGCCCGGCTACATCACCATCGACCTGGGCGCCGAGTACGACGTTGACGGCGTCTCCTACCTGCCGCGCCAGTCCAACGCCAACGGCCTCATGAAGGACTACAAG